>NZ_RXRN01000001.1:0-319487 GCF_003986875.1 Enterobacter sp. WCHEn090032
CATGACCAGTGAACGTGCCAGGGCGGCTCAATCGCCACCGCCCTGGCCTTACGGAAACGCTTCGGCGATTTACAGCCGGACCAGGGCATCGCTGTAAGTCATTAATTTTGCTGAAGCAACGTTCATCGCTTCAGGTAAAAAATTACTGGGGATTCCTCAGCCCTTCGGGAGAGGGAATGGTTCCGAACCCTCAATATGAATCACACATTCACGCCCCACTAGCCAAACCCCTTTTCCCCCGCTACACTCCTTTCATCCATTAACCCACTGAATATATAAGGAGGCCAATTATGCTGTACTGTGAAATTTTCAATGTTTCACATACATTTGGTGATCGCACCTGCTCAAGCGTTATCGGTATCGTGCTGCGATAACTTCTGCTTGAGCGAAGACACCAACCCCTGAAATCCCTTCTCTCGGGCTTACTGAGTTATCGTCAGCGATGTTTGACGAGGCATAAACATGCCTGTAACTCCTGGGTAAGCAACAATGAGCACTTTACTCACTGCACAATCTTTACGCGTTGATACGGCGTTTGGCACGCTCTTCGACTCTCTCTCCTTTACGCTGAAAAAAGGCGACCGCATTGGTCTGCTGGGCGACAACGGCTGTGGCAAAAGTACGCTGCTGAAGGTGCTGGACGGCACTGACTCTCCTGCTGCGGGGACGGTAGCGCTGGCCGGGCACTGCCTGATGGCGCGCGTGGAACAACATCTGCCGGAGGCGATTCATCCGCTGACCATGCTGGATGCCGTTCTGGCCCGCTTGCCCTCTGCGGAACGCGACAGCCTGCGCTGGAAAGCTGAAACGCTGCTGGCGGGCATGGGCTTTACGCCGCAGGATATGGCGCTGCACGCCGCCACGCTCAGCGGCGGTCAGCACACCCGCCTGCTGCTGGCGCGGGCGCTGATCCACGAGCCAGATCTGCTCCTGCTTGATGAACCCAGCAACCACCTGGACCTGCCAACCATGCTCTGGCTGGAGCATTTTTTACAGCACTGGTCAGGCAGTTTCGTGCTGGTCTCGCATGACAGACAGCTGCTGGATGCCGTCACCAACGGCAGCTGGATCCTGCGCGATAAAACGCTGCACTACTTTGCCCTTCCCTGCACGGCGGCACGCAAGGCGCTGGAAGCCAGGGATGAAAGCGACGCGCAACGCCACAAGGCGGAGCAAAAGGAGATCGACCGCGTGACCGCCAGCGCGAAGCGGCTGGCGACCTGGGGCAAGGTGTACGACAACGAAGACCTGGCCCGCAAAGCTAAACAGATGGAAAAACAGGTCGAACGCCTGAAAGAGAGCCAGACCTCGCTCACGGCGGGTAGCCCGTGGACGTTAAGCCTGCGCGGTGACGCGCTGCGGGCAGACCGTCTGCTGGAGATGGAAAACCTCAGCGTCCCGCCTGCGCCAGGGCTACCGCCGCTGTTTAACATCGAAACGGCACGGCTGAAAAGCGGCGATCGCGTGGCGATTGTCGGGCGTAACGGCTGCGGTAAATCGTCGTTAATGAAGCTTATCTGGCGACATTTTACCGATGAACCGGCGGACTGCGGGCTGAAAATCCATCCGCGCGTCTCGCCGGGCTATTACGATCAGACGCTGAACCAGCTCCCGGATGACGCCACGCTGCTTGATGCGCTGGAGCCTTTCGCGCCCGACCCGCAAAACCGGAAGATGGCGCTTATCAGCGCCGGATTCCCGTGGTCCCGTCACGGGCAGAAAGTCAGCACGCTCAGCGGCGGCGAGCGTTCACGCCTGCTGTTTGTGGGCCTGACGCTCGCCCGCTATAGCCTGCTGATGCTCGATGAGCCAACCAACCATCTGGACATGGAAGGCAAAGAGGCGCTGGCAGAAACGCTGCAGCAGTTTGAAGGTGGCGTGCTGCTGGTCAGCCACGATCGTCAGTTAATTAGCCAAAGCTGCAACCGCTTCTGGCTGATAGAGGACGGTACGCTGAGCGAATGGCACGACGCGGAAGCGGTGTTTGCGCGGCTGCGTGAAAGCGCGGGGCTGGTAATGGCCACTGCGCCCGCTGCCGCCGCGACGGTTCAACCCTCGCCGTATGACGATCTGCTTGAACGACTGGTCGCGCTGGAAACGCTGCTGGCAGACGATCTGGCGCGCAAACCGAAACATCAAAAACCGCAGCTTCAGGCGCAATGGCGTAAAGAGATAGAGGAGATAGAAGCACAGCTGTAAATCTGCGCCCGGCGAGCGCCTCGCCGGGCCAGCATTTTCCCCCTTAATTATTAGAGGAACGCCGTATTCTTAATCTGAAATCGGATTAAATGATGACATTATGTTGCCGCAGCCTTGCATTACCAGGCTAATGTATTAATCCTTAAGGGGTATTACACCTGCTATGCAGATTCTTATCATGAACAAGGAGATACACATGAAGGCTGCTGTTGTCACTCAGGATCATCAGGTCAATGTCACCGAAAAAACCTTACGCCCGCTGAAGCACGGAGAAGCCCTGCTGAAGATGGAGTGCTGTGGCGTATGCCATACCGATCTTCACGTGAAGAACGGCGATTTCGGCGATAAAACCGGCGTGATCCTGGGCCATGAAGGGATTGGGATCGTCAAAGAGGTCGGCCCTGGCGTGAAATCGCTGAAAGTCGGCGATCGCGCGAGCGTGGCATGGTTTTTTGAAGGCTGTGGCCACTGCGAATACTGTAATACCGGCAACGAAACCCTGTGCCGCGATGTGAAAAACGCCGGTTACTCCGTGGATGGCGGCATGGCGGAAGAGTGCATCGTCACCGCGGATTACGCGGTAAAAGTGCCGGACGGTCTGGATTCGGCGGCGGCCAGCAGCATTACCTGCGCTGGCGTCACCACCTACAAAGCCGTGAAGGTATCGGGTATTAAACCGGGCCAGTGGATTGCCATTTACGGTCTGGGCGGGCTGGGTAACCTCGCGCTGCAGTACGCCAAAAACGTCTTTAATGCCAAAGTCATCGCCCTTGACGTTAACGACGAACAGTTGAAGCTGGCGGCCAGCATGGGCGCGGATTTAACCATCAACTCCCGCAGCGAAGATGCCGCGAAAATTGTGCAGGAAAAAACCGGCGGCGCGCATGCAGCCGTGGTGACGGCCGTGGCAAAAGCGGCGTTTAACTCGGCAGTGGATGCCGTGCGCGCCGGTGGCCGCGTGGTGGCGGTGGGTCTGCCACCGGAAGCCATGAGCCTCGATATTCCGCGTCTGGTGCTGGACGGCATTCAGGTGGTCGGTTCCCTGGTCGGCACCCGTCAGGATCTGCAGGAGGCGTTCCAGTTCGCCGCGGAAGGCAAAGTGGTGCCTAAGGTCACGATGCGTCCGATCGAGGACATCAACGCCATCTTCAAAGAGATGGAACAGGGCCAGATCCGTGGCCGTATGGTGATCGACTTACGTTCATAATCGTCCACCTTTCATCACCGCTCCTCTCCGGGGCGGTTTTTTTATAGCCATTTTCCGGCAATCCTTATCTTAATTCCTTTGTTCCCTTGTTTTCCCCCGCGCCCGATGATGAATCCGACGCTAACAAGAAGATAACAAAGGAATTCACCATGCAAACCCCATTTCGTCTGCCGCTGCTGACGGCGTTAATTCTGACGACCACCGCAGCCTGGGCCGCTGATGCGCCCGTCAAAGGCGGCACGCTGATTTATCTGGAGCAACAGGCCCACACCAACCTCTATCCGCCTGCGGGCGGCTTTTACCCCAACGGCGGCATTCTGAACCAGATCACCGACAAACTGACCTGGCAGAACCCGAAAACGTTACAGGTTGAGCCCTGGGTGGCCGAAAGCTGGACCACCAACGCCGATAAAACCGAATACACCTTTAAACTTCGCCCTGGTATCACCTTCTCCGACGGCACGCCGCTGGACGCAAACGCCGTAGCGAAAAACTTTGATACCTACGGCTTAGGTAACAAAGCGCAGCGTCTGCCGGTGTCCGAAGTGATCAATAACTACGATCGCAGCGAGGTGGTCGACCCGCTGACCGTCAAGTTCTACTTCAAAAAACCGTCGCCGGGGTTCCTGCAGGGGACTGCCACCATTGGCTCGGGTCTGGTCTCGCTCAGCACCCTGAAACGCAACTTTGAAGAGCTGGGGGATGCGCGCCACATCATTGGCTCCGGCCCGTTTGTGGTGAAAGACGAAAAGCTGGGGCGCGAAGTGACGCTTGAAGCCCGCAAAGATTACCAGTGGGGGCCAAAAAATCTGCCGCAGCAGGGTCCGGCCAATCTGGACGGCATCAAGTTTATCGTCACCCAGGAAGACAGCGTGCGCATCGGCGCTCTGCTGGCCGGTCAGGCGGATTTTATTCGTCAGGTACAGGCGTATGACGAAAAGCAGGCCACCGATCAGGGCTATAAAATCTATGCCGCCCCGACGCGTGGGGTGAACGACAGCATCAGCTTCCGCCCGGACAACCCGCTGGTTTCCGACGTTCGCGTTCGCCAGGCGCTGCTGCACGCCACCAATGCGAAACAGGTGGTCGAAACCCTCTTCTCGGCTAACTATCCGCAGGCGAAGTCCGTGATTGCCGGTTCTGCCGCAGGCTTTGTCGATCTCAGCGACAAACTGACCTTTGACCCGGCAAAAGCCAACCAGCTGCTCGATGAGGCAGGCTGGAAAGCAGGCAGCGACGGCATTCGCGCGAAAGACGGCCAGCGGCTGGCGCTGACGGTCTATGAATCATTGCCGCAGCCGCAAAACAAAGAGGTGCTGCAGCTGGTTGCCCAGCAGTGGCGGCAGGTGGGCGTGGCCCTGAGCGTCAAAGCCGGTGACGCAGGCAGCCGCACGCTGGATAACCTTGACCCGCTGAAAACCCCGTTAACCGTCTCCGAAGTCGGCCGCGCCGATCCGGATGTGGTGAAGAGTATGTTCTACCCCGCTAACCGCGACGCGCTGCTGCAAAAAGGCGGGTCCAGCGACAAGGTTAAAAACTTCCGCGACGACAAGCTGAATGCGCTGCTGGTAAACATCTCTGCGGAAGTCGATCCGCAAAAACGCCTGCAGCTGACGGGCGACGCCCAGCGCTATCTGCTGGATAACGCCTACGTCATCCCGATCTTCGAGGAGCCGCAGGTCTTTGCCGGCGCCCCGTGGCTGAAAGGCGTGAATTTCGAAGCGGTAGGCCGCCCGTCGTTCTACGGCGCGTGGATTGAGAAACACTGAGGAGCTGACGATGCGCCACGCACTTCTTCAACGTTTCGGGCATGGGCTGCTGGTGCTGTGGGCCGCCTTTACCCTCTCGTTCGTGTTGCTCCAGGTTCTGCCGGGCGACGCGGTGCTGATTAAATTTCAGAACCCGGACCTGGGCTTAAGCCCGGCGCAAATCGAGGAGATGCGCGTGGCCTATGGCGCGGACAGTCCGCTGTGGCAGCAGTATGGCCATACGCTGCTGGCGATGCTGCGCGGCGATTTCGGCTACTCGTTACAGGCAGGCGTGCCGGTCAGTGAGCTGATTGCCAGCAATCTGCCGGATACCCTGAGCCTCGCCCTGCCCGCCTTTTTACTCGCGGTTGTACTGGCCTTCGCACTGGCCTTTGCGTCGCGGCTACCGGGCCTGCGCTGGTTGAGCAATACCTTCCAGTCTCTGCCGGTCCTGTTTATCTCCTTACCGACGTTCTGGCTGGGGATTGCCCTGATCCAGCTTTTTTCTTTTCAGCTGCGGCTGATCCCGGTGATTAACCCGACGCCGTTACAGGGGCTGATCCTGCCCATCGTCACCGTCGCCATCCCCATCTCCGCCCCGCTGGCACAAATCCTGATGCGCAGCCTGGACCAGGTGGCGACCCAGCCGTTTGTCGCCGTTGCCCGGGCCAAAGGGCTGAGTGAAACCGCCGTCCTGTGGCGTCACGTGACCGGCAACGCCCTGCTGCCGGTGCTGAATATTGCCGGGCTGCTGCTGGGCGAGCTGATTGCCGGAGCGCTGATCACCGAAACCGTTTTTGGCCGCAGCGGGCTGGGGCAACTGACCCAGCAGGCGGTCAATAACCAGGACATCGCCGTGCTTCAGGCGGTGGTGATGATTTCCGCGCTCGGTTTTGTCCTGATCAATCTGCTGGTGGATCTGCTGATGCCGCTGCTGGATCCCCGGCTGCAACCCCTATCCGGAGGTGCTTCATGAGTCTGGTCGATTACGCTGCCGCCGCGCGTAAACGCGTCCCCAGCTGGCAGGGCGTCGCGTGGCAGCCCGGACTGTGGCTGGCATGGGCGGTCATTGTGATTGCGATTTTCGCCGCCGCGGCGCCGGGCCTGTTAACCCACTACAGCCCGATTGAGGGCATCGCGGGCGCACAGCGTCTGGCCCCGCAAGCCGGCCACTGGCTCGGCACCGATCAGCTTGGCCGCGATGTTTACACCCGTATTGTATATGGTGCGTCCCACTCCCTGAGCGCGGCGCTGGCCGCCGTCACGATGGGTCTGTTGGTGGGCACCGGTTTAGGGGTGGTTGCCGGGGCGTTCGCCGGACGCGTTGAGTCTTTCCTGATGCGTTTTGTCGACGTGCTGCTCTCCATCCCGTCCCTGCTGCTCTCGCTGACGGTGATCATTCTGCTCGGGTTTGGCACCGTTAATGCCGCAATTGCCGTGGGCGTGGCTTCCATTGCCAGCTTCGCCCGCCTCGCGCGCGGTGAAGTGGTGCGCATCCGCCATACGGATTATGTCGAGGCGGCGTTTGGCAGCGGCGGGACGTTCCTGGCGGTGCTGTGGCGACATATCCTGCCTAACGCCTTAACCGCCGTCCTCGCCTTTGCCACGCTGCAGTTTGGTCAGGCCATCCTGGCACTCTCCACGCTGAGCTTTCTCGGCTACGGCACCCCGCCGCCCGTGCCGGAATGGGGCTTATTGATTGCCGAAGGCCGTAACTATCTCTCTACCGCCTGGTGGTTAACCACCTTCCCCGGTGTGGTTGTCATCGCCGTGGTGCTGGCGACCAACCGAATCAGCCAGCAGTTCAGCGGAGGCCCGAAATGACCGTACTCTCGGTAGAAAACCTGACCCTTAGCTACCGTACCGCGCGCCAGTGGCGGGAGGTAGTGCATAACGTTAGCTTCACGCTCCGTCGGGGGGAAATGCTGGCGCTTGTCGGTGAATCCGGCTCCGGCAAAACGACCACGGCGCAGGCGATCATCGGTCTGCTGGCCGACAACGCCCGGCGTGATGCGGGAAAAATCGTACTCAACGGTGAGGAGATAAGCCAGTGGTCCGCTAAGCGTCTTGATACCCTCCGCGGGGCGCGCATCAGCCTGGTACCGCAGGATCCGGGAAATTCGCTCAATCCGGTAAAAACCATCGGCGCGCAGGTTGGCGAAATTATTCAGCTGCACCAAAAGGTAACGGCACTCCAGCGCGACGAGCAGGTGCTCGCCCTGCTGACTAAGGTTGGCCTGAGCCATCCCGAACAGCGCATGAAGCAATATCCCCATCAGCTTTCCGGCGGGATGAAACAGCGGGTGCTGATTGCCATCGCGATAGCGCTGCGCCCGGACGTCATCATTGCCGACGAGCCCACCAGCGCGCTGGACGTGACCGTGCAAAAACGCATTCTTGACCTGCTGGATCGCCTGCGCCAGGAATCGGGGACCGCCGTCCTGTTTGTTACCCACGATCTGGCACTGGCCGCTGAGCGCGCGGACCGGCTGCTGGTTTTCCGCGATGGCGAGGTTCAGGAACAAGGAAACACCGCCGATATCGTCCGTACGCCGCAGCACGCCTACACCCGCCAGCTGCTGAGCGATCTCCAGGGCCAGCGCCTGACCATCGCCCCGGTGGCCGGTCTGCCGCTCGCCTCACCGGCCATTCGCGCCCGCGCCATCAGCAAACGTTTCTCGCTGGGCAAAGGCCATCAGTTGCAGGCGCTGGATCAGGTGACGTTCGACGTCAGGCGCGGCAGTACGCATGCCCTGGTGGGTGAATCGGGCTCCGGGAAAACCACCCTTGCCCGTATTTTGCTGGGCTTTGAACAGGCCGACAGCGGGCAGGTCATTATTGACGATATTGATGCCACCACGCTCAGCCGCGAGGCCCGTCGCCAGCTGCGCCAGAAGATCCAGTTTGTCTACCAGAACCCGTTTGCCTCGCTCGACCCGCGTCAGACCCTGTTTGAGATTATCGAAGAGCCGCTGAAGAACTTTTCCCGCCTGCGCAAAGCGGAGCGCAAAATCCGGGTGGAGACCGTGGCGCAGCGAGTGGCCTTGCCCGTCGACCTCCTGACCCGCACCGCCCGTGAGCTGTCAGGTGGGCAGCGCCAGCGCGTGGCCATCGCCCGGGCGCTGATCCTGGAGCCGACCATTCTGGTGCTGGACGAAGCCACCTCCGCGCTGGATGTCACCGTTCAGGCGCAGATCCTGGCGTTGCTGCAGCAACTGCAGCAGCAGCTGGGGTTGACCTATCTCTTCATTACGCACGATCTCTCCACCGTGCGCCGGATCGCTCACAGCGTCACGGTGCTGCGCAGCGGTCAGGTGGTCGAGCACGGTGACGTCGGAACCTTGTTCGCTGCGCCGCAGAGCGCCTATACCCGCGAACTGATTGACGCCATTCCCCATTTTTCACCCGCTACGGAGGAGTTCGCATGACGCGAAAACGCCTGGGGTTTTTCACCCGCCTGCTTGACGATGCCACACCGAAGGTGCGTTATCGTCTGGCCACAGAACAGATCCGCCACGCTGAACGCCACGGCTTTGACAGCGCGTGGATTGCGCAGCACCACTTTCATGAAAGTGAAGGCGGTTTGCCGTCGCCATTGCTGTTCCTGGCCCACGTTGCGGCGCATACCGAAACCATCCGTCTGGGCACAGCCATTATTACCCTGCCGATGGAAAACCCGCTGCGCGTGGCGGAAGATGCCGCGGTGCTTGATTTACTCGCCGATGGACGTCTTGAAGTCGGGCTGGGGTCAGGCGGCACGCCCACCTCATTCCTGCCGTTCGGCCTGACGTTTGAGGCGCGCGCAGCCGCGTTTGCCGAGAACCTGCACGTGCTCCAGAGCGCCTGGCGTGGGGATTCGCTCGCCCATCCGGATAACCACTTATACCCACCGGCACCGCAGCTGGCTGACCGCATCTGGATTGCCACCTTCTCCGTGGAGGGGGCCGTGCGGGCAGCCCAGGCCGGACACGGCTTAATGCTCTCGCGCACGCAGCCGCGCCCGGCAGAACAGCCTGATCTCACGCTCGACGCTATCCAGAACCCGATTGTGGATGCCTACCTTGAGGCGCTACCGGCAGGCATCGCGCCGCGTATACTCGCCTCACGCACCGCGTTCGTCGCCGACAGCGATGACTATGCGCTGAAAGTAGCGACGCCGGGTCTCACGAAACAGGCACAGCAGCATCGCGCTGCCGGACACGCAGTTAAAGGTGACACCGTCACGGATTATCGTCGTCAGTTTGACGCCCATATCGGTTCACCCGACACGGTACTGCGTTCACTGCACGCCGATTCCATTCTCAGGCGCGCCACGGATATCTCGTTCCAGGTCCATTCGGTCGAGCCCACGCACCGCGACACCCTACGCTCCATTGAGCTGATTGCCGAACATATTGCCCCCCACATTCTTTGAGGAGAGACCTATGTCATTAAGTCAGGATATTCTTGCCGAGCTGGCGGAAATTAAACCCGGTTCCCCTCTGGCAGAGGCGCGCGCCACGCGGGACGCCGCCGCGCGCCATGCACAGGGCAGCTATGAAATCCTCTTTAGCCAGCAGGATGAAGATTTTGCACTCGACGAGCGTTTCGCCGTGGCGGCGAAAGTGGCCAGGTGGCACAACGCGGAGGCGCTGGCTGCGCACTACGCCGGGTTTGGCCTGGCTGACCCGACTTCAGACCGCCTGACCCCGGCGCTGAACTTCGCGCGCCTGCTGACCTTCTCCCCCGTTGAAGCCACGCCGGCGGCGCTAAAGGCGCTGACCCATGCAGGATGGAGTAAGGAAGGCGTTGTCACCCTGGCGCAGCTTATCGCGTTTGTCAGCTTCCAGAGTCGACTGATCGCCGGACTGCGTCTGCTTAACGACAGGCCCGTTGCCACAAGCGATGCACCGGTGGCCGCGGGTATCTGGCATACAACGCCAACCACGGTCACCGGGAAGGCGGCACCCGTCGCCTTCACCCAGCAGGAGCTGGGCTGGGAGCCATGGTTAGCCGCCAAACCGCTGGCGGAATTCCGTGACGATGAGGTGGCGATCCTGGCGAAATTTGGCCACACGGACTCCGACTATTTCCGCCTGCTGGGGCGCAACCTGCCGGTGCTTGAACAGCGCACGCTGACGGATAAAGGCATTTTTTATACGCCGGGAGGATTGCCGCGTGCCGAGCGTGAGCTGGCTGCAACGGTCGCCAGTAAAATCAACGGCTGCATCTACTGCGCATCTGTCCATGCGCGTAAAGCCAGCCAGCTGTCTAAGGATGACGGCGCGGTGGAAGCACTGCTGGCGGTACGTCCCGGGCAATCCCTCAGTGAGGGGCAGTCTGCACGCTGGCAGGCGGAAATTAACTTCGCGGCGGCGCTGTCGGTTACACCGCCTGCCGCCACGCCGCTGCACCTTGCCGCCCTGGAAAAAGAGGGGCTGGATACCTTAGCGCAGCTTGATCTGGTGCAGTCCGCGGCGTTCTTCGCCTGGGCCAACCGCCTGATGCTGACCCTCGGCGAGCCCTGGCTTGCCTGACCCGTTTCAGGCTAGCGCGCGAGCGTTAGCCTGAGCCTCTCTGGCCCGCAGATAACCGTAGATCAGCAGCGCACTCATGGCCGAAAACGAGAGGAACGCCGCAGGCAGCGTGACGTAGCGCCAGCTAAAGCCGAGGGTAATCATCATTCCGCCAAAGTATGCGCCAATCGCGCTGCCGAGATTAAACGCCATCTGCCCGCCCGCGGCCCCCAGCATCTCCCCGCCCTTCGCATTTTGCAGCAGCAGGATTTGCAGCGGCGCAGAGAGCGCGAACAGCCCGGCGCAGCAGATAAAGCCCATCACCAGCGAGGCCGTTTTCAGTTCGCCAAAGGCGAAAAGCAGCAGCAGCGAGGCGACAATCACCATGTCGGTGGTGGCCGCAATGCGCAGCGGACTAAAACGCCCCGAGAGCTTACCGCTCAGCAGATTGCCCAACACCATACCCAGGCCCATCAGCATCATGATGAGGGTCATCGCCCCTTCTTCGATGCCCGACACGTTGACCATAAACGGTTTAACGAAGCTAAACCAGGCAAACACGCCAGCGTTGCCAAACATCGTGGCGGCAAAAATCAGCCAGGGTTCGGGCTTCTTCAGAAACTGGAACTGCTCGGTCAATTTAATTTCTGATTTGTCATGAATATCCGGCACCCAGAGCAGCACCGAGAGGATCACCAGCGCATTGAACGCGGCAATCACGAAAAAGGTATAGCGCCAGCTGAACTGATGCCCAAGCCAGGTGCCCAGCGGAACGCCCATCAGGTTGGCCACCGTCATACCAGCAATCATCCCGGCCACCGCGACCGTCACCTTCCCCGGTGGCGCAATTTTCGAGAGGATAATTGCCCCGACGCCGAAAATCGCGCCGTGAGGGAATCCTGAAATTAAGCGCCCCGCCGCCAGCCAGAAATATGACGTTGAAAAGGTAAACAAGGTGTTTCCGACGGCGGACATCGCCACCAGAAACAGCAGCGTGGTTTTTAACGAGAATTTGCCGGAAAACAGCGCCACAATCGGCGCGCCGATGACGACGCCGAAGGCATAAAACGAAATCATATTTCCGGCGGAGGGAATGGAGATACCCGTGTCCTGCGCCAGTTCGGTCAGGACACCCATAATGCCAAATTCAGCCATGCCCAGGCCAAAGGTGCTCAGCGCTAATGAGAAAATTGTCTTTTTCATACCACAACCACGTGTGAAAAATTCGCAGCGGGCATTATTGAACAATCTTGTATGGTGAGCCAGTTCAAATCAGCTGGCTGACACGTTAATCCATTTATTCAGGTGGATTACACTTCATAGTGCGGCCTCGCTTTTTCTCGCGCCGGACAACCTGAGGATGACAATCATGGGAAGCAAAAAGAAAACCAGTGTCGCTGTTGATGTCGAAGTGAATACACCGCTTAAAAATAAAGAGTATGAAAAAGAGCTCCGCCGTCTGCACGTTGAACTGGTTAAGCTCCAGCAATGGGTCGTCGCCAAGGGATTAAAAGTGTGTATCGTTTTTGAAGGTCGCGACGGCGCCGGTAAAGGCGGCACCATTAAAGCCATCACCGAGCGCGTCAGTCCTCGCGTATTTCGCGTAGTTGCCCTCCCAGCCCCGACGGAAAAAGAAAAAAGCCAGCTCTACTTCCAGCGCTATGTGCCCCACCTGCCTTCGGCAGGCGAGATCGTGATTTTCGATCGCAGCTGGTACAACCGTGCGGGCGTGGAGCGGGTAATGGGATTCTGCACGGAGGAACAGGTTGAGAAATTTTTGGACGGCGCGCCGGTCATGGAAAAAGCAATGGTCGATGCCGGCATTATCCTGCTGAAATACTGGCTGGAGGTGACGCCGAAGGAGCAGGAGCGCCGCCTGCGCGACCGGATTAACGATGGTCGTAAGATCTGGAAGCTTTCGCCGATGGACATTAAGTCCTTTAACCTGTGGGACGAGTACACTCTCGCACGCGACGCCATGTTTGAAGCCACCGATACCGCCTGGGCGCCATGGTTTGTGGCACGTTCAGAAGATAAAAAACGCGTGCGCCTGAATATTATTTCGCACCTGCTTTCGCAGATCCCGTACAAAGAACTGCACGTTGAAAAGGTCGATTTACCGAAACGTAAAATTGGTAAAGTGAAGCCAACGAAATATCCGTTCCGGTATGTGGAAGAGCGGTTTTGATATAACTGGAAGACGTCTCGCAGAATATAGATTACCAGGGGAAACGGTATTGTTTTTTGTTGGCTGCGGTTGATAATGGCCGCACCAACAAAGGAGGTAAAAATGAAACATACCGCAAAAACAAAACAGGGTCAGAACATCTCATCGCGTAAGCCCTGTTGTCATGCTGAACAAAGCGCTACCAGACGACATCAGCTATCAGAAGAAGATGGTGCATTTATACGGGCAATGAATGAGTTTGTTGAGAAACATGGAACGATTACTGATGATGATTTTTTCAGGGTGCTTTAATGCTGAAACAATTCAACGTTTATCGTAATACGTCTGCCGCAACCCGGGACAGGCTTCCTTACTATATGCTTATTCAGGATGATTGCTATGATGACCTTGCCACACGTGTAATCGTACCTCTTGCCAGAAATAACAGACTACCGTTATGGCAGAGCCAATTGGCTCCTGGCGTTAATATCGATTTTGAAACGCTACTGATTTATTCGCCAATGATAACGAATATTAATAATCAAAAAATTAATCCTGAAAATTTTGTGTGCAATCTACGTCACGCACGTCATGACGTTATAGCGGCAATCGATCGTTTACTCACTAACACATGACGTAAGGCCTGCAGGGTAGCGCAGCGCCGCCGGGCACAGCCGACGGCGCAGGTCTTACTTCAACCCTTCCGTACTTTCCTGTTTCGCTTCCAGCCGCTCCACATCACGATACCAGCGTGGGTGATGTTTCTGCGCCCAGCGACGACTCACCTTCCCTTCAATCATCCCTTTAATCGATCCTTTTACCCAGAACGCCATATACATATGGATCAGGATGGCATGAATCAGAATGATGGCTGACGTCGCGTGGATCAGCAGCGCGTAGCGCACCACCTGAATCGGGAAATACGGCGCGAAATAGGGTCGCCAGATCATTACCCCGGTCAACAGCAGCACAAAAATCATGCTCATGATGGTCCAGAACATCATTTTCTGCCCGGCATTGTATTTCCCCACTCTCGCGACGTGATGCTCGTTGCCCTTCAGGACTTCAACAATCCCTTTCACCCACGGAATGTCCTGCTTGTCCGGGATATTGTGATGAACAAAGCGCACGAACATAAACATCAGCACCACGAAAATCAGCACCCCGAAGAACGGGTGCAGAATGCGCCCCATCTGCGGGGTACCGAAGGTTTCGGTTAGCCACTGCAGCGTCGGGAAGAAGAACGAAATCCCCGACACCGCCACAAGAAAGAAGCAGATCACAACCGTCCAGTGACAGGCGCGGTCGATAAACTTCGTGCGCACAATCATTTTCGACTTACTCATGATGCTCCTCCTCGTCATCTACCTCTTTGTTTGGCCCGATACCGATATAGTGATAAATCAGCCCCGCAAAGGTGGCGATAAAGCCCGCCGCAGAGAGCGGTTTAAGCGCCCCTTTCCACAGGTTAATGGACGTATCGATAGCCGGGTCCTTCGGCAGATTGTGGTAAAGCGCCGGCTGGTCGTTATGGTGCAGTACATACATCACGTGCGTACCGCCCACGCCCTGCGGGTTATAGATGCCTGCATTTTCATAGCCGCGTGCTTTCAGCTTATCCACCCGCGCCTGCGCCACATCCAGCATCTCTTTTTTGGTGCCAAAGTGAATGGCACCGGTAGGACACGTCTTCACGCAGGCAGGCTCCTGTCCGACGCTGACCCGATCCACGCACAGGGTACATTTGTATACCCGGTTATCCTCTTTATTGAGTCGCGGCACATTGAACGGACAGCCCGCAATGCAATAGCCGCAGCCGATGCAGTTGTCCTGCTGGAAGTCGACGATCCCGTTGGCGTACTGAATAATCGCCCCGGCGGACGGGCACGCCTTCAGGCAGCCCGGATCCTCACAGTGCATACAGCCGTCTTTACGGATCAGCCACTCCAGCCTGCCGTTCTGCTCGGTTTCGCTAAAGCGCATCACCGTCCAGGACTTAGCGCTCAGATCCGCCGGGTTGTCATAAACCCCAACGCAGTGTCCCACCTCGTCGCGGATATCGTTCCACTCCGAACAGGCCACCTGGCAGGCCTTACAGCCCACGCAGGAGGAGACATCGATCAGCTTGGCGACCTCTGCCTTGTAATCCCGCGCGCGAGGCGCAGGGGTTATCGGGTTAGTCGCGGAGCGTTTAATCACGTCTTGTGTTTCCATCGCCATTTACTCGCTCCTTATGCTTTCTCGATGTTGACCAGAAACGCCTTGTACTCCGGCGTTTGCGAGTTGGCATCGCCGACGTTCGGCGTCAGGGTATTGGCGATGTAGCCTTTCTGCGCCACCCCTTCAAAACCCCAGTGCAGCGGGATACCGACGGTTTCCACCTCTTGACCGTTCACGTTCAGCGTCTGCAGACGACGCGTCACCACCGCCACCGTGCGAATAAAGCCTCGCTTGCTGCTCACCTTCACCCGGTCGCCATTGGCGATCCCTTTCGCTTTCGCCAGCGTTTCGCTTATCTCCACAAACTGTTCCGGCTGTGCGATAGCGTTGAGCCGCGCATGCTTGGTCCAGGTGTGGAAATGCTCGGTCAGGCGGTAGGTTGTCCCCACGTACGGGAATTTGTCCTTTTTGCCTAAGCGCAGCACATCGTCTTCGTAGATACGCACCACCGGGCTTGAGATGACGTTCGGGTGCAGCGGGTTCGTCCCCAGCGGCGTTTCCATCGGCTCGTAGTGCTCCGGGAATGGACCTTCCGCCAGTTTGTCGAGGGCAAACAGGCGCCCCAGCCCTTCCGGCTGCATGATAAATGGCCCGGTGTTGCTGCCCGGCGCGGCGGTGTTGTAGTCCGGGATATCATTCCCCGTCCACTTCGCCCCGTTCCACTCGATCAGCATGCGCTTCGGATCCCACGGCTTGCCGTTGATATCTGCGGACGCGCGGTTGTACAGCACGCGACGGTTAAGCGGCCATGCCCAGGCCCATCCCAGCGTGTTACCCAGCCCGGAAGGATCGGCATTATCACGGTTGGCCATCTGGTTACCCTGCTCCGTCCAGCTGCCGGCGTAGATCCAGCAGGAGGACGCCGTCGTCCCGTCGTCGCGCAGCAGTGCAAAGCTGTTCAACAGCTGGCCTTTTTTCGCCACCAGGGTGCCGTTGGCGTCATAAAGATCCGCCAGCGCCACGCCGTTGTTCTCTTTCGCGACCTCTTCAGACTCCGGGCGATCCGGCTGTTTATAGCTCCAGCTCATCTTCAGCAGCGGTTCAGCCCCTTTGCCGCCTTCGGTGCGGTACATCTCGCGCAGGCGATGGTAAATCCCGGCCAGGATCTCGCCGTCGTTACGTGCTTCCCCCGGCGCATCCTGACCTTTCCAGTGCCACTGCAGCCAGCGGCCGGAGTTAGCGATGGAGCCGTCCTCCTCCGCAAAACAGGTGGACGGCAGGCGGAACACTTCGGTCTGAATCGACGCCGGATCGACATCGTTCGCTTCCCCGTGGTTCTGCCAGAAGGTGGAGGTTTCTGTAACCAGCGGATCGATAACCACCATGTACTTCAGCTTGCTCAGGCTACGTACCACTTTGTTTTTGTCCGGGAACGAGGCCACCGGGTTAAAGCCCTGGCAGATGTACCCCGTGACGTCGCCTTTATCCATCATGTTGAAATACTTGATGACGTCGTAAGCCTGGTCCCACTTCGGTAACCACTCAAAACCCCAGTCGTTCTCTTTCTGCGCCGCATCGCCGTAGAAGGATTTCATCAGGCTGACGTAGAACTTCGGATAGTTGCTCCAGTAGTTCACCTGGTCCGGCAGCGTCGCTTTTGGCGTGTTCGCCGCCAGGTACGTTTGCAGATCCGCCTGCTTTTCAGACGGTAGCGTCAGGTAGCCCGGCAGGCTGGTGGAGAGCAGGCCAAGGTCGGTCAGACCCTGAATATTGGAGTGACCGCGCAGGGCATTCACGCCGCCGCCCGCCATGCCCATATTGCCGAGCAACAGCTGGATCATCGCCATGGTGCGGATGTTCTGCGCGCCAACGGTATGCTGCGTCCAGCCCAGCGCATACAGGAACGTGGTGGTTCTGTCTGCAGCACTGGTGGAGGCCAGCACATCACACACTTTCAGGAAGTCCGCTTTCGGCGTGCCGCAGATGTTCTCCACCACGTCCGGCGTGTAGCGTGACACGTGCTGTTTCAGCAGGTTCCATACGCAGCGCGGATGCGTCAGCGTTTCATCGCGCATCGCGTAGCCGTTTTCATCAAACTGATAGTTCCAGGAGGACTTATCGTACTGGCGTTTTTCGGCGTCATAGCCGCTAAACAGGCCGTCCTCAAAGGCAAAATCATCCCGCACCAGCAGGTTCGCGTTGGTGTAGTGCTTAACGTATTCCGCGTTAATTTTGTTGTTTTCTATCAGGTACCGCAGAACGCCAGAGAGGAACGTAATGTCCGTCCCGGAGCGAATCGGCGCATAGATATCCGCCACCGATGCCGTACGCGTAAAGCGCGGATCGACGACGATAAGCGTCGCATCGTTATTGTTTTTCGCTTCCATCGCCCAGCGGAAGCCCACCGGATGAGCCTCAGCGGCGTTTCCGCCCATCACCACCACGACGTTTGCGTTTTTAATATCAACCCAGTGGTTGGTCATCGCACCGCGACCAAATGTTGGAGCAAGACTTGCTACCGTTGGTCCGTGTCAGACGCGCGCCTGGTTGTCTACCGCCAGCATGCCGAGAGAGCGCACAAATTTTTGCGTCAGCATGCCGGTTTCATTACTTGCCGCAGAGGCACACAGCATGCCGGTCGAAAGCCAGCGGTTGACCGTCACGCCCTGCGCGTTCTTTTCAGTAAAGTTGGCGTCGCGGTCGGCTTTCATTAATCTGGCAATACGAGAGAAGGCCTCATCCCAGGAGATACGCTGCCATTTGCCAGAGCCCGGCGCGCGGTATTCCGGGTAGCGCAGGCGGTTGTCGCTGTGAACGTAGTCCAGCAGCCCTGCCCCTTTCGGGCACAGCGCCCCGCGGCTCACCGGATGGTCCGGGTCCCCTTCAATGTGGTAAATCGCTTCTCTGGCGCTCTTCGCGCCATCGCCCAGGCTATACATTAAAAGCCCACAACCTACGGAGCAGTATGTGCAGGTGTTACGGATCTCTTTTGCGCGCAGCAGCTTATAGTTGCGTGCCTGAGCCAGTGCCATTTTGGGAGCAAACCCCAGCATAGCGGCTGTTGTTCCGGCCATACCGCCCGCGCAGATTTTGAAAAATTGTCTGCGGCTGACGTCCATTGTTGTCCTCGTTATCTGATAAGACTTCGTGGCGCAAACTAACAGCAAAGCCCCTGATTTTTTTGCGTCAAATCAAGGTCGCCTGCCTTCACCCCCTTAATAGTCACTGCCGTTACGGTTAAATACCTCTTTTTGATTAACGGCTTAAGAGAATAATTCGCGACAGCGTCAGGATGAATGCGCTACATTTTCCCTTTGTTTTTTAGCAATGGCGAAGTCATGGACAGAAAGAGAGCAACGCTTATTGGGCTGGCGGCAATACTGTTATGGAGCACCATGGTCGGCCTTATTCGCAGCGTGAGCGAAGGGCTGGGGCCGGTAGGCGGTGCGGCGATGATATACACCCTCAGCGGATTACTGTGTCTGGTGACGGTAGGATTTCCTGATATCAGACGGTTTTCGTCCCGGTACCTTATTGCGGGCAGCGTTCTGTTTGTCAGCTACGAAATATGTCTGGCGCTGTCGCTGGGCTATGCCGCCACGCGATCGCAGGCCATTGAGGTCGGTATGGTCAATTACCTCTGGCCAAGCCTGACCATTGTTTTCGCTATTTTGTTCAACGGACAAAAATCCACCCTGTGGGTGATCCCGGGGTTAGCCATCTCATTACTGGGAGTCTGCTGGGTATTAGGCGGTGAACAGGGATTACACCTCGATGAAATTACCCGCAATATCATCTCCAGCCCGCTGAGCTATGCGCTGGCATTTGCCGGGGCATTTATCTGGGCGGCCTACTGCACCGTTACGCGTAAATTTGCGCAGGGGCAAAACGGTATCACGCTGTTTGTGTTGCTGACCGCACTGAGTCTGTGGATGAAATATGCCCTGAGCGAACAGCCCGATATGGTATTCACCCTTCCGGTGGTGGTGAAACTTGTGATGTGCGGGGTTGCCCTTGGTCTGGGTTATGCCGCCTGGAATATTGGCATTCTTCACGGGAACGTCACGATACTGGCCGCCATTTCCTATTTTACCCCGGTCCTTTCAGCCGCGCTTGCCGCCGCCGTGCTGAGTTCGCCCCTCTCATTCTCCTTCTGGCAAGGCGCGCTGATGGTCTGCGCCGGGTCATTACTCTGCTGGTACGCGACAAAACAATAATGTCGATTTTGCTGTCGGGTTATTTTCAGCCCGACAGCAAATTATTAACATAAATTTAATATCATCACGCCAGAATACTCTTCAGGACAGCCGAAGAGGTATTTATATTCTGTTTATATTATCGCCCTTTCGTAAATACACGTTGTCTGTTATTGACACAAATTGACACCGCTGCGTGATTAGTCCCATGCAAATACTCACCTTTTTAATAGCACGAAGTGCAATAGTATGTTTCTGTGTATTTCTGCGCACACCTCGAAAATGCCGTTGATTTAGGCCAAAAAACAGGGTTAACGGGGTATCCAGGTAAGTTTTTGCAAGATAAAGAACGAAAATACCGATAATTACCGCATATTATAAAACCACAATGAAACTATATTGACCGCAATAAAATCCCCGGAAAATTGCGCAAATACCCACCAATTCATTCACTATCACGCTCATTAATCCGATCTCGATCACACTAACTGAAATTATTGCTAATAATTTGAAACTTATTATTGAAAGGCGACTACAAGATTTTTAAAAATAACATGCCATTGACGATCAGCCTCGTTTAGAAATCGTTCAAAGTGGCTCAGGAAATACTGAAGAAAATTATAAGGAATATTTAAGATGAAACTTAAATTAGTTGCAGTGGCAGTGACTTCCATGTTGGCAGCAGGCGTTGTAAACGCGGCTGAAGTTTATAACAAAGACGGTAACAAGCTGGATCTGTACGGTAAAGTGACAGGTCTGCACTATTTCTCTGACGATAGCGATAACGACGGCGACAAAACTTACGTTCGTCTGGGCTTCAAAGGCGAAACTCAGATCAACGATCAGCTGACCGGTTACGGCCAGTGGGAATATGAGTTCAAAGGCAACCGTTCTGAATCTCAGGGCTCTGACGGCAACAAAACCCGTCTGGCCTTCGCAGGTCTGAAATTCAACGAATTCGGTTCTTTCGACTACGGTCGTAACTACGGTGTTGCTTACGACATCGGCGCATGGACTGACGTTCTGCCAGAGTTCGGTGGCGATACCTGGACTCAGACTGATGGCTTTATGACTGGCCGTACGACTGGCGTTGCAACCTACCGTAACACCGACTTCTTCGGTCTGGTTGACGGTCTGAACGTTGCCGCTCAGTACCAGGGTAAAAACGACCGTAATGACATCACCGAAGCGAACGGTGACGGCTGGGGTCTGTCTTCTACCTATGAAATGGACGGCTTCGGTGTTGGCGCAACCTACGCGAAATCTGACCGTACTGACCGTCAGGTTGCTGCCGGTCGCGTTGCAAACACCGTTAACGCTGGCGGTGAAAACGCAGAAGTATGGGCTGCTGGCCTGAAATACGATGCGAACAACATCTACCTGGCAACCACCTACTCTGAAACCCGCAACATGACCAACTTCGGTGATGGTTATATCGCGAACAAAGCACAGAACTTTGAAGTTGTTGCTCAGTACCAGTTCGACTTCGGCCTGCGTCCATCCATCGCTTACCTGAAATCCAAAGGTAAAGACCTGGGTTCATACGGCGACCAGGATCTGGTTGAATACGTTGACGTTGGCGCGAGCTACTACTTCAACAAAAACATGTCTACCTATGTTGATTACAAAATCAACCTGGTTGACGACAACAGCTTCACCAAAGCAACTGGCGTAGCGACCGATAACATCGTCGCTGTAGGTCTGACCTACCAGTTCTAAGATATGCCACGCCAGAAAGCCAGCCCATGTGGCTGGCTTTTTTTATACGGATTTCTGGCGTCAAAAAGGAGTACGCCATGCACATTTTCAAAGGACGCTGCTTGTGCGGAATGAGTCAATTCAGCGTGAGCCTCAACAATTTCGACGTGGTCGCCTGCCACTGTACGCAATGCCAGAAGTGGTCCGGGGGGATCGCCATGTATGTGGAGGCGTCGGGCCAGCCGCTTGTCGAGCAGGACTCCATCGCCCCTTCTCATTTCAGTTCATCGGATCGTGGAGAGCGCGGGTTTTGCCCCGGCTGCGGCTGCCCACTGTGGTTCAAACTGACTTCAGCTTCGCGCTATTTCATTCCCTGGACACTGCTTGAGATGAGCGAAGATGAGCGACGTCGGCTGGTGCTGGCAGCAGAAATCTATACCGAAACCCAACCGGCGTTTTTTGGTCTGACCGGGCAATACGCGCGCTACACCGGCGCAGAAATTGAAGCGCTGGATAAACACTGCCTGCTTACGCTGTAACAGGATGAACACCGGCTTCCCGACGAAGCCAGTTTTGCAGCAGCTTACCGTCCTCGGTCATCTCTGAATCTGAACGCACGCAGAGGTAATAGTCGCGCCCGTCATCAATGGGTAAGTCAAGGATCTTCACCAGTTCACCGCTCTCAAGATACGGTGCAATCAGGGGTTCACGCATTAACGCGCAACCCAGCCCGGCCTGCACGCCCGCCAGCGTCAACAGCCCGTCCTCGAACAGAGGGCCGCTGCGCCGGAGAGGACGTTTTACCCCCTGCAACTGAAACCACTGCGGCCAGCTGGTTCGCTCCTCATCGTGCAGCAGTGGCATTTGCAGCAGCTGTTCAGGGGTGTCGATATGGCCGTGGATGCGCAAAAATGTGCGGCTGCACACCGGTACCATCTGTCCGGAAATCAGCTTTTCACTCTGATAACCCGCCCACTGACCGTTGCCAAAACGAATCGACATATCCGACGCATCGCTCAGATAGTTGCGATGGTTGGCATACACCACGTTAATTTCGGTTTGCGGATTGGCGCGCATAAAAGCGGGCAACCGCGGAATAAACCACCCCATACCAAAAAGCGGGATCAGGCTGATAGTGACCTGTCGCGTATGCGCCTGCTCTGCCAGGTGCTCCGTCGCCTGACGCAACACGTTAAAGGCCGCCCGGATTGAACGGTAATATTCACGTCCGTGCTGGCTTAACACCAGCCTGCGCCCCTGACGCTCCGTCAGCGGCATTTGCAGATACCCTTCGAGCACCCTGAGCTGATGGCTCACGGCTGACGGTGAGATCGCCAGCTCCTGCGCGGCCAGCGTGACGCTGCCCAGCCGGGCGATGGCTTCAAACGCGCGCACAGCCCGAAGCGGCGGGTCGTTCGCCAGACGACTTTCTGCATACGCCGGGAGAACGGCCAATTGTTCTGTTTTATTCATATGTTGATTTCTTTACGCTTTTCTGCCGAAAGCAGGGATTGACTATATTTATATAAATCATAGAGATAACGCAATACCGGTTTATCATAAGAAATAATATATGTGTATTTTACAATTTAATTCATTTATCGGAAGGTAGCCGCAGAAAGAGCACTTTGCGGGTACAGACGTTGGACACACTCATACAACAATTGATCAACGGTGTGATGCTGGGAAGCATTTACGCGCTGATCGCGCTGGGCTATACCATGGTGTATGGCATTTTGCGCATTATTAACTTTGCTCACGGCGATATTCTTATGGTCGGTGCGCTCACCACGCTCTCCGCCATTAACGCCCTGAATGCCACCTTCCCTCATATGCCGCTGCTGCTGCTGCTTGGCCTGGCTCTGGCGATTGCCATGGTCGTCTGCTCCCTTCTGGCCATGGCCGTGGAACGTTTTGCCTATCGCCGACTGCGCAATGCCCCGCGCCTGGCGCCGCTGATCTCCGGTATCGGCGTCTCGGTCCTGCTACAAACCGTGGCAATGATTATCTGGACGCGAAACCCATTAATGTTCCCGCAGATCCTGCCCATGGACCCCATTGCCGTTACCTCGGGAAGCGAACTGCATCCGCCTGCGATTGTGACCGTCACCGGCATTGTCACCGTGGCGCTGGCGCTTGCAGTGATGACCGGGCTGTGGCTGCTGGTGGAATACACTCGCCTGGGTCGTGGCATGCGCGCCGTTGCGGAAAACCCGCGCGTGGCCACGCTGATGGGGGTTAACCCAAATGCCATTATCACCCTGACGTTCGCCATTGGTGGCGCGTTTGCCGCGCTGGCCGGCGTGATGATGGCCAGCAACTACGGTAATGCCAGCTTCTCGATGGGCTTTTTACCCGGAATCAAAGCTTTTACCGCCGCCGTACTGGGGGGCATTGGTAACATTCGTGGCGCCATGATTGGCGGGATCCTGCTCGGCATTATCGAAGCGCTGGGCGCGGGCTATCTGGGTGAGCTGACCCACGGCGTGTTTGGCAGCAATTATCAGGATGTCTTTGCGTTCATCGTGCTGATCCTGGTGCTGGTCTTCCGTCCGGCAGGCCTGCTGGGCGAACGCGTGGCAAACAGAGCGTAAGGGGCACTATGACAACTCTTCAACTCCAGGCTCCGGCGACCTCGCGCAAGTTCTGGTCCGGCATGACGTTATTCTGCCTCGCGCTGCTGATTGCGCCCGTGGTGGCCACGCAGCTCGGCGGCAACTACTGGGTGCGTGTTATCGACTTCGCCCTGCTCTACATCATGCTGGCGCTGGGGCTCAACATTGTGGTCGGCTACACCGGCCTGCTGGACATGGGCTTTATCGCCTTTTACGCGGTCGGGGCCTACCTCGCGGCGCTGATGGCGTCGCCACACTTGCTGGCGGTGTTCCCGATCCTCGGAGTCTGGTTCCCGGACGGGCTGCATACCTCTTACCTGCTCATTATTCCGCTCGCCGCGCTGGTTGCGGCAGTCTGCGGCATTTTGCTGGGTGCCCCCACGCTGAAGCTGCGTGGCGACTATCTGGCGATAGTGACCCTCGGCTTTGGGGAGATTATCCGCATCCTGATGCGTAACCTCGACCGTCCGGTAAACATCACCAACGGTGCAAAGGGCATTACCGGAGTGGACACGCTGAACCTGTTCGGCCTGAAGTTCAGCGGCGTATACCACTGGTTCGGCGTCAAGGTGCCCGCGCTTTGGCTGTGGTACTACCTGCTGATGCTGGTGATTGTGGCGATCATTTTCGTCTGCCTGCGTCTGCAGCATTCCCGTATCGGCCGCGCCTGGCACGCCATCCGTGAAGATGAGGATGTGGCCCGCGCGATGGGGATCAACGTGCGTAACTATAAGCTGCTGGCCTTTGCGATGGGCGCCTCTTTTGGCGGCGTGGCGGGCGCACTGTTCGGCGCGTTTCAGGGCTTTGTCTCCCCGGAATCCTTCACGTTGCAGGAATCCATCGCCGTGCTGGCGATGGTGGTGCTGGGCGGGATGGGACACATACCGGGCGTGATCCTCGGCGCGATACTGCTCACCGCCCTGCCGGAACTGCTGCGCAGCCAGGCGGCTCCGGTGCAGCAGGCGCTGTTCGGTACGGTGCTGATTGACCCGGAAGTATTGCGTCAGCTGTTCTACGGCCTGGCACTGGTGCTGGTGATGCTGGTGCGTCCTGCTGGCATCTGGCCGGTACGCCACAAGGAGGTGAAGGCATGAGTCTGTTAACCGTACGCAACATGTCAAAACGCTTCGGTGGGTTGACGGCCGTGGATGATGTTTCAATCACCGTGGACAAGGGCGAGATCTACGGCCTGATCGGCCCCAACGGGGCCGGGAAAACCACCTGCTTTAACCTGATCACCGGGCTGTATCCGGCAGACAGCGGTGAGTTTTCGATTGCCGGTAAGCCCTATTTCCCGAAGCACATTGAGAAAGTCACTGCCGCCGGGATTGCGCGCACCTTCCAGAACGTGCGCCTCTTTAACGATATGTCGGTGCTGGAAAACGTGATGGTGGGCCGCCACGTGCGCACCCGTAACGGTCTGTGGGCCGCGCTGAGCCGCCACAAGCGCGCCCGCGCGGAAGAGCGGCAGACCCGCGAGCAGGCGTGGCACTGGCTGGACTATACCGGCATTGCGCAGTTCGCCCACTATCGCGCCTGCGATCTGGCCTATGGTCACCAGCGCCGTCTTGAAATCGCCCGCGCGCTGGCAACGGATCCGCTTCTGCTGGCGCTGGATGAGCCCGCCGCCGGGATGAACGCGGCGGAAAAAGTGGCCCTCGGCGAGCTGCTCATCCGCATCCGCGATGACGGCAAAACCCTTTTGATGATTGAGCATGACGTCAAGCTGGTGATGAATATCTGCGATCGTCTGACGGTGCTGGATTACGGCAAAACGCTTGCCTGCGGCACGCCGGAAAGCGTGCGCCGCGACCCTCTTGTGATCGCCGCCTGGCTTGGAGGTAGCGCCCATGTCTGAACTCCTTAAAGTCGAAGGTCTGGACGTGCATTACGGCGGCATTCAGGCCGTACGCGGCGTCTCCTTTACCCTGCACGAGGGTGAACAGGCTACGCTCATCGGCGCTAACGGCGCGGGGAAAAGCTCCACCGTGCGCGCCATTACCGGGCTGGAACGCTTTGGCGGCAGCATTGAATTCAACGGTAAAGCGGTACGCAAACTGCGCCCTGACACCTTGCTGCGCGACGGGCTGGTGATGGTCCCGGAGGGCCGCGGGATCTTCTCCCGCATGACGGTTCTGGAAAACCTGCAGATGGGGGCCTGGCTCAGACGTGACACTGTCACGGTAAAACAGGAGATGGCGGCGATTTTCGAGCGTTTCCCCCGTCTTGGCGAACGGCAGCACCAGCTCGCCGGGCTACTGTCCGGCGGTGAACAACAGCTGCTGGCCCTGAACCGCGCCCTGCTCAGCCAGCCGCGCCTGCTGATCCTTGACGAGCCGTCGATGGGCCTTGCCCCGAAGATGGTGGAGAACATTTTTGCGGTTATTGCCAGCCTGCGCGAGCGCGGGGTTGCCCTGCTGCTGATCGAACAAAACGCCCGCCTGGCGCTGGAAGTGACCGACAGCGCATGGGTGATGGACAGCGGCAGCATCGTTCATCATGGCGAATCGAAAGCGCTGCTTGATGACGACCAGATTGCACAGATTTATCTGGGCGAAATGCCCGTTTAACAACACCAGCCAACACCAGGGAAATACAATGAAAACAGTAAAAATCAGTGCGCTAAGCGCCGCTATTCTGCTCGGTGGGTTCGCCTCAACGGCCACCAGAGCCGCCGACAGTGAAACCGTGGTTATCGGTCTGGCGGGCCCGCTCACCGGCCCGTCTGCCCGTATCGGTAAAGATCTGGAGAATGGCGCGCAGCTGGCGATCGATGACATCAACAAACAGCACCCGACCATCGGCGGCAAAGCGGTGACTTTCACACTGCAGTCCGAAGACGATCAGTCCGATCCGCGCACCGCGGTTGCCGTGGCGCAGCGTCTGGTGGACAGCGGCGTGGCGGGCGTGGTCGGCCACTGGAACACCGGTACCAGCATTCCGGCTGCCCGCGTCTATCATGATGCCGGCATCGCACAGGTGGCACCGGTCGCGACCGGTCATGCCTATACTCAACAGGGTTTTGATACCAGCTTCCGCGTGATGGGGCACGACGACGACGGTGGCCAGCTTGCCGGACAGTACGCGGTGAACACCCTGAAAGCCAAACGCATTGCGGTGATCGACGACCGTACCGCCTTTGGTCAGGGTCTGGCAGACCAGTTTATTAAATCGCTTGAAGCACAGGGCGTGAAAATTGTCGATCGTCAGTACGTGGATGACAAAACGGTCGATTTCAGCGCCGTACTGACTGCCATTCGCAGTAAAAATGCCGATCTGATCTTCTTCGGCGGCGTCGACAGCCAGGCCGCACCCCTGGCGCGCCGCATCAAACAGCTGGGCATGAACGCCACGCTGATGGGCGCAGGCGGATTCGTCAGCCAGACGTTCCTGCAGCTGGCACAAAAAGAGGGAGAAGGCGTGGTCGCCCTGGAGCCGGGTCTGCCCGTTGATCAGATGCCGGGAGGTAAAGCGTTCGAGCAGGCGTACCAGTCCCGCTACCACACCCATATCGAACTGCACGCCCCGTTCGCCTATGACGCTACCCGCGTGCTGGTGGCGGCGATGGAAAAAGCAGACTCCGTTGATCCTTCCGCGTATCTGCCTGCCCTGCGTGCCATAAGCTACGCTGGCGTCACCGGCCAGATTGCGTTTGATAACGAAGGCAACCTGAAATCACCGTCGTTCACGGTCTACAAGGTTGTCGACGGCAAATGGCAGCCGCAGACCGTGCTGGGCGGCGCAAAAGCGAAGTAACGCAGCGAGGCAATGTGATGAGTGATAATAACGAGCTGGGCATTCTCGCCCGCCGCAAAATTGAAGCCGAAATTATTAAGCCAATTTATGAAATCCTGGTGCGCGAGATAGGGAAAACCCGCGCCCAGGCGGTGATTGGCGAGGCCATTGAGCAGGCCGCGATTGACGCTGGCAAAGCGTTTGCCAGCAAAGAGCCCAACGGCGCGGACGTGAAGAGCTTTATCGCTCTGCAGTATCTGTGGGAAAAAGATAACGCCCTCGACGTGAAGGTGATCGACGCCGACGACCAGCAGTACAACTACAACGTGACCCGCTGCCGCTACGCGGAGATGTATCACGAGATGGGGCTGGGCGAAATTGGTCACCTGCTCTCCTGCGCGCGCGATGAAAAATTCATCGTCGGCTATGCCCCGGACGTGAAGCTGACCCGCACCACCACCATCATGCAGGGCGGCGCATGCTGTGATTTCCGCTACCGCAGCACTAAGGACAAGCCATGATCCGCGTCAACGCCGAACGGCTCTGGTCAACGCTTGCGATGATGGCGCAGATCGGCGGGACGCCCGCCGGTGGCGTGACCCGTCTGGCACTCAGCGAGGAAGATCGTATTGCGCGTAACCTGCTGCGCGACTGGGCGCTGGACGCCGGATTTACCTGCGACGTCGACCGAATGGGCAACATGTTTATCCGCCGTGCGGGGAAAAACCCGGCGCTCGCCCCGGTCATGACCGGATCGCACGTGGATACCCAGCCGCTCGGCGGCAACTACGACGGGGTTTACGGCGTGCTGGCCGGGCTGGAACTGCTGCGTACCCTCAATGATCATCGCATTGAGACGGAACGTGACATTGTGCTGGTGAACTGGACCAACGAAGAAGGTGCCCGCTTTGCGCCAGCCATGCTCGCCTCAGGCGTCTGGGCCGGCCAGCTTACCGAGGTATTTGCTTACGCCCGAATGGACAGCAAACGCGTGACCGTTCGCGAGGCGCTTGAAGAGATCGGCTATCGTGGAGACATACCGGCCCGCGCGTTTCCGGTTCACGCCTGCTATGAGTTGCATATCGAACAGGGCCCGATTCTGGAAGATGAAGGTCTGGATATCGGGCTCGTCCGCGCCGCCATGGGCCAGCGCTGGTTTACCCTGACGCTGGACGGATTCGCCGCCCACGCCGGAACGACGCCAATGCACAGCCGTCGCGACGCGCTGACCGCCTTTGCGGAGCTGGCGCTGAAGGTGGAAGAGATTGGCTATCGGCATGCACCAGACGGACGCGCGACGATCGGTATGGCGCAGGTTACGCCGAACTCGCGCAACGTCGTGCCCTCTCGTGTGGTATGCAGCGTGGAGTTTCGCCATCCTTCGCAGGCGGCACTGGAAGCCATGGAAGCGGCGCTGCATAAAGTGGCTGAAAGCCTCACCCTGCGCGGCGTGACGGCTGTCGTTGAGCGCATTTTTGACTATGCGCCGATTGCGTTTGATACCACATGTCTGGCGCGTACGGAGAAGGCGGTGGCCGAACTGGGCTATTCGTCGAAACCGATGGTCTCTGGCGCGGGGCACGACACCTGCTATGTCAGCAAAGTCGCGCCTGCCAGCATGATCTTCATCCCCTGCGTGAAGGGCATCAGCCATAACGAAGCAGAGAGGATCCTGCCGGAATGGTCAGAGAAAGGGGCAAACGTGCTGCTGCACAGCGTGCTGGCCGCCGCCCAGGAAAAATAAGCCGGGTGCTTGCCCGGCTTTACGACACCGCGCCCGCACGCCCGGTAGGCGCAGCGCCACCGGGTGTGTTTCAGGACTTCGGCACCTTCGCCAGGCTAAACCAGATCCCAACAGCCAGCAACAACAGCATGCCTCCTGCACTGCCCAGCGCCACGCTGTGCGAGGTGATAAACGCGCTTTTTGCCGCCTCAATCACCGATTCTGCCAGAGGCGTCGTCAGCTCCTGCGCCACCTTCATCGCTTCACCAATAGACGACGCGGCTTTATCGACCAGAGAAGCGTGCAGCCCCTGCGGCAGCTCAATCGACGCCGAGAAGCTGCGGGTCAACAGCAGGCCAAAAATGGCGATCCCCAGCCCGGCCCCCAGCTCATAGGACATGGTTTCAATCGCTCCTGCGGCAGCGGCCTTCTCTTTCGGCGCGGCAGCCATAATGGCGGAAGTCGAGGCCAGCAGCGCGCTGGCGGCACTGAAGCCGAGTAGCACCATCAGCCCCCACGCCTGCCACTGCTGCGTGCTGAAGTCGAGCAACGACAGGCCGATAAAGCTGACGGCGCTGAGCCCCATACCGCCAGCCGCGACGATGCGCAGCCCTAAACGCCCGACCAGGAAACCTGCTATCGGCCCGCTGAACCCGCTGGCGACCATCACTGGCAGCATGAACATCCCCGCTTCAAACGGCGTGAAGCCATGAACAAACTGCAGCTCCTGAGCCATCAACAGCTCAAACCCGACCAGGGCAATCATGGCGGTCATCGCCATCACGACGCCACTCAGAATGATGCGGTGGCAGAACAGGCGCATGTCGATCATTGGCACGCGGGCGCGAAGCTGAATACGCACGAAGACAAACAGCAGCACCGAGCCAGCAACCAGCGCACTGACAACCAGCCACGGCGAGAGCACACCTTTAAGCGCGGTTTTAGCGCTGTAGACCAGCAGCAAAATCGCCACAATCAGCATGATGGCATGGCTAATATTGAGGGGTTGCTCCGGACGCCCCTGCTGACGGGGTACAAAACGCGCCGCCAGCGAAACCACCACCAGCACGATCGGGACGTTGATCAGGAATACCGATCCCCAGTAAAAATGCTCAAGCAGCATACCGCCGATCAGCGGACCGAACGCCGCGCCACCGGACCCCACCGCCGCCCAGACGCCAAGCGCAATGTTACGATCACGCGCATCGACAAACAGCGTACGGATCCCGGCAAGCGTAGCCGGAATGATCATCGCCGCGCCGATTGCCAGCGAAGCGCGGGCCGCAATCAGCCACCCTGCCGACGGGGCAAACGCGGCCGCCAGGGACGACAGGCCAAACAGCGTACTACCCATCATCAGCAGGCGTTTAAAACCAATCCGATCGCCCAGGGCGCCCATCGGCAGCACCATTCCCGCCATCACCAGCGAGTAAATATCAATGATCCACAGCAATTCATTGCCGCTGGCGCCCAGCGTCATGCTCAATGTCGGCGCCGCCACGTGCAGCACCGTCGCGTCGATCGCCACCGGGATATACACCAGCACGATAATCACTAACGCTAACCACTGACCAAACATAAATTTCCTTTTCATTGCAAATATGGACACATGTCCAGAATGCGATCCTACGGAAAGTTGAACGCGTGTCCAGCTTTTTGTTACACTCGTTTCGTTCCCATTGAGAGTGAGTCAACATGCGATATCTGAGCAAGGATGAACGGCGGGAAGCCATCTTACAGGCCGCCATGCGCGTGGCGCTGGCTGAAGGACTGACGGCCATGACGGTACGCCGCATTGCGGCTGAAGCCGGAGTCGCGACCGGACAGGTTCACCATCATTTTACCTCCGGTGGGGAGCTAAAATCGCTGGCCTTCGTTCAGCTGATCCGTGCGTTACTGGATGCCGACGTGGTGGGTGAAAACGCCAGCTGGCGGGAGCGGCTGCACGCTATGCTCGGCAGCGATGATGGCGGGTTTGAGCCCTATATTCGCCTGTGGCGGGAAGCGCAGCTCCTGGCCAGCCGCGACGCTGACATTAAAAGCGCCTATGTGATGACCATGGAGATGTGGCATCAGGAGACCGTGGCGATTATCCGCGCCGGGGCGGAGGCCAACGCGTTTACGCTTACCGATCGAGCGGAAAATATTGCCTGGCGGTTGATCGGGCTGGTGTGTGGTCTTGACGGGATGTATGTCCTGAATATGCCTGAGATGGATGACGCGGCGTTTAATCAGCATCTCGACAAGCTGATCTCCCTCGAATTGAGTTAATACTCCTGAAGGACGGGCTGGGCAACCTGGGCGCGTGATGCCGCTGATCGCCGTTGATTTTGTCGGGTGGCGGCTACGCCTTACCCGACCTACGTTCCGGTTTCTCCAGGCCCGGTAAGGCATAACCGCCACCGGGCTGAAATCAACTTAGTGAACCTCCGGTTAGCAGAGAGAGAATAAATAACAGCAACAACACCGCGACGATCAGCCCAAACGCAAGCAGCACAGCATGAAAGGTAAGCGTTAGCCCTGAGAATAGCAGTGCCCCAGAGATACCCCAACGGCTCTCCTTACACATTCCTCCGATGAACGAAAGTCCCAGTGCCACAACAGCGAGAATAATCCCGGCGTTAAGAAGAATGCTGTCAATATTAACCTTCGTTTTTTCGGTTCGGGCAGCAGGACGCTCTCCCTTTAGCCCCGAAATTACCCCTTGTTTTACAGCCGACACTTTCTCAGCAACAATAACCTCAAGCGCTGGCGGCTTTGGAGAAAACGGTCCGAATGAAAACTGCACGATTGAGAGAATGAGTGCAATTCCCCCCAGAAACATTCCCAATGAACTGAATTTATTTCGTAATACGATTTCCATATCAACATGCCTTCGAGTAATGCCGCCGCGTGGACTGTAGGCCCGGTAAGGCGTAGCCGCCACCGGGCGATTAATACTGCAGCATACCGTGCTGCATCAGGAAACCCCACCACGGTATGCCGAGGAACATATGGACTAAAAACGTGCCCAGCGCCACGATTGTGCCGATTGTCCACCATGACTTAATGTCGTTATAGCCGGAGGCGAAGATAATTGGACCTGCCGCGCCACCATAGTGGGTGATACAGCCACCATACGAGTTGGAAAACAGAATGGCAAGCGCCAGCAGTACGGGCGCCGTGCCGGTGACCAGACCCACGGTGGCGAAGACCGGCACCATGGCCGCCACGTAGGCCCCGCCGGAGGCAAAGAAATAGCGAACCAGTACGCTGAGAAACACGATAATCACGATGGTCATGTTACCGGCGCTGAGGAAATCCAGATGCGCTGACAGGAAATCAGCCAGCCAGCGGAAAAAGCCCTCTTTGCTCAGGGTGGCGCTCAGACCAATGATGCCTCCGTACCACATCAGGGTATTCCAGCCACCTTTATTTTTCTGAACATCACTCCAGCCGATAATATTAAACAGCAGTGCCGCCCCCATCGCGATAATGGCGACAGCGGATTCATTCAATCCAAGATGGCGAGAAAAGATCCAACCCAGTAACGCGGCGATAAAAATCACCACCAGACCTTTCTCTTTGAGACTCATCGCCCCCAGGCTTTTCAGCCCATCAGTCGCAATCGCGACATTATCAATCTTTTTAATTTCCGGCGAGGCGACGCGGTAACAAATATAGGGAATAATACACAGCATCAATAATCCCAACGGAGCACCCGCCAGCATCCAGCCGATCCAGCTAATATGAATATGGAAAATGTCGGAAATAAGCTGTAGCGCTAATGCGTTCCCGGCAAAACCGGTTAAAAACATATAGCTGGTCGTTTTAGTCACCATATAGACATTGACCATTAAATAACGTCCGGCCTTGCACGGTGACTCTTGTGGCGTTGACCCCAGTACGGTCGCGATACTGTTAATAATAGGGAAAACCACCCCACCTGCCCGCGCGGTATTTGAGGGCGTGGCGGGTGCCAGCACCAAATCCAGCAAGGCGGTTACATAGCCCAGTCTCAGCGTCGTGCTGCCAAATTTCAGGATAAACCAGTAGGCAAGGCGTTTTCCCAGACCGGTGGTGACAAACGCCGCGCTAAGGGTAAAGGCGCTGAACACAAGCCAGGTGGTGCCTGAGGCGTATCCGCTAAGAACATCCATGGATTTCACGGGAGAATCGGGGAATTTGGTCACGGTAAAACAGGTTAATGCGACCGCGACCAGCATGATGACAGGTTCAGGATAGGGTTTAATCACCAGCCCTACGATTGCGGAAAGATAAATGCCTGCCAGGATCCACGCCTCTTTGGTTAATCCATCAGGCGGAGGAATAAATATTGATAATAATATAATAATGGCAAGTAAGATTGTTTTTAAAACATTGGATTTAAGCATATCTCACCCATGAGAAAAGGGTCCCTGAATAGCAGAAACCACTCCTGCGAGAGGTCTCTGCCGGCTAAATAATATTTATCGAACAAATAATAAAGAATTACACGGTAACAACCTGGATATTATCACCTTTTGTGGTTTGATATTCAGCCAGGGTGTCAAAACTGAGATAATGATAGATATTTTCATGGGCGTCATGAAGTTTATCGGTATAGCGAAAATACTCGTCAACGGTGGGCATTTTACCCAGGATGGCCGCAACGGTACTTAATTCAGCGGACGCCAGGAAGACTTTGGCATTTGTTCCCAGTCTATGCGGGAAATTTCGGGTGGACGTTGATACCACGTGACTCCCTTCGCGCACCCTCGCCTGGTTCCCCATACAGAGTGAACAGCCCGCAGGCTCAATGCGCGCGCCCGATTGAATAAACTGATTAAAATAGCCTTCACGAGAGAGTTGTTGGGCATCCATTTTTGTCGGCGGAGCGAGCCACAAACGCGCCTGACTTTCGCTGGCCTCGGCCATGATTGTCCCGGCCGCGCGGAAATGGCCGATATTGGTCATACAGGAGCCAATAAAGACCTCTTCTATCGGCGTGCTGGCCACCTCAGAAAGCAGACGGGCATCATCCGGATCGTCCGGCGCGCAGACCACCGGTTCGGTGATCTCATTGAGGTCAATCTCAATGACGGCCGCGTATTCCGCATCTGGATCGGCGCAGAGCAGCGACGGGTTAGCCAGCCAGGCCTCAATCTCCGCGATACGACGTTCAAGCGTAGCGGCGTTTTCGTACCCCTGCTGAACCATCCAGCGCAGCAGAGCCGCATTGGAGCGCAGGTATTGCGCCACCTTCTCTTCCGCCAGGCGCATCACGCAGGCGGCAGCGGACCGTTCAGCCGACGCGTCGGCCAGTTCAAACGCCTGCTCTGCACTTAATGCTTCCAGCCCCTCGATTTCGAGGATTCGGCCCGAGAAAACATTGCGCTTATTCTTTTTCTCGACCGTCAGCAGCCCCTGTTTTCTGGCATACAGCGGAATAGCGTGAACAAGATCGCGCAGGGTGATGCCTTTTTGCATCTCACCTTTAAAGCGAACCAGCACCGATTCCGGCATATCCAGCGGCATAATGCCCGTTGCCGCGGCGAACGCCACCAGTCCGGAGCCGCCCGGGAATGAGATCCCCAGCGGGAAACGGGTATGGGAATCAGCACCGGTGCCTACCGTATCCGGCAGCAGCATGCGGTTTAACCAGGAGTGGATAATGCCGTCACCCGGTTTGAGCGCCACCCCGTTACGGTGGGTGATAAACTGCGGCAGCGTTTCATGCAGCCGAACATCCACCGGCTTTGGATACGCAGAGGTGTGGCAAAAAGACTGCATCACCAGATCGGCTGAAAACGTCAGGCACGCCAGATCGGTCAGCTCATCACGCGTCATCCCGCCGGTGGTATCCTGTGAACCGACTGTCGAAATTTTTGGCTCGCAATACTGTCCGGGACGGATCCCCGCGACGCCGCAGGCTTTACCCACCATCTTCTGTGCCAGCGTAAAACCGGCGGTGGAAGGCGCAGGTGCCGCAGGCTGGCGGAAGACCTCAGAAGGCGCAAGCTTCAGCGATTCCCGCGCTTTCATCGTCAGGCTGCGTCCGATAATCAACGGGATCCGCCCGCCGGCACGCACTTCATCCAGCAGCACCTCGGTTTTAAGCGTAAAGGTCGTCACCAGACGCTGACTTTCGGTCTCACGAATTTCGCCTTTCCAGGGATAAAGATCGATCAGCATCCCGGTCGTCAGCGTGGAGACATCCATCTCTACCGGCAAGGCACCGGAATCTTCGAGCGTATTAAAGAAAATGGGGGCGATCTTGCCGCCAAACACAAACCCGCCGTTGCGTTTATTCGGCACGAAAGGAATATCGTTCCCGATGTGCCATAAGATGGAGTTGGTGGCGGATTTACGTGACGATCCGGTTCCCACAACGTCGCCAACATAGACCAGCGGCCAGCCAGCCGCTTTTAATTCTGCCAGCTGGCGCAACGGCCCGCGCGCGCCGGGTTCATCAGGCTCAACCCCTTCCCGGGCGTTACTGAGCATGGAGAGCGCATGCAGCGGAATATCCGGCCGTGACCATGCCTCCGGTGCCGGAGACAAATCGTCAGTATTGGTCTCACCGGGCACCTTAAATACCTTCAGGGTGATTTTTTCAGCCATCGCCGGGCGGCGGGTAAACCATTCGGCATTGGCCCACGCGTGAAGCACCGCTTTCGCATGGACGTTACCGGCCATCGCTTTGGCTTCAACCTGGCTGAATTTTTCGAAAATGAGGATGGTCGTAGAGAGCTGCTGTGCGGCCAACGGCGCCAGGTCCGGATGGTCAAGCAGCGCAATCAGCGGCTGGACATTATAGCCGCCCTGCATGGTACCCAGCAGCGTGGTGGCCGCTTCGGGAGAGAGACCGTTAACACGGTAGTCCTGCAACGCCACCTTAAATAAAAACTCGGCTTTTAACTTTGCCGCAGGATCGACACCCGGTGGGACGCAGTGGGTTAATAAATCGATTAATTGCGGGTGATGTGTCGGGGCATCGTGAAGTAAACGCTGGATCAGCGCCGCTGTCTGTTCCGCTGTTAACGGTTTCGCCGGAATGCCCACCTCCTGGCGGGCTTTCAGGTGCTGAGTGTAATCATCTAACATAGGTTCTCCTGTTAAAGCTAAAGTTGTTCACAAAATTCTGTTAGTCGTTCAAGTCCGTAAGGCCATTCACCGTGGCCAGATTCGGCATTAATATGTCCGGCCTCGCCGATATCGATTAACAGCCCCTTCCAACAGGCAGCCCAGAACTGCGCGCGGGAGAAGCGCATCAGGGGATCGTTTCTGCTGGCAAACATCAGGCAGGGAACCGGTAATGGCGCAGGCTGAATGGCCTCATCAAGGCCGAAAAACGCGGGCTCTGCCGGTGCGACCATCACCACCCCGGCGACGTTTACCGGTCGCGTTTGCAGCAGCCGACACGACGCCAGCGCACCAAAGCTATGCCCGACGAGGATGGCGGGCAGCGGGCACTGCGCCAGCTCCCGGGTAATGGCGGAGATCCAGTTTTCAATATCGGGCTCGAACCAGTTTTTCTGCTGAATTCGCTTCCAGAAAGGAAAACGTCGCCCCCAGCAGCTTTGCCAGTGATGTTCATCGCTGTCTCTCAGACCCGGCACCAGAACCACGGTATAGACGTTACTGAGCTGCTGGAGGCGTTGTTCAATCATGACGTTTTCCTTTTCGATTATTCGGAGGGAAATTGCGACAATAACCATCCGACGGCGATAAGATCTGCGCTCCCGCCCGGGCTTAAATTCAGGCGAATAAACTGAGCGTCCATGCGGGTTAAGGCGTTAACTAATCTCTCCGGCGTCAGATGTTTCACCGCTAAAAGTCGTCTGGAATAGCGTCTGGCATAATTCAGCCCTTCGGGTCCCCCCCGTGAAACAAGATTGGTATCCGGATTCGCCGCCATCAGCCCGAGCAACATCCTCAGTAACGCGTCGTCCTCAGAGGCTCCCTGGCGCAGTGCCCTTTCAAAGTGAGGCAGCCCGGCGTGGCGGACGGTGGCAAAACCGCTTTCAGCTTCCCCTCGGGCGCCGGTTAAACCGTATGCCTGGAACTGCTGCTCGCCCTTCGTTTTCGCAACGCCGCGATTTTTCAGCTCCAGTTCAACGATGCCAGCGCAAATCGCCCTGCTCTCATCGCACAGGCTGCGCTGCGTGAGGCTTACCTGCCTTTGCGTCAGACGCCCCGCCGCGGCACAGAGCAGCCCCAGGGAGAAAATGCCGCCTTTATGGGTATTCACCCCGCCGGTGGCGTTGAACATCGCCTGCTCGCAGGCCAGACCGACCGGCCTTATTGCCCGCAGCGTTTGCGGCCCGGCAAGACGGGCCGTCTCCCTGCCGACGTTAAAGAACGCGGTGAACCACGGGGCAATGGCCGCGATACTGGCCATAAACAGCGCGTAATTCATATCGCGATGCGCTCCGCTGTTTTCGCGATCCACCAGGCCCGGTTTCGGTGTTAAGCGAATTTCCCGGCACAGAGCCTCGACCGCCAGCGCCGCGATGCTCTGCTGGGGGGTTGGCGTATTACAGCTGGCAAGCGAAGTAGTCATCGGTTAACGCCTCAATTACGCGCATAAGCTCGGGCAGGGAATGGCGTCGCATACGCGAGCAGACATGAGCAGGTTCATGACAGATAAAACATCTGCGCATCGGCTGCTGGATGGCGCTTCTTTTCAGCAGTCCCGTTTTCGGACACAACACGTCGATATCCCACAGGCGTCCCAGAGGATGGTTATCTTCGAGATGCGCGGTGACGTGCTTGATCATCCAGGCCGGGGCCGCCACCGACCAGAGCGCTTCCGGCCCGGTGACCGGCTGCAGAGTCTGCTGGCGGCAGACCGTCCACTGATGCGTGCGGAATAGCTCACCGAGCGCCTCATTCGCAACGGCCATCACCCGTCGGGCCAGACCGGTATCCTTCACCGCCCCCGGCCAGACCAGCGTGACGGATACCACGGTATGATCCGACTGAAACAGCCACGCCTGCTGTCGGCGTGCGCGCTGCTCTTTTGATGTCAGAACCTGTTCCAGCGAAACAGAGGTATTCGATGCGTTATCCGTCATGGGGATCACTCCTTCACCTGGTGAACCACATCAATTACGCTGCCGTCGCGGTAGCGCACCACGCCAACGATCCGGTCGGTAAACGCCACCGGCTTAGGCTCACCCGAAATAAGCAACGCCTTCTGATACAGCGCCTCGATGTCGACGACGGTCAGCCCGGCGTGAATCAGGCGTTCGCGGACCTCCGGGCGCGCCGGGTTAACGGCAATACCGTGATCGGTAACCAGAACGTCGATACTCTCCCCCGGTGTTACCAGGGTGGTAACCTGCCGGACAACGGTTGGAATGCGGCTGCGGATCAGCGGAGCAACCACAATGGTGAGATTGGCCGCCGCCGCGACGTCGCAATGCCCACCTGACGCGCCGCGCATCACCCCGTCGGAACCGGTAAGGACATTGACGTTGAACCGAGTGTCCACCTCCAGCGCGCTGAGGATGACCACATCGACCCTGTCGCAGCAGGCGGCTTTGGCCGCCGGGTTGGCGTAGACGTTAGTGGAGATTTCAACATGGTTGGGATTGACTGCCATGGAGGCCGCCGCCGCACCGTCAAAGCTTTGCGTATCGAGGATCTTTTCAATTAAGCCCTTTTGATGTAGATCGACAATGCTGCCGGTGATCCCGCCGAGCGCGAACCGGGCGACAATATTGTGTTTGCGCATCCGGGCTTCCATAAACCGCGTACAGGCGGTGGATGCCGCACCTGAACCGGTCTGAATGGAAAAGCCGTTGCGGAAATAACCAGAGTGTTCGATAACGTCGGCAGCAGAACGGGCAATCATCAGTTCGCGTGGATTACTGGTCACCCTGGCGGCGCCGACGCTGATTTTGGCCGGATCGCCGACGCTCTCAATCTGCACCACATAGTCAACCCGATCCTGAACGATACTGGCCGGCAGATTAGGGAATGGCTTCAGGGTTTCGGTAAGCAGGACCACCTTTTTGGCATACTGCGCATCGACCATGGCGTAACCTAGTGAGCCGCACTGCGAGGTACCGCCGTTGCCGCTGGCATTGCCATATTCATCGCAGCAGGAGACCGCCAGAAAAGCGATATCAATGGTAATTTCGCCCTTCTGAATCAGATTCACCCGTCCGCCGTGGGAGTGGATCTGTACCGGTTCGTCCATCAATCCGTGTGAAATTGCGTCCGCGAGTTCACCACGCATCCCGGAGGTGTAGATTTTGCCAATCACACCATTGCGAATGTGCCCGATAAGCGGCGTATTGCATGACATTAACGAACTGGACGCGAGCGTGAGCCCTTTAAGACCGCGCTGAGCCAGCTTATCCATCACATAATTGATCACCTTGTCGCCTTCGCGGAACGCGTGATGGAAGGAGACGGTCATGCCGTCATGCAGATCGCAACGGTCCAGCACCTCGTCCACGCTGGCAAAAAGTTTGCGCTGATATTTTTGCTGTGTATCAGAAAGATACGGCGTCGTCGCATTAGCGCCGCTGAAGGCGACGTATTCACGACGCGTGCCGGGAATGTGATGCAGGGTTTCAGTGAGATTTTTCATTATTCATCCTGTCGCTTGCGAAAAAATGTGATTACTGACGAATGCCAGAGGCATTTTTGCGTTCGATAACAACCCGGGCATGATTGATAATCGGCGCGTCGATCATTTTGCCGTTCAGCGAGACCACTCCGAGTCCGTTGCGTTCGCCCTCTTCTGCAGCGGCAAGCACGCGCTGTGCGTAATCCACTTCTTCCTGGGTGGGAGCGTAGGCGTTATGAAGAATTTCAATTTGTCGCGGGTTAATCAGCGATTTTCCGTTGAAGCCCATCCGGCGGATAAGATCCACTTCTTTCAGGAACCCGGCCTCGTCATTCACGTCGGCGTACACCACATCGAACGCGTCGATACCGGCTCCGCGCGCGGCATGTAATACCGCGCACCGCGCATAGAACAGCTCTGTCCCGTCGCCCCGCTCGGTTTGCATATCCATCACATAATCAAAAGCGGCCAGCGCAATACCCATTAAACGGTCGGACGATTTCGCAATGGCGACCGCATTAATAACCCCCACGGCTGATTCAATCGCGGCCATTAATTTCGTGGAGCCAACAGGACGGCCGCAGGTTTCTTCAATGCGGACGATTTCACGTTCGAGCTGATAAATATCTTCCGGAGAGTCGGTTTTCGGCAGACGAATAACATCCACCCCCGCCCTGACGGCAGCTTCAAGATCCTTCAAACCGAAAGGGGTATTTAGCGGGTTAATTCGAACAACGGTTTCAATATCGTTGTACATCGGGTGTTGCAGCGCATGAAATACCAGAAGGCGCGCGCTGTCTTTTTCTTTCAGCGCCACGGCATCTTCCAGGTCAAACATAATAGAGTCAGGTTTATAGATAAATGCCGTCGACAACATGGCAGCACTTGAACCGGGAATAAATAACATACTGCGGCGTAATTTTTTCATTATAACGTTTCCCATGCAATGTCTTCCCGGGCTGTCCCTCTGAGCAGTGCAGCCTGCACGCGGGCGCGGATCACGCAGTCCAGCGCGCCTTTATCATCAATAATGATCTGCCCCTGTTCGATGTTGAACGCAGAGAGCGTTTCATTCACCACTTCTGCAATTCGGTCGCCGAATTGCTTATAGACTTCGCTGTGGATGACCACGTCCAGCCCGCTCTCATCGGGGCTGACCTTAACCATGAGGTCGCTGGACTCCAGCGTTCCCGCCATCGCGGCTTGTACAATTTTCATATCCATTTTCCTGTGGTAATGCGCTTAAACCGCTGCCGTCAGCGGCTCGGATAAGCAACGCTGATGCTGCACTCCGTTATTCAGAAACGCGCGCGTGGTGGCTGGCACCATGCGGCTGGCGGCAGCGATGTTGTTTTCTTTTAATAATCGACGAACAGCTGAAGCCGAGACCGGCACATTAAAGCCATCCGTTTTTCTTTCTATTTCATGGACGCAAATACGGGGCGCCGCGCTGGTTTCGTCTTCCAGCCAGCGATGCATTGCCCGGTTATATTCAGCGGTTAACGGACAGAACGGTTCGGTACCCACGAAACGATGATGAATATTCAACGCCGGGGCGATGTAATTTCTGAACAGCAGGAGGTCAATGGCCGCGTAGACTTTATCAATGACCTGCTTGTCTTTCAGGAAATAGCCCGGGAAGGTGCCGCGAGAAATAATATACGCAGACCCCGGATGCACCGTGACGTTAGGAATATGCCGGGAACCGTCCCTGACCATCGCGAACCGTTCATTAAATGAAAACGCAGAGACATCTTCCTGAACCACGAAAACATGCAAGTGGTCGCACCGGCTTGCTGCATGCTCGATCAGATATTGATGGCCCAGGGTGAACGGATTCGCGTTCATCACAATCGCGCCAATAGTATTTCCCGGCACGAGATGATGACGGCGAAGTTCGCTGCAATAACGATGAATCCCCACCGGCGTATTCTCCATTAATGCCGCACGCTTCCCGACCGTCACCAGCGGATAAAAGCCGCATCCGCGAAATGACTTCACGTTATCCGGACAGGTAAAGAGAAAGAGTTGATGTTCACCGTTCTGTGCTGCCTGCAGTTCGGCCTCATGGATTAACGTCAGGATTAACGATGTGCCCCGCCACCCGGCATCCACTGCGATGCACTTCAACGTGTTACCCGCAATGCCGGTGCAGGCGACAAGATGGCGCTGGTAGCGGGCAACAATAAATTGCGCGATATCGTCATCAATACCTAAACCGTTGCGGGCCAGGAAAGCGGCAACCTCCTCTCTGGCCTGAGCGTTACCGGCGTTAATAACCTCAAACTCGGGTGTTCTGGCGCTGAACATCTTCTCTCTCCTGGGCGTTTAGACAGCGAGCTCTTCCGGCTGCGGTTGAGCTTCCACAATGGTGTTCATCAGGCGACCAAGGTTTTCGATCTCAACTTCAACGCGATCGCCATGGTGCATAAAGAGCGGCGGATTACGCTTTTTGCCGACGCCGCCTGGCGAACCGGTAATAATGACGTCGCCAGCGCTGAGAGAGGTGAACGTACTGATGTAGGCGATAAGATCCGCCACTTTGTGGATCATGCTGGCGGTGGAGTCATTCTGAACCAGCATGCCGTTCAGCCAGGTATGAATGGTCAATGCATGTGGATCGGGGATCTCATCCGCCGTGGTCATGTAGGGGCCGAAGGCGCCGGTTTGCGTCCAGTTTTTACCGGCAGTGAACCAGGCGTGCTGCCAGTCGCGAACGGAACCATCCATATAGCAGCTGTATCCCGCGACATGGCTGAGTGCGTCATTCACGTCAATCCGGCTGCCAGGTTTACCGATAATAACGGCCAGCTCCCCTTCATAATCGAACTCGCTGGAGAGAACCGGTTTTATCACCGGCTGCGCATGCCCGGTTTGTGAATCAGGAAAGCGAATAAACAGCGTGGGCGCATTATTAGTCTCGACAAACTCTTTTCTTTTTTCAGCGTAATTCATGCCAACGCAGAATATCTTTCCTGGCGCTTCAATAACGGGTAAAAAGGTAATCTCTTCAGGCATTATATCCACAGGGCAATCGAGATATTGCCTGGCAACGTCAACCGCATCCCACTGAAGGAGATCTTTCAACGTGGCGTAGTGATGGCCGATTTTATTACCCAAATCGATAATGCCGGATGGTGTATAAATCCCGTAGCTTTTACGGCCCTGATGAATATAACTTGCTAATTTCATGATGATACCCGATTGATGTACATATTCGTTCTGTGTTCACGCCCTGAGGCGTGAACACCTTGCCTGATGTTTTATTCTGCTGACTGCGCGGGTACCAGCACCGGTTTATTACCGGATGCCAGATACGTTGCCACCACAACGCCAACCCCGAGTAAGGCCAGAATAAATCCTGTCATTCCCAGCCAGCCCATTGAATGGAAAACAAAACCGTTGATAAAACCAATAACCGAACCGCCCATGTAGTAGAAGAATAAATAGAGCGCGACGGCCTGGCCTCTTGCATGGGTTGCATTTTTACTGACCCAGCTTAAGCCGATAGAGTGGCAGCCGAAGAAACAGCCGGTAAAAATGACCGCGCCCACAATAAAGGTGACAACATTCGACGTCAGCGTCAGCAGCATGCCAAAGGCCATGATCAGGAACAGCACGCGCAAGACTTTCATCGCGCCATATTTCGCGGATAAGCGACCGGCCTGCGGAGCCGTAAAGAAGCTCAGGGCAAAGCTAAAGGAGAGCAGACCTGCATTAGCCGGTGAAATATGGAACGGTTCACCCTTCAGGAAGAACGCCAGATAGTTATAAAGAGAGGTAAATGCGCCGAAGATAATAAAGCTGATGACAAACGCCAGCGCCAGATTTTTGTTTTTGAAATGCGATGCCGCCCCTTTCACCATTCGCATCACGTTCAGGTTCTGCGTAGGGGTAAAGTTTTTGGATTCAGGCAGCAGGAATTTCACCAGAATGGCAACCGCAATCAGGCTGACGGCAAAGCCGTAAAAGATGACATTAATGGAAACGTGATCGATAAGCTGGCTGGCAACAATACGGCCGGACATGCCGCCCATCGAGTTACCGAAGACAAAATACCCCGTGACGATCCCTGCCGCTACCGGTGCGACTTCCTCACTGATGTAGGCGGTTGCCGCTGCCGCGATACCGCTCAGCGCCAGACCAATCACCGCACGCAGCGCCACCAGCATCGCCCAGGACTCCACCAGCGGGCAGAGCAGCGTCAGGATCCCGCCCAGCAGGAGGGAGACAATAATTAACCGCTTCCTGCCATAGTGATCGGATAACGTTCCGGTAAATAACAGGCCAATTGCCAGCAGTGCCGTTTCTGCTGACAGGATAATACTCACCTGACTGACAGGCACATTATATTCCACAGCCAGCGTCGGCAGCAGAGGTTGAATAAAAAACAGAGAAGCAAGTTCAGCAAGCCCGGATAATGCCAGCGCCAGAATTACGCGAATATGCGCGCTGGCTTTTACCGGCTCAGATGCTTTCTGGGTATTGTTAGCATGCGTTAACGCCATAATAACCTCAGTATTATAGTTAAGGTACAGAAATTCGTTGTGTAAGACAGATATTTTTTGGACTTTATTTAATCAACTTCAGAGAGCATTTTCTCAGGTACGCAAACAACGCCTTCAAATAATTTACGTGAAGTGCGAATAACCGCCGCACGGGTATTTTCGATATTGTTATCTTCCCTCAATAGTGACACCGATATTTTTCCACTTGGATGCTCGATATCAATAATATTGGTGAAGCGTTCCTTTGGTCGGTCGGCGATGATTTTCGCGGCGACGGAGCCTTCAATGAGCGTCGCGGTCGAAATACCAATTGATCCGGTAATCGCCAGTGATTTATGACAGGTGTGTGGCATGAAATAGCGCACCTGAAGCGTTCCGCCGTTACGCGCCTTGCTGAGCAGAACCGGTTTAGGGATCACTTTGTTGGACACGTCCCCTAAGCCCATCGCGGCGCCAGCCTGACGACGCAGATGTTCCAGTCGTTCTTTAAAGGCCTTATCAGCGTCCAGCTCTGCGGGTGACTCTCTTCCTGTTTTGCCCAGGGCTGAGGCGTCAATCAATACCATGGGCATCGCCATATCGATACAGGTGACTTCTATCCCGTCGAATTCGTTTGTCACGCTGTCCGTTGGCAGTAATTTTCCTGTTTTAGAACCCGCAGAATTCAGGAATGTTAAGCCAATGGGCGCAGCGGTACCCGGCACACCGTCAATCTGGGTATCGCCTTCATACACGACCCGGAAATCTGGCGTTTGCACTTCCGCATCAACCAGAGTGCCGGTATTAAGATTACGGATCCGCACCGTCGTTACCGGGCTTTGCGCCTTCACCAGCCCTTTTTCTATCGCAAAGGGCCCCACGGCACAAAGCATATTGCCGCAGTTGGGCGTGGTATCGACGCGACGTTCGTTGACCATCACCTGTGCAAAGAGATAATCCACATCAGCGTCCGGGCTGTCGGAAGGACTAACGATGGCCACCTTACTGGTTTGCGGGCTTCCTCCGCCAATACCGTCAATTTCAAGTTCATGGCCCGCGCCCATCAGGCTGAGTAAAACCGCATCACGCGCTTCGGTTTCCGCTGGCAGGTCGCTGGCCAGAATAACGGGACCTTTTGATGTCCCGCCACGCATTAATACACATGGGATCTTAAGCATGTCTTTTTCTCATTTCACTTTTATCAGGAGCGCAATAAGGTTTTCACACTCCAGTTGATAACTCTAATGTCAAAAAAAGCGGGATTAATACGTTTTGCACATTAATAACCCTTGCGTTATCGTGGTTTAAGAAAAGCGAAAATGGGATGCAGACATGCAACATGAATTACAGGGAATACAAGCGTTTGTAAAAATTGCAGAAATCGGATGTTTTACAAAAGCGTCGCAATTTCTTCATATTTCACAACCGGCGTTAACACGAAGAATTCAAAAACTGGAAGAAAGTCTGGGTACCATGCTGTTTGAGCGTTCAACGCGCAGCGTCAAGCTCACAACGGTGGGAAGAGAATTTTTACCTAAGGCAAAGAATTTAATCGATTTTTATGAAAGCTCAGTCCTGAGTATTAAAGAGATGGCGACGCATCAGGCAGGGGTTATTACGGTTTCCTGTATCCCTACTGCCGCCTTCTATTTCCTGCCTTCCGTGATACGAGATTATAACAATGACTACCCAAACATCCGGATCCGCATCCTTGAGCACAGTGCCAGCGATTGTCTCGAAGCGGTTTTAAATGGCGACGCAGATTTCGGTATAAATATGATAAACATCACACATCCGAATATCGATTTTGCCCCGCTGGTGAACGAACCTTTTGTTCTGGCATGTCGCCGCGACAATGAACTGGCGAAAAAACCGCTGGTGACTTGGGACGATCTGGCAGGCATGAAGCTGATTGGGGTCAGGCGTTCCAGCGGGAACCGTTCGCTTATCGATCAGGCGTTCGAGAAAATGGCCTGGAAACCGAACTGGTTTTATGAAGTACGTCATCTGTCAACGTCACTGGGGATGGTGGAAGCGGGTCTCGGCGTCTCTGTCGTTCCCAGCCTGGCGATGCCGACAGATGAACATCATATTCTGGTCAGCCGTCCGCTGATTGAACCCGTCATACGCCGCACCCTGGGGCTGGTACAGCGCCGGGAAACAACCCTAAGCCCGGCGGCGGAGAAGTTCCGGGAGATGGTTTTACATCTGTGGTCCGGTGAAAACCGCAGCCCCTGGATTGGCAAATTTACGCAGTTGTAACCGTCTCATATTGGCCCAAAAGTACCGGTATTGGTGTTCCAGGTGACTCCTGTCGTTGATGACTGTGCGAAATAATGGCTCCCGAACAGAACACAGAGGGAATTCACGTGAAGATATCCATTTTTCGTACGGCATTGCTGATTGGCATGATAAGTACGTTTTCCACTTACGCTACCGAACAGGAGACACCCCGGATGAATAGCAAAACAATTCGCGCGATGACGGGCGCAACGGCAACGCAATCTTTATCTGCTTCTGACACTGCGTTAATCGTCGTGGATATTCAAAACGAATATTACGCATCAAACGATTTTCGCGGTCAGATGGTTATCCCGGATGGCGAGAAAGTCCTTAAGAATAGCCAAAAACTGGTCAGCTATGCCCATCATATCGGGCTGCCGGTATACTTCGTGCGTCATCTGGGGCCGAAGGATAGCCCCCTGTTCGCCGAAGGATCTGTCTATGCGCAATTCCATAAAGATCTGCAACCTTCCGACCAAGACACTATTATCACCAAAACGACTCCCAGTTCTTTTGTTGGCACCGATCTGGATGCGCAATTAAAGAAAAAAGGGATTAAAAAAGTAATTGTGATTGGTCTGATGACGCATATGTGCATTTCGTCAACTGCACGTGACGCCGTACCGCTGGGTTACAGCGTGATTATTCCAGAAGATGCAACAGCAACACGCGATCTGGATGATGGTCAGGGTGGCGTGGTGGATCACAAAACACTGCAACGTGCGGCATTAGCCGGTGTTGCCGATGTATTCGCTGAGATAATGACCACTGAAGACGTTATAGCACTGCCAGTCACAAAATAAGACCGGACTTAAACCCTGTCGCCAGCCAGACTTCTATACTGGCTGGCACATGGAGGCTGATATGACGTTGAAAATTGGTATTGTGGTATTTAATGGCATCATCCCTTTTCACCTGTCGGTGCCGTATGCCGTGTTTGAGAAAGCGCTGACGCCGCAAGGTGAGCCACTTTGTCAGCTGGTTGTTTGCGCCACGACGCCTGGTGTGCTTAAAACCAATGCGGGTTTTTCTATCGTCGTTGAGCGCGGGCTGGATGCGTTGGCCGGAATGGATATGGTCATCGTCCCAAGCTGGGATGTTCCTGAGCATGCTCCTGAACCAGAACTTTTGCAGGCCTTGCAAAATGCCCATGCCGCAGGAGCACGTATTGTCGGTTTGTGTATGGGCGCGTTTGTTGTCGCGGCCGCCGGGCTATTGAAAAACCGGCCTGCGACAACGCACTGGCGATGGGCAGCTGACTTTCAGCGCCTTTACCCCTGTGCGCAAATGAATAATGACGTACTTTATATCGATGATGGTGACGTTGTCACTTCTGCAGGAACAGCGGCCAGTATCGACTGCTGTCTGCATCTGGTGCGTCAGGCATGGGGAGCAGAAGTGGCAAACAGCGTAGCGCGTTTGCTGGTTGTACCGCCCCATCGTCAGGGTGGACAGCGACAGTATGTCGAATTACCGGTTCAGAATACGCGTCGCGGGGATAATTTCACCAACGCGCTGGCCTGGGCAACGGAGAACCTTGCGCTCGCCCTCACGCTGGACTGCGTGGCGGAAAAGGCCTGTATGAGCCGCCGCAGCTTTACCCGGCGTATTCAGCAAACAACCGGGGAGAGTTTTTCGCGCTGGCTACTGAACCAACGCATTAGCGTCGCGCAACGCTATCTCGAGAAAACTGACCAGCCGGTGGATGACATTGCCGAGCGCGTCGGGTTTCCCTCGACAACCTCCTTGCGTCGTCACTTTAACAATCGACTGAATACATCGCCTTCCCGCTATCGACGCGAATTTCGCGGCCGATAGCGGTCCAGGTTATTTCCCGTGCGTATCAAAACCCGCCATCACGGCCGTCAGCTCTGCCAGTGAAAAACCGTGTTTCGCATCATCAACGCCCAGCCCAAAGCGCGTCTGCATCAGTTGATACAGCGCCGCGGCATCGGGGAGATGGATCTGCTCCTCCACATGGCCGTTCTGCCAGTGGGTAAAGTTGAAGTTGGTCAGCGTCAGCTTGCCGCCGTCCGGCAGATGGCGACACATCAGCAGATGGTGACGGAAATGCGACTGCGGCCAGTGCGCTGACCAGAAATTCCCCATCACATAATCACTGAAATACTGCGTTGTCAGGTCAAAATGGTACATCGACTGCCAGTGGTCGTGATGGCGGAACTGCAGCACCCAGTCGTTGCCTTCGCTCAGCAGACGATACAGCCCGTGCGGCGTCTCCTGTTCTTCGTTAGCGAGCAGACGAATCGGCGCCGTCAGCGTCTGACCGCCAAACCCAACGTCGGCAATCCAGCGCTCTCCGTTAAGCTCAACCAACAGCAGGCGGTGCGTACGCGGCGGCATTTGCGACGGATTAGCTAATACCACGCGCCCGAGCACGCTACGCACCGTGAACCCGACTTCACGCAGGACGCGCTCGAACAAGCCGTTTTGCTCAAAGCAGTATCCCCCACGTCGCCCTGTCACCAGTTTGTCGACCAGGCACCCATCGTCAAGCTGGATTTCGCGCGGCAGGACGACATCGATATTCTCAAAAGGGATCGCACAGTTGTGATGCAAATGCAGCGCGCGCAGGGTGTCGATATCAACAGAGGCCGGCTGCTTCCAGCCGATGCGAGCGTAATAGGCAGTCAGAAAGGGGGACATATATCAGTTTCCTTTGATAGTGATGCTGTGTTTATAAACTAATTCTACGCGTCCACTTTGATTTCCGTGCTTTTTCTGCATACTCATCTTTGTAGATGAGGAGATCCTATGAGTCACTTTCGCCCTGTTGAATTACGGCATGCCAGCCGTCTGCTGAACCACGGCCCCACCGTACTTATCACCAGTCGGGATGAAACCCTGGACAGACGCAACGTCATGGCCGCCGCATGGTCCATGCCTGTGGAGTTTGAACCGCCGCGCATCGCTATTGTGGTGGATAAAAGCACCTGGTCGCGCGAACTGATTGAACGCAGCGGGAAGTTTGGCATCGTCATTCCCGGCGTGGCTGCAGCCAACTGGACCTGGGCGGTGGGTAGCGTCAGTGGACGTGATGAAGACAAGTTCAACTGTTACGGGATCCCGGTGGTAGACGGTCCCGCGCTCGGCCTTCCCGTCATAGAAGAAAAATGTCTGGCGTGGATGGAGTGTCGGTTATTACCCGTCACATCCGCAGCAGAAAAATACGATACGTTGTTTGGCGAAGTGGTTTCAGCGGCAGCTGATGAGCGTGCGTTTGTCGAAGGACGCTGGCAGTTTGACGGTGATAAGCTGAATACACTGCATCATCTTGGGGCCGGAACGTTTGTGGCAAGTGGGAAGATGGTGAAGGCGCTGGATTGAGAAATCCCTCTCCTACAGGACTGAGGCCCTGTAATTTTTTTCCCAAAGCGATGAACGTTGCTTAAGAGAAATGAATAACTTATAGCGATGCTCTGGTCCGGCTGTAAATCGCTGAGGCGTTTCCTGCAGGCCGGGGCGAGGCGCATGGATGCGCCGAGAGGGCGGGCTTTACAGGGACGTTACCTCCGCCCGTACCCGATAAGCCGAAAGGAATAAGCCGAAGGTACCGCGAAGCGGCGATTTACCGCCGGGAGCCCGGGTCGCCAGGGCGGTGGCGATTGAGCCGCCCTGGCACGTTCACAGGTATTGTCGCTACAGAGTAGCAAGGAACATAAAGTGAACGGAATGACCACCACAGCCGTATGTTCCCCCTCACCCGCCCTCTCCCTCAAGTGAGAGGGCGACCGTACTACTTCGCACGCCGCGCAATAATCTCATCCGCCACATTTCGCGGAGCTTCCGCAAAATGATGGAACTCCATCGTATACGTCGCGCGTCCCTGGGACATCGAGCGTAATGTCGTGGCGTAACCAAACATCTCCGCCAGCGGTACATCCGCGCGAATGATCTGGCTTCCGTACTGCTCTTCCATGCCCTGAACCATGCCACGACGGGAAGAGAGATCGCCCATAATATTGCCAGCGTACTCTTCGGGTGTTTCCACCTCCACGTGCATGATCGGCTCAAGGATCACCGGATCCGCCCTGCGCGCCCCCTCTTTAAAGCCGAGGATAGCCGCCATGCGGAAGGCCATCTCCGAGGAGTCGACATCGTGATACGAACCAAACGTCAGCGTCGCTTTGACATCGACAACCGGATATCCGGCCAGCACACCGCTGTTCATGGCTTCACGCAGCCCTTTCTCAACGGACGGAATATACTCGCGCGGCACCACGCCGCCCTTGGTGGCATCTTCAAACGTAAAGCCACTGCCGGGCTCGGCCGGCTCCAGACTCAGCACCACATGACCGTACTGCCCTTTCCCACCGGACTGACGGACAAATTTGCCTTCGATATCCTTCACCGCTTTACGCAAGGTCTCACGGTAGGTGACCTGCGGACGGCCAATGTTCGCCTCGACGCCGAACTCACGCTTCATGCGGTCGACGATAATCTCCAGGTGCAACTCTCCCATCCCGGAAATAATGGTCTGACCGGACTCTTCGTCAGTATGCAGGCGGAAAGAGGGATCTTCCGCTGCCAGACGCTGCAGGGCGATCCCCATTTTCTCCTGGTCACCTTTCGTTTTCGGCTCGATAGCCAGCGAGATAACCGGATCGGGGAACTCCATGCGTTCCAGGGTGATCACCGCATTCGGGTCCGTTAAGGTGTCACCCGTGGTGACATCTTTCAGCCCAACGCAGGCCGCGATATCTCCGGCGCGCAGTTCGTCCACCTCATGGCGATCGTTGGCATGCATCAGCACGATACGCCCGATCCGCTCTTTCTTCCCTTTCACCGGGTTATACACCGCGTCGCCTTTGCGCAGCACGCCAGAGTACACGCGGATGAAGGTCAACTGGCCGACATACGGGTCACTCATCAGCTTAAACGCCAGTGCGGAGAATGGCTCATCATCGCTGGGATGACGCTCAGCGTGTTGCCCTTTTTCATCCACACCGTCGATAGCGGGCACGTCCAGCGGCGAGGGCATCAGCTCAATCACCGCATCGAGCATGCGCTGCACGCCCTTGTTTTTAAACGCGCTGCCGCACAGCATCGGCTGGATTTCACCCGAGATGGTGCGAATACGCAGCCCTCTGATGATTTCCGCTTCGTCCAGATCGCCCGTTTCCAGGTATTTATCCATCAGTTCGTCGCTGGCTTCCGCCGCCGCCGAGACCATTTTTTCCCGCCACTCCCGGGCGGTATCCACTAAATCATCCGGCACGGGCGCGTAAGTGAACACCATCCCCTGCGTGGCATCGTCCCACAGAATGGTGCGCATCTTGATGAGATCCACCACCCCGGTGAAGTGCTCTTCCGCGCCTACCGGGATCACAATCGGTACCGGATTCGCCTTCAGGCGCTCCTGCATCATCCGCACGACGCGGAAGAAATCGGCACCCGGACGGTCCATTTTGTTGACGAAGGCCAGACGCGGTACGTGGTATTTATTCGCCTGACGCCAGACGGTTTCGGACTGGGGCTGAACGCCGCCGACGGAGTCATACACCATCACGGCGCCGTCGAGGACGCGCATGGAACGTTCCACCTCAATGGTGAAATCCACGTGCCCCGGGGTGTCGATAATGTTGATCCGGTGCGGTTCAAAGCCTCTGTCCATACCCGGCCAGAAGCAGCTGACGGCCGCGGAGGTAATAGTGATCCCGCGCTCTTGCTCCTGCGCCATCCAGTCGGTTGTTGCCGCGCCATCGTGTACTTCGCCCAGCTTGTGGCTCATCCCGGTATAAAACAGGATGCGCTCGGTGGTGGTCGTTTTACCGGCATCGATATGCGCGGAGATACCGATGTTACGATAACGTTCGAGAGGAATGGGTCGGGGCATGATATTTCCTTAGTCTGTATGACGTCTCTGTGACGACCGGGATGGTCGCTTACTCATTCGTTTGCTATAATAGTCCTATTGTACGAGTATTATCGAACTATTTTTTAAAGGTTGACCTATTGTTGATATAGCTCAATCTGACACCCTGCGCAGGAAAACGATGATCCCTAACCATCCCGAAACTGAACAAATATTGCTGGAAAATGTGCTGTTTGCCCTTGGCAACCCGCTCCGGCTGTCGATTATTCGCCGCCTGTCCGATGGCAGCGAACTCAGCTGTAATGCGCTGCGTCCGGATGAAGTGGTGAAATCCACAATGACCCATCACTGGCGCGTGTTGCGCGACAGCGGGGTGATTTGGCAACGTCCACAGGGACGAGAAAATATGATCTCCCTGCGCAGAGAAGATCTGGATGCCCGCTTTCCGGGGCTAATGGAGATTTTGCTGCGTACGCCGTAACCCCGGTCGTGCCGGGAGGCGATTACGCCTCCCGACTTTGCATCAGGACGGCTGTGTTGTCGCGAATGTCTTCGCAATCATTTCAGCGGTTGGCTGTAATCCTCCGAGGCTCCACTGCTCAGGGTCATGCTCATCAATACGGATCCAGACCGAGCGACGGAACTCAGGATCCCCTCTCCCCTCGATTTCCACCATCAAGTCCGTCATCCGGCGCAGCAGCTCGCTCTTCTGCTCGTCGTTCATGATCCCTTTAATCGTTTGTACATTCACAAAAGGCATTGTATTCTCCCTAATAACCAAGGTCTAAAAATCATACTCAGATTAGAAAGGAAAACCGCCGGTGTCAAAAGAAAAATCGTTGCCTTACCTCTCGCCCGAACTGTGCGGTCTGGCTGAAGGGGCAAAAATCGTGGGCGATCAATGGATTTTGCTGATCCTGAGGGAGGCGTTTTACGGCGTGACGCGCTTCGAAACCATGCGTAGCCATACCGGGATCACGAAACAAACCTTAGCGACGCGTTTGAAACTGATGACGGAGCTGGGGCTGCTCTCCCGAATACCTTACCGGGAAGAAGGGGCACGGGAACGCTATGAGTACCAGCTTACCGAAAAAAGCCGCACCCTTGCCCCGGTACTTCTGGCGCTGATGGAATGGGGACACAGACAGGTGTTACACACCGCACCGCATTTAACGCTGGTGGATAAAGAGACAGGCGAGCCGTTGCATATTGGCTATGTGAATACGCAGGGTCATGAGGTGAAACCCCACCAGGTGCAGATTGTGCCGACACCAAAGGGGTAAGCCCGGCAACGTCACCCGGCTTACCCGCAGCACGTTACATTATCCACCCCATCAGCAGCGTGGCGATGATCACCGTCGACGCGCCGCCGATGCGGGTCGCAATCTGTGCAAACGGCATGAGGGACATCCGGTTAGAGGCGGACAAAATGGCCACGTCCCCTGTCCCGCCCAGACCGCTGTGGCAGCAGGTGACAATGGCCGCTTCCACAGGATACATATTCAGACGCGACGCAATAAAGTAGCCGCTCAGCGCCATCGCAATCACCACCGAACCGCACACCACCACGTACCCCACCGAGAAGACTGAGACCACGCTCTCAAGCGGCACGTATAACATCCCGAGGCCAATCATCAGCGGCCAGACCAGCGCAGCGGAGACAAATTTATAGCAGCTGTGCGCCCCCTGCTCCATGGAGGCCGGGATCACGTTGAAGTATTTGCACAGCACGGCAATCAAAATCATCAGCACCGGGCCGGGAATGTGGACCAGTTTTTCAAACAATCCGCCGACGATGAAAAACGCGCACACCATCAGTAATCCGCCCCCCATCAGATGAAAATCCGTCTGTTGAGCACTTTGCGCCCCGGCAAACAGGCTGGTGTCTTCTTTACTGCGCGTGAGCATGCCGTTTCCTGAAAGCGCCGGACGTTTGGTCCCGAGACGCGCCAGCGAGCCTGCACACACAATGGCGAAAATATTCCCCACGACCGCAGCGGGTGCCAGTTGCGCAACAAAAACATCCGGCGTTTGTCCCAGTATGGCCGAATAGGCCAGGGAGAGGGGCAAAATTCCCTCGCCAATCCCGCCGCCAATGATAGGCACAATGATAAAGAAGAAGGTGTGGTAAGGCGTATAACCAAACAGTGAGCCCACAATGAGCCCGGTCAGCACCGCCATGAATGTCCCCGCCACCAGCGGAACAAACATGCGCATCATCCCCTGAATGAGCAGTATCCGGTTCATCCCCAGAATACTGCCGACCACCAGGCAGGCGATGACGAAATAGAGCAGATTCGCCTCCTTCATCAACAGATGCACCGTATCAAGGGTCTGTTTCCCGAAGACGCCAAAATAGACCAGCACAGAGGGGACCATCAGGCAGAGGATCGCCGGACCGCCGATGTCTTTCAGCAAGGGGATCTGACGCCCTACTTTGGCAAACGCGAAACCGAGCGTCATGATGACCGCGAGACCACCGATCATATTTTTCGGCAGCAGCCCTGCCCAGGCGGATGTCGCCACAATGGCGGCGATCCCGACAAACAGCATCAGCGGAACCGCGCCCACCTCGGTATTGTTGAGGCCAAAGGCGAAACGCGAGGACGACAGTTCAGAAGTCGGTACAGGATTATCTTTCATATAATCACCTGAAAATTGTGTTCGGATAAACAGAGAAAGGAATAAACTGGAATCTATTCCTGATAGCAATAAATGTTCTTTAATATAAAAATAATGACTTACGTGGCCTTTTCTTAAAACAGGCTCAGCGCGAAATTAACATGGAGAAACGCAGGGAAATGTGAACAACACAGCTCTTTTATTTTAAATAACTTAATTCATTATTATGTAACTAAAGTTAATGAAAGCCATCCAGGTAATCTTTTTGAAATTAATAAAACCAGAGAGATTGTGACCCTTATCACTCCTGCCCTGCAGGCGAACCGTTAGATTAGCGCTGCAACAAAACAGATAAAATACCGACATGAAAACCTCAAACTTCATGCCTGCCCGCTTGTTTTCTCAATCTGTTTTATTAATAAATTCAGGAGTTAACCATGTCCCGCAAAGAAGTTCTGTACACGCCCTATAATGGAGCCGTACTGCTGGAAAATCCGTTATTAAATAAAGGTCTCGCTTTTATTAAAGAAGAGCGCGATAATTTTAATCTGCATGGTTTATTGCCACACAACGTGGAAACCATTGAGGAACAAACCGAACGTGCGTGGATGCAGTTCTGCCATTTTAAAAGCGATATTTCCCGCCATGTTTATCTGCGCAATATTCAGGACACCAATGAAACCCTCTTTTACAACCTACTGCGTTCGCATCTGAAAGAGACGTTACCGATAATCTATACCCCGACCGTAGGGGAAGCCTGCGAGCATTTCTCTACCATTTATCGTCGTGCGCGCGGTTTATTTATTTCATGGCCAAACCGCCACCGTATCGATGAGATGCTGCAAAGTTTCTCGCGCAACGACATTCGGGTGATTGTCGTGACGGACGGGGAGCGTATTTTAGGGCTCGGCGATCAGGGTATTGGCGGCATGGGTATTCCGATTGGTAAGCTGTCGCTGTATACCGCCTGCGGAGGGATCCATCCGGCCTCCACTCTCCCGATTATGCTGGATGTCGGCACCAACAATCAGCAGCACCTGGAAGACCCGATGTACATGGGCTGGCGCCATCCGCGCATCACCGACGATCAGTACGCGGAATTTATGGATATGTTTATCAGTACCGTCAAGGCGCGCTGGCCGGATGTGCTGCTGCAATTTGAAGACTTTGCCCAGAAAAACGCCACCAGACTGCTGCAGCGCTACCGCGACCAGCTGTGCTGCTTCAATGATGATATCCAGGGCACTGCAGCCGTCACCGCCGGTACGCTGATTGCGGCGGCGCATGCCGCGGGCACGCGCATACGCGATCAGCGGGTGGTGTTCCTCGGCAGCGGTTCCGCAGGGTGCGGGATCGCCGAAAAAATTGTCGCGCTGATGGTGGATGACGGTCTGACCGAATCCGAAGCCCGCAACCGGATCTTTATGGTCGATCGCTTCGGCCTGCTGACCGACGACATGACCAACCTGCTCGATTTTCAGAAAAACCTGCTTACCGCCCGCGAAGCCGTTTGTCACTGGCCGGTAGAGGCGAAAAATATCTCGCTGCTGGACGTGGTGAAGAACGCGCATCCGACGGTGATGATTGGTGTTTCCGGCCAGCCTGGGCTGTTCAGCGAAGAGATTGTCAAAGAGATGCATCGCCACTGTTCGCGCCCCATTATCATGCCGCTCTCTAACCCGACGTCACGGGCAGAGGCACAGCCGCAGGATCTTATCGCCTGGACCCAGGGTGCCGCGCTGGTCGCCACCGGCAGCCCGTTCGCACCGGTATTCTGGGAGAATGCGCACTACGAGATCGCCCAGTGTAATAACGCCTATATCTTCCCGGGCCTGGGACTGGGTGTGCTGGCCTGTCATGCTCGCCGGGTGACGGAAGAGATGTTGATGGCGGCAAGCCGCAGCCTGGCCGCGCAGTCTCCGCTGGTGACGACAGAAAGAGGAGGATTGCTGCCACCGGTAGATCAGATTGAAACGGTCTCACGTCAGATTGCCGTTGCCGTCGCCCGCGCGGCAATTGCACAGGGCGTTGCCCCGGCAATAGATGATGAGGAGCTGATGGCGCGTATCGAGAAGACCTGGTGGCAGGCGGACTATGCGCCTTACCGCCGCTCCGCGCTGTAGCGCCGGTCACGCCCTCACCGCAGGGTGAGGGCGTCGCTGAGGTTTCAGTGCTGTACGCCTGAGCTGTCAGAAAAATCGCCGGCGGAGAGAATATCATGCCGTGTCGCCGTCTGTTTCTGGCGGGCATAGCGGTCTGGTACCCCTTCAGGACGCGTTTTGAAGCGACGGTGCAGCCACATATACTGCTCTGGCGCCATCCGTACCGCGTGCTCAATCGCCCTGTTCATCTGCGTCGCCACGGCTTCTTTATCGCCGCCCTGCAGCGCCTCGCTGATATCCTCAAGAATAATCAGTTCGTAACCTGAGCCGTCCGCCTTGCGCCGCGGCACGAAGGGGACGACGGCAGGCCGTGCGCTTTTGACCAGCATATAGCTGCCCGCCGTCGTGGCGGCATCCGGCACCGCAAAAAACGGCACAAAGACGCTATTGGTTTTGCCATAGTCATGGTCCGGGGCGTACCACAAGATTTCATTCTGCTTCAGCGAGCGGATCATGCCTTTTAAATCATGGCGATCGAGCATGGTTTTATTGGAACGCAGACGCCCGCGGGTCTGCAGCCAGTCCAGCAGCGCATTATTGTTGGGACGGTAGACCCCAATGCCCGGGTTAAGCATGCCAAAGATCCGCGCGCCCAGCTCAAGGGTAAGAAAGTGCATTCCAACGAGCACCACCCCATTCCCTTTCTCACGCGCCTTTTCCATATGTTCATAACCGGTCACGGTAAAGCATTTCCGCACCCGCCACGCAGGCCAGAACCAGGCCATTCCGGTTTCGATGACGCCCATACCTACCGATTCGAAATTACGCTGCAGCAAGGTTTCGCGCTCGTCCACGCTCATCTCAGGAAAGCAGAGTTCAAGGTTACGGCGGGCAATCGCGACGCGGCGAGGGAGTAAACGCATCGCCAGTCGGCCAAGGCCATGACCGATCCGGAACAACAGCGGATAAGGCAGCAGCATGATGAGCCACAGTGCGGCAATGCCTGTCCAGCTTAGCCAGTACCGGGGATGAAGAAAGGCGAGTGAAAACCGGGGTAATTTTGTCATCAGAAAATTATCCTTTAACGTGTCTGTCCTTAACTGATTCTGTTGAAGATCTTTCCTAAGGATTTATGAAATGTCAGTCAGAAACGTGAAGTGTAGCGGATAAGACAAAACGCATTTTTACGATTTTTGCGAAAAGCGGAAAGCCGGGAAGGACGAAGCCGCTCCCCGGCAGACGATCTTACATTGAATAGCCGGGCTTTTTGATCAGCTGGTCCAGCTTGGGTCCTATTTCGGTATCCCAGACCTGCGCTTTCCAGTCCTCGGGATTCACCTGGTTCAACGCCACCGACACTGAACTGTCTTTACTGTTGAAATGGCGAATAATCACCTCGGCAATATCCGCCGCCAGGGCGTTTTTTTGTTCGTCGTTTAAATCACGGGGAAAACATTTGATATCTACGTGTGGCATGTGCAGGCTTCCGGTTGTGAATGAGGGTTAAACGGTATCAGATAATATTGTTTGCCTTTAACACCTTGTGCAGTTCCGGCAGCTGACATACGGTGTCCGCAATGGCCGTCAGCTTCGGTGTATTTTCCGCAAACCAGGCGTGACGAGGTCCCCAGGTACGCGCCACGGTAATATACACATCCAGCAGCGTCAGCCGTTCACCCAGCGCAAACGGGGCCGCCCTGAGCTGGTTTTCGAACCACAAATAGAGAGATTTCCGGTACTCAATGCAGTTTTTCTGCAGCTGTTCCGGTGCGTCCGGCACCCAGCGTTCGGGATAATCCGCATACGTAAAGGTGGGATAGACGTTCGCCACAAACCAGATGAGCAGACGCTGAAACTGCTGACGTTCAGCCTGACCCACGGGCGGAGCCAGATCGGGACAACGGTCGAGCACCATCAGGGCTATTGCCGCCGTTTCGGTCATGATCGCGCCATTTTCCAGCTCCAGCGTCGGCACCTGACACAGCGGGTTCAGTTTTTGCAGTAACTCACGCTGCGGACCAGGCTGGTCAAACCCGTCCACGTTGATAAAGTGATAGGGAATATCTGCCAGGGTCAGCATCACTTCACTGATTGCCGAGCCCCAGCCGGGTACGCCATAAAGTTTAATCATGTTGCCCCCTCAGGAGTGAAAATCCTAAGTGTAGAGCACCATTAGTAGGTTATCCCAGGCGGGTTGACCTCCGATTGTTCCACCGCTTCGCCCTGCTCCCCCCAGCGCGCCAGCACTTTCTGGTACTCTCCGCGCTCAATCGCACCGTTGAGCGCGGCCTGCAGGGCATAAACCAGTTGATTGCCTTTTTTGGTCTTGGTGGCGACATAAGCTTTCTTCGGCCCCAAACCGACCACGCGGGTTTTGCCGGTCAGCGCCGCTTTATACGCCGAGACCGACTGCGGCCCGAAGAACACATCCGCCCTGCCGGACTGGATGTAAAGATTACCTGAGGCATCGTCGTGGAGATAAACCGGCAACGCAGGCTCGCGTCCGGCCTTTTTGTTCTCCTCGTTCCAGCCCAACAGGATACGTTCCTGATTGGTGCCCGAGCCGACAATCACTTTTTTACCCGCCAGGTCTTCCGAACGTTTAATCGACTGGATATCACTGGTCGACTTTACCGAAAACGCCAGCGAGTCGACGCGGTAAGTGGCGAAATCAAACTTCTCTTTACGCTGTTCGGTCACCGCAATGTTCACCAGCGCCACGTCGTAGCGCCCGGAGGCGATCCCCAGCGGCCAGTCTTCCCACGCCGTCGGCACCAGCTTCAGCTTCAGCCCCAGACTGCCCGCCAGCAGGCGGGCGATATCCGGGTCGCTGCCAATCCGCGTGCGGTTATCGCTGGCCAGCAGCGCCAGCGGCGGGGAGTTCAGCATCGAGATGGCAACCGTCAGCGTTCCCGGCTCAACAAATTTGTAACTGGCGGGGATCTTCGCCACAGCCTGCCGATCCACCGTCACCGGCAGCGGCTGCTCGTTGGCTTTTAAATCAATGCTGGCGTGGCTGGCGGCTGAAAGGATCAGCCCCGCCAGAAGTCCATATTTCATTGTCGCTCCTTACAGCACTTTAGAGAGGAACTGGCGCGTTCGCGGGTGCGACGGACGGTTTAACACCTCGTCGCTGCTGCCCTGCTCAACAATTTTTCCGTCGACCATAAACACCACCTGATCCGCCACTTCCCGGGCAAAGCCGATCTCGTGGGTGACCACCACCAGCGTGGTGCCGGACCGGGCCAGCTTCTTGATCACATCCAGCACTTCACCCACCAGCTCCGGATCGAGGGCCGAGGTGGGTTCATCAAACAGCATCACCCGAGGCCGCAGCGCCAGCGCGCGGGCAATGGCAATGCGCTGCTGCTGGCCGCCGGAAAGATGGCGGGACCAGGCGTCCGCTTTATCCCGCAGCCCCACCACATCCAGCAGGCTGTAGGCCCTTTCCACCGCCTCTTTCTTGCTGAGTTTTTTATGCGCGACCGGCGCTTCTATCAGGTTTTCCAGCACCGTGAGGTGCGGAAAGAGATTGAAGTTCTGAAACACATAGCCCACGTTGACCCGCTGCTTAAGGATCTCCTTCTCTTTCAGTTCAAAGAGTTTGTCGCCCTGACGGCGATAGCCAATGTAGTCGCCGTCAATCTGGATAAAACCTTCGTCGACGCGCTCCAGGTGGTTAATGGTGCGCAGCAGCGTCGATTTGCCCGACCCGGATGGCCCGAGGATCACCGTCACGGACCCTGGCGGGATCTCAAGCGTGACGTTGTCGAGGGCTTTATGGCGACCGAAATATTTACTGACGCCGGTAATCGAAATATGTCCTTCAGGAGAGGCTGGCATGGACGGGCTCCTGTGCTGGCGTGGCGGTAACAGAACGACTGCGCCGGGTGGCGCGGTTCTGGTTAACGGCAGAACGGCGTTCGCTACGGGCAAGTGCGCGTTCGACACCGTACTGGATAGCGGACAAGACGGTGGTAATCACCAGGTACCAGGCGGCCCCGACCATCAACAGCGGGATCACCTCCTGGGTGCGGTTGTAGATCATCTGAATGGTATAAAACAGCTCCGGCATCGCCAGGACGTACACCATCGCCGTGCCCTTGGCGAGGCTGATGATCTCATTGAATCCCGACGGCAGAATGGTGCGCAGCGCCTGGGGTAAAATGATGCGCACCGTACGACGCCAGGCCGGCAGGCCGAGTGCGGCCGCTGCCTCATACTGCCCGTGGTCAACGCCGAGGAAGCCGCCGCGAATAATTTCGGCGGTATAGGCGCTCTGTACCAGCGTCAGCCCCACCACCGCGGTGGAGAACTGCCCCAGCACATTGATGGTTTCAAAGCTGCCCCAGGTGATGCCGGTGAACGGCACGCCGAGCGAGAGCGTGTCGTAGAGATAGGAAAAGTTGTACAGGATGATCAGCACCACGATCAGCGGCAGCGACCGGAAGAGCCAGATGTAGGCCCACGCCAGGCTGCTCAACAGCCAGGACGAAGAGAGTCGCGCCAGGGCCAGCATGCCGCCAAACACGACGCTCAGCGCGGTGCCGATCAGCGTCAGCAGCAGGGTCTGACCGACACCGTCGAGGATCACCGGGTCGAAGAACCAGCGGGCGAACACGCCCCACTCCCAGCGCGGGTTAAAAGCCACGGACTGAATTACGACCGCCAGGACAAACAGCGCCACCGCGGCGCCGATGGTCCGCAGCGGATAACGCGCCGGGACCACCTTTATGGTTTCAACGTTGCTCATCGTCGTTCCTCATGCGGTTTTACTGAACGCTTCGCGTACCAGCGTTTTGGTGAAACGCAACCGACCATCAAACGGCGGCTGGCTATACTCTTCCGGATCCCGGTTCAGATCGAACTGCGGCTGATAGCCCTGGCTGAGATAGAGCCGGACCGCTTCCGGCTGGCGAAAACCGGTGGTCAGGTAGATCTGGCTATACCCCGCCAGCACCGCCCTGCGCTCCAGCTCCTGCACCACTCGCCCGGCAAGTCCCTGCTGACGCAGGGATTTATTGGTCCAGATACGCTTAATCTCTGCGGTCCGTTCGTCATAGGGCTTGTAAGCGCCGGTGGCGATAATTTCCCCGTCACGTTCAAGGACGATAAACAGTCCCTGCGGCGCTAAATACCATTCCGTCAGCTCCACTTCCGCATCTTTAGAGAAGTAGTCCCCGTAACGGGCGGCATATTCCCCGAACAGCCCCTCGATGATGGGCTGGAGTTCGGCATCTTCCGGCGAGACATCACGAAATTGTTCGCGCATAGCGCCTCCTTAATCACCCAGGCCAGCCGGGTTCACTTCTGACTGAGGAATGCGCTCAACCCCTTCCCCCCAGCGGTTCAGCACTTTGTCGTAATCGCCGTTTTTGATCACGCCGTTCAGCGCGATTTGTACCGGCTCGACCAGCCCGCTGCCTTTTTTCAGCGTCACCGCAATATGCGCCGCCTTCGGCCAGCCGCCGTCGACGCTACCCACCAGTTTGGTTTTGCCGTTCAGCGCCGCTTTCCATGCGCCAATCACGTTCGGACCAAAGTAGGCATCCGCACGCCCGGACTGCAGCGCCAGGGTTTGAGCCGCATCATCTTTGGTGTAGATCGGGGTAAAGGGTTTCAGCCCCTTCTTCAGGTTTTCCGCGTTCCATGCCAGCAGGATGGACTCCTGGTTGGTGCCGGAGCCCACGATAATCCGCAGCCCGGCGATGTCTTCCGCCTTCTGCAGCGAGGTAATAGGACTGGTGGACTTCACGTAGAAACCGAGGGAGTCTTTCCGGTAGGTGGCAAAATCAAATTTCTGTTTGCGTTCTTTGGTGACGGTGATATTGCTGATGGCCGCATCGTATTTGCCGGAGGCGACCCCCAGCGGCCAGTCTTCCCACGAGGTGGGCACCACGTTCAGCTCCAGCCCGAGGCTGTCCGCCACCAGACGAGCAACGTCGACCTCGCTGCCCAACAGCGTTTTGTTGTCATCGGAAAACACCGTCAGCGGCGGCTGGTTAAGCCCCGCCACCGCCACGGTAAATTTTCCCGGTACGGCAAAGCGATAGTCTTTCGGCAACCGGGCGATGGCATCGCCGTTTTTGGCGGTGTTGATCGGCGTTTTATTGGCCTCGATGCTCACGCCGGTGCCGTTAATGTTCACATTCTCTGCCCAGACGGCAGGGGTAAAGGCCAGCGCGAGCGCCAGAATAAGCGATGTTTTCTGCATAGCGGTGTTCTCTTTTATTGTTGTGTGAAGTGATTTTTCGGTTGGTCCAGACCCAGGCTTTCGCGCAGCGTGGTGCCCGGGTAGTCGGTGCGGAACAGGCCGCGAGCCTGAAGTACCGGCACGACCTGGTCCACAAAGCGCGGGAAGGTGTCCGGCGTGCCGCCCTGAATGATGAAGCCGTCGGCGGCATAGCCTTCAAACCAGGCCTGCAGACCGTCTGCCACCTCTTCCGGCGTACCGGAAAAGCGTGGACGCGGCGAAGCGGCTTCCAGCGCCACCTGACGCAGGGTTAAGTTGCGCTCGCGGGCGTTACGCTTGATCTCATCGGTGGTGCTGCGGAAGCTGTTTTTGCCTAAGTCGCCGATATCAGGGAACGGTTCGTCGAGCGGATACTGGCTGAAATCATGATGTTCGAAATAACGCCCGAGGTAATTAAGGGCATCATTAATCGACACCAGCGCCGCCGTGGTTTGATACTGGTTTTCCACGTCATCGGCATCTTTTCCCACAATCACGCTGACGCCCTGGAATATATGCAAATCCGACGGGCGGCGGCCGTGAGTTTCCAGCTGCTGTTTCACGTCGCGGTAAAAGGCTTTTGCCTCGTCGAGGGTTTCATGGTGGGTGAAAATGGCGTCGGCATGTTTCGCCGCCAGTTTTTTCCCGTCGTCCGACGCGCCGGCCTGAAAGACAATCGGACGTCCCTGCGGGGTACGGCCAATATTCAGCGGTCCGGCGACCTGGAAGAAATCACCGCGGTGATCCAGGGTGTGCAGTTTGGCCGGGTCAAAGAATTGACCGCTCTCTTTGTTGCGCACAAAGGCATCCCCTTCCCAGGAGTCCCACAGCCCTTTCACCACGTCGAGATACTCGTCGGCAATCCGGTAGCGCAACGCATGTTCAGGGTGTTTTTCGCGGGAGAAGTTCTTCGCCGAACCTTCCAGCGGCGAGGTCACCACGTTCCAGCCCGCGCGGCCATTGCTCAGATGGTCGAGGCTGGCGAACTGGCGGGCCGTGGTAAAGGGCTCGCTGTAGGAGGTGGATAAGGTTCCCACCAGCCCCAGGCGCGAGGTGATGCTTGCCAGCGCAGATAACACCGTTAACGGTTCAAAGCGGTTTAAAAAATGCGGGATCGATTTTTCGTTAATATAAAGACCGTCGGCAACGAATAAGAAATCGAGTTTGCCCTCTTCCGCCTTTAATGCCGTCGCTGTGACGAAATCAAAATTGATACTGGCATCGGCGATGGCCTCAGGGTGGCGCCAGGCGGACATATTCCCGGATGCACCATGCAAAATGGTCCCGAGCCGCAGTTGACGATGTGCAGACATATTCACCTCTTCAGAATTAAACGTGTTGCAGGGCTTTTTCCGCAAGCTGTGCAAAATAGCGGGCAGCGGGCTCGATTAATGCTTCGTCCGGATTAAACGCCGGGTGATGTAAACCATACGTACTGTTGCTGCCAATGCTGACAAACGCGCCGGGTATGGACTGCAGATAGACCGCGAAATCTTCCCCGCCCATGTGTAACTCGGCGTGCCGGGTTTCATAGCCCGCCTCCCGGGCAACTGAGGTGGCAAATGCCGCCCAGCGTTCGTCATTGACCAGTGCGGTGGGTCCGGCATACCAGGTAATATCAATCTGCGCGCTGAAGGCGCTGGCAAACCCGGCGGCAATCTCGCCCACGCGGGCTTTCACGTTCTGCTGTACTTCCGTGCGATGGGTACGCAGCGTGCCTTCCAGCTCGACGCTTTCCGGCAGCACGTTCCAGGTGTTGCCGCCCGCAATGCGCGTCACGCTCAGCACCACGGAATCCAGCGTGTTGACGTTGCGGCTGGCGACGCTTTGCAGCGCCGTCACCAGCTGGCTCGCCAGCACGATGGCATCGTTACCTTCATGCGGACGTGCGGCATGCGCGCCTTTACCGGTAATGCGAATCACAAAGCGGTCGACGTTGGCATAGAACGGCCCGCCGCGGGTGGCGAATTCACCGACCGGCAGGCCGGGCTCGTTATGCATACCGAAAATCGCGCTGACATCCCGCAGGGCACCGGCCCGCACCATGCTCTTCGCGCCGCCAAAGTTCTCTTCGGCAGGCTGAAACAGGATCCGCACCCGGCCGTTAAGCGAAGCTTCCCGCTCTTTCAGCTTTAACGCCGCACCGAGGATGACGCTGGTGTGGATGTCGTGTCCGCAGGCGTGCATCACCCCTGCCTGCTGCGAGCTAAACGGTACGCCGCTACGCTCTTCAATCGGCAGGGCATCGATATCTGCGCGCAGCGCAATCAGCTTGTTGCCGGAACCAATTTCCGCCACCAGCCCGGTCGGCAGATCGTAAGGCAGCGGCGTAATGCCCGCCGTTGTCAGCCACTGGCGCAGGCGTGCGGTGGTCTCGACTTCCTGACCGGACAGTTCCGGGTTCTGGTGCAGCTCGCGACGCCAGGCAATCAGTTGTTCGCCAAAGCTCATACGGTAACCTCCCTGTTAAGACGGGCCTCGGCCAGCAAACGCAGTGACGCCACGCGCGTGGCGCCGTCTGCTACCGGGGTATCAATAATAAATTCGTCAATGCCCCACGTTTCATGCAGGGCGTTAAGGTGTTCGAGCACGGATCTCGCCGTGCCGGCCAGCAGCGACTGCGCCCGACGCGCAATGCGCACTGGCTCACTCCCTGCCTGACGCGCGAACGCGTAAGCCTGCTCTTCGCTGGCCACCGTGACGCGCTGGCCGTTGGCCAGCTCCACGCCCCACACTTCCACCTTCTGCGCCAGCGCGTCTGCTTCGGCCTGCGTCGGTGCGACAATCGCCTGCACCGCCACAATCACATCGCGGACGCTGTTTTCACGCCAGGTGGCGATCACCTCGCGCAGCAGATCCGGATCGCCATTCAGGTGTGCGGCAAAAACAAAGTGCCAGTCGAGGCTGGCGGCCAGCAGCGCGCTTTCGCGACTCGCGCCGAGCAGAAAACCCTGCGCAGGCGACGGCGGCAGCGGCGTGGCCAGAACGGCTTCCTCCGTTGACTGATGCTCAGGACGGATCCAGCGGTCGAGCTGGGCCAGCTGTTCGGCAAAACTGCCCTTTTCCTGCTGATTCAGCCCCTGCTGCAGCGCGCGGGTCGAGAGCGGCAGACCGCCCGGCGCTTTTCCGACACCGAGATCCACGCGGCCTGGCGCCAGCGCGGCCAGAACGTTGAAGTTCTCGGCGACTTTATACGGGCTGTAGTGCTGAAGCATCACGCCGCCGGAACCGACGCGAATGCGCGAGGTTTGCCCGAGGATCCAGGCAATCAGCAGCTCCGGTGAGGGGCTGGCAAGTTGGGGAGTGTTGTGGTGTTCGGCAATCCAGAAGCGGTGATAGCCCAGATTTTCCGCCTGCTGCGCCAGCGCCAGGGTACGCGCCAGTGCATCGGCAGCCGTTTCGTGTTCAGCGATGGGGCTTTTATCCAGAATGCTGATTCGCCATGACATGTTGCGTTCTCGTTTGACTTAACATGTCGACATTATTAAAGGCGTATTTCACCACTGAGAAACAATTAATTTACATTTAGTTTGCCGGAAAACAGATATATAAAACCACGCTAAGAATATGTCTTCAGAGAGGCAATCAGCGCATCCACCTGACTGCGGCGGGTAATACGGACAAAGCGAATGTGCGCGTAGCGCGGGTTTTGCAGATCGGCTTCATAACGCCTGCGGTTGTTGCGCCAGGTTTTTATCGTCCAGATGATAATGGATTCTCTGCTCAGGAACGCGCGGCGAAAACTCTCCTTATTCCCCGTGCCTGGCCAAAGTTCCCGTTTATGCCAGGCCCGTTTGATGGCCCTGGTGACGGCCTGATACAGGGTGCGGGTAAACCCATAATCGACCCACACCACAACATCGACATGGCGCCATTTGACCGGTCGCGTGCGGTTATAGTTACCGTCAAGCACCCAGTCTGGCGACGCCTGCAGCGCCTGCTCCAGCGTTTCCTGAAACACGTCGTCCGGGGTTCCCTGCCAGTCAGGGCGCCAGTAGAGTCGGTCCATCTCGATACAGGGAATGTCCAGCTCGGCCGCAATCTGCTTCGCCAGCGTGCTTTTTCCACTTCCGCTGGTTCCGATGACGTTAATTTTCACTCAAGCCTCAGCCCGTTAACAAAAACTGACCAAATAATAACGTTTTCATCCTTTTAACGAAACGCTATTTCAGCAGGGCAATTTTCCCTGGGAGGCGAAGTGCACGACGCGCCTTAAGCAGGCGATTGCCGTGTCTGGCGGTTAGCCGTTCGGGTACTGCTCGTCGGTGACTTTTTCCATCCACGCTACCGGGCTGCCGTTTTCCGATTCGGCGATGGCGATATGCGTCATCGCCGTTTGCGCGCTTGCCCCGTGCCAGTGCTTCACGCCGGGTGGGATCCAGGCGATATCGCCCTGATTCAGCACTTCCGCCGCTTTGCCCCACTCCTGTAGCCAGCCGCGCCCCTGCGTCACAATCAGCGTTTGTCCCAGGGGGTGCGTATGCCACGCCGTGCGCGCGCCCGGCTCAAAGGTCACGGTTGCCCCGCCGACGCGGGCAGGTTCGGTCGCCTGAAAGGGCGCGTCAATGCGGACGGTGCCGGTGAACCAGTCTTCTGGCCCCTTTGCTGAAGGTAATGAACCGCTGCGGATAATTTTCATGTTGTACTCCTCGTTAACTGTTGCGTTAACAGTAGCGCAAAGCAATCCGAACTATTAGCGTGCATAATCAGATAGGAAATATGATTGAAATTCATAAATAGAGGCAACCGCAATGCTAAAAGACAATTTCAACGACCTGCTCTCTTTTATGGTGGTTGCCCGCGAGCGCAGCTTTACACGCGCAGCGGCGCAGCTGGGCGTATCGCAATCGGCGCTGAGCCATGCCATGCGCAAGCTTGAAGCGCGGTTAGACGTACGCCTTTTAACCCGTACAACCCGCAGTGTGGTGCCCACCCAGGCGGGTGAGCAGCTTTTTATGCGCTTAAGCCCGCATTTGCGGGAGATCGAGCAGGAACTCGCGGCGCTTCGTAGCGCCCGTGACAAACCCGCTGGCTCGGTCAGCATTGTCGCCGGCGAGCACGCGATGGACGCCGTGCTCTGGCCGATACTGAAAACGTTTATGGCGCAATATCCTGAGATTAACGTCGAGGTGACGATCGATAACGGCCTGACGGATATCGTGGACGGCCGCTTCGACGCGGGAGTACGCCTGGGTGAACAGGTGGCAAAAGATATGATTGCGGTACGGATCGCTCCGGACATGCGCATGGCCGTCGTCGGTTCCGCTGATTATCTTGCACGCTTTGGGGTGCCGCAGGTGCCGGAGCAGCTCGCTGACCACCGCTGCATCAATATGCGCCTGCCCACGCGAGGGGGATTGTATCAATGGGAGTTTGGACGCGACGGGCGTGAGATTCGCGTGCGGGTTGAAGGACAGCTAACGCTGAATAATCTGTCGCAGCGCATCGATGCGGCGGAGAATGGTCTCGGATTAGCCTACGTGCCCGAGTCCTCGGTTCTGGACGCTCTTCATCACGGACGGCTGGTCAGGGTCCTTGATTCGTGGTGCCCCATTTTTGAAGGATATCACCTCTATTATCCGAGCCGTCGACAGCACACTACCGCGTTCAGGTTGCTGCTCAATGCCCTGCAGCAACAAAAATTTATACCATCTGGTAATAATTAAGGGAATCTGATGATTAAATAATCAACCTCGCAATTGTTTTGACTAAAAACTCACCACGATTCAGCGTGTTGTGATCCCCGTCTGCTCTGACCACACGATTTCCTTCGACGTGCATCACTTTCGGCACGGTTATATTTTGCGTCGCTTATGAATTGCAGGTAGGATGCCTCGCCATGTTTCGCCTTATCCATACGCAGAATGACTGGGAAGGCGACATGTGTTTGCGCAGAAGCAATCGTTTGTATTGCATTCTGCCAGGCAGGACTATCACGATAATGGTTCAGACAGGCAAACAGGTAACTCAATGAAAACAAGCAATAAAAGCGCAGCCGATCATCATGCTGCTAAACGTCGCTGGTTGAACTCCCACGAAGAGGGCTACCACAAAGCGATGGGCAACCGTCAGGTTCAAATGATCGCCATCGGCGGCGCTATCGGAACGGGTCTGTTTTTAGGTGCGGGTGCACGTCTGCAGATGGCTGGCCCGGCTCTCGCCCTGGTCTATCTGGTGTGCGGGATCTTCTCTTTCTTCATTCTTCGCGCGCTGGGCGAACTGGTACTGCATCGCCCTTCCAGCGGCAGCTTCGTCTCCTACGCCCGTGAATTCCTCGGTGAAAAAGCGGCCTACGTGGCGGGCTGGATGTACTTCGTCAACTGGGCGATGACCGGTATCGTCGATATCACCGCGGTTGCGCTGTATATGCACTACTGGGGCGCGTTCGGCGATGTGCCGCAGTGGGTCTTTGCGCTTGGCGCGCTGGCCATTGTCGGCACCATGAACATGATCGGCGTGAAGTGGTTCGCGGAGATGGAGTTCTGGTTTGCGCTGGTCAAAGTGCTGGCCATCGTGGTGTTCCTGGTCGTGGGTACCGTCTTCCTTGGCAGCGGTAAACCGCTGGATGGCAACGCCACCGGCTTCCACCTGATAACCGATAACGGCGGTTTCTTCCCGCACGGTCTGCTGCCTGCGCTGGTGCTGGTTCAGGGCGTGGTGTTCGCCTTTGCCTCCATCGAGCTGGTGGGTACCGCAGCAGGTGAATGTAAAGATCCGCAGACGATGGTGCCAAAAGCTATCAACAGCGTGATCTGGCGTATCGGTCTGTTTTACGTCGGTTCCGTGGTCCTGCTGGTTCTGCTGCTGCCGTGGAACGCCTATCAGGCGGGTCAGAGTCCGTTCGTGACCTTCTTCTCTAAACTGGGCGTGCCTTACGTTGGCAGTATCATGAACATTGTGGTGCTGACGGCGGCGCTCTCGAGCCTGAACTCCGGTCTGTACTCTACCGGCCGTATCCTGCGCTCCATGTCGATGGGCGGTTCTGCGCCGAAGTTCATGTCGAAGATGAGCAAGCAGCACGTGCCGTACGCCGGTATTCTGGCCACGCTGGTGGTCTACGTCTTCGGCGTGTTCCTGAACTACCTGGTCCCGTCTCAGGTCTTCGAAATCGTGCTGAACGTGGCCGCACTCGGGATCATCGCCTCCTGGGGCTTTATCGTGGTCTGCCAGATGCGTCTGCGTAAAGCGATCAAAGAAGGGAAAGCCGCTGACGTGAGCTTTAAGCTGCCTGGTGCACCGGTGACCTCCTGGCTCACCCTGCTCTTCCTGTTCAGCGTGCTGGTGCTGATGGCGTTCGACTACCCGAACGGCACCTACACCATCGCGACCATTCCGCTGCTGGCCGTGCTGCTGATTGCCGGCTGGTTTGGCGTGCGTAAACGCGTTCACGAGATCCACAGCACCGCGCCGGTTCATCCTGATGATGAAAAACACGACGCGCCGCTGGTTGAAGAGACCTCGCGTTAATACGCAGTCAACAAAAAGGGAAGGCATTTAGCCTTCCCTTTTTTTATTACAACGCGATACGAATCACATCGTCAGGCTGGGTGGCTTCCTGCTGACGGGTGGATTTCTGTTTCACCGTCACGTACAGGGCTTTGCCATCCGCTGAGAGCGCCAGGCTGTTCGGGTAGACCGACGTGTCGATGGTTTTGGTGACCTTATACGATGTGGCGTCAATCACGCTCACCTTACCGGCTTCACGGTGCGTCACATAAACTTCATTGCGGGCCGGGTTAAACAGGACGGCCAGCGATTCCGGCGCGGCGATTTTGCCGATCACGCTGCCCTCTTTCAGGCTCACCACCAGCACTTCCGGCTGTTTTGAATCGGTCAGGAACGCGCGCTGACCGGCAGTGTCGAGGCTCAGATTCAGGTAGAAGTGCTCTTTGCCGTCATCCTGCACCTTTTTACGGCTGATAATTTTATTGCTGGCCGTATCAATCGTCACCAGCTCGCCGTCCGCATTGGTGGTATAAAGACGTTTCGCCTGCGCGTCCAGCGCCAGGCCGGTGCTGTAGGTCCCGGTATTGGCAATGGTCGCTTTCAGCTTCAGCGTGGCGCCATCCACCACCCAGACGACGCTCTCTTTCCCCACACCCGTGATGTACACGGTGTTCGTGCTGTCATCGGCCACCAGCTGGCGCGGCTGCAGTGGCTTAACGGTGTCACTACGCTGACGCCCATCCAGCACCAGCCGCCCTTTTACATCGCCCGTTTTCGCATCGATGGCCGTTACCGCACCGTTGATAGTGTTGCCCAACCACAGCGTCTGGGTCGCCTTATCAAGAGTGGCACCAAAAGGTTTGAGATCGCTGTGAATCGCCTGCGTCACGTCCAGCGTAACCGGATCGAGGCGATAGACAACGCCGCCCTTGTCGGTTTTACGGCTTTGCGACGTCGCGACCCACAGGGCATTTTCCTGCTGGCTCACCGCCATTTCATACGCCCCTTTGCCCACGGCTTTACGCAGCACCTCTTCGGCGGCATGAACCTGGAACGTTCCGGCAAGCAGTAACGTGGCTGAAAGCAGTGACAGGCTCAGGCGCGGTGAGCACAGATGACGTAAAGACATAACAATTCCTTTTCTGAAATGAGGGGTTCTGCTGACATCGCTTCCGGCAGGCAACGTCATGGCATTGCCTTTTGATAATGAGAATAGTAATCATTAATGAATCAAATGTGGAGATTTTCTTTCCCGCTTCGCCTTCCATTAACGCAATGTGCGGTTATAGTTTTCAAAACTTTTACAAAACCTTTAACATATATGGACATGTTCCATTTGGTTCGTTTATACACCACAACCGGTTTTATTCATGAAAATCATTTCTGCCCATAAGGCTTCTCTTCCGCTGCTGCTGGTTCCTGTTATTTTTGCACCTCTTACCGCCATGAGCGCGGAAGAACAGACCATGATCGTCAGCGCCACGCCGCAAACCGTATCGGAACTCGATACTCCAGCCGCGGTCAGCGTCGTCAATGGCGACGACATGCGCCATGCCGCTCCCCGTATCAACCTGTCTGAATCTCTCGGCAGCGTCCCGGGCCTGCAAATTCAGAACCGGCAAAACTATGCGCAGGATCTTCAGCTGTCGATGCGTGGGTTTGGTGCCCGTTCAACCTTCGGCGTGCGCGGCATCCGTATGTACGTAGACGGTATTCCGGCCACCATGCCGGACGGACAGGGTCAGACCTCGAACATCGATCTCTCAAGCGTGGAGAGTGTTGAAGTGCTGCGCGGCCCCTTCTCTGCCCTGTACGGCAACGCCTCTGGCGGCGTGATTAACATCAATACCCAGACCGGACAGCAGCCGCCGACTATTGAAGCCAGCAGCTATTATGGCAGTTACGGAACCTGGCGCTACGGCATGAAAGCCACTGGCGCGATGGGTGATGGCACCCACGCGGGCGATGTGGATTACACCGTGTCCACCACCCGTTTCACCACCAGAGGTTATCGCGACCACAGCGGCGCGCGTAAGAACCTTGCCAACGCCAAACTGGGCGTGCGTATTGATGACGTCAGCAAGCTGACGCTGGTCTTTAACAGCGTGGACATGAAGGCCAACGATCCGGGCGGACTGAACTATCAGGAGTGGCGGGACAACCCGCGCCAGTCCCCGCGCGGCGATCAGTACAACACGCGTAAAACCATCAAACAGACCCAGGCTGGTTTGCGTTACGACCGTCAGCTCAGCACCCAGGACGACCTCAGCGTGATGATGTACGCCGGTGAGCGTGAAATGACGCAGTACCAGTCGATTCCGTATCAGCCGCAGCTGAAACCTTCCCACTCCGGTGGGGTGATCGATATGCAGCGCCACTATCAGGGGATTGATACCCGCTGGACGCACCGTGGCGAGCTGCTGGTGCCGGTGACCTTCACCACCGGTCTTAACTACGAAAACATGAGCGAAGATCGTCGCGGATACGAGAACTTCGTCATGGATAACGGCGTACCGGATTACGGCGTCAAAGGTGATAAGCGTCGCAATGAACGCAATTTGATGTGGAACGTCGATCCGTATCTGCAGACGAGCTGGCAGCTGACGCAGAAACTGTCAGTGGATGCCGGGGTACGCTACAGCTCGGTCTGGTTTGATTCCAATGACCACTACGTGACGCCGGGCAATGGCGATGACAGCGGCGACGCGAGCTACCACAAATGGCTCCCTGCCGGTTCCGTGAAGTATGCCGTGACGGACGCGTGGAACCTGTACGCCGCCGCCGGGCGTGGCTTTGAAACGCCAACCATCAACGAGCTTTCCTACCGTTCAGATAACCAGGGTGGGCTGAATATTGGTCTGAAACCGTCCACCAACAACACCTATGAAGTGGGCAGCAAAACCCGCATCGGCAATGGCCTGCTGACCGCCGCCCTGTTCCGCACCGATACGGATGACGAGATCGTGGTGGATGCCAGCTCTGGCGGCCGTACCAGCTATAAAAATGCCGGCAAAACCCGTCGTCAGGGTGTCGAAGTGTCCCTCGATCAGCAGTTCGCTGAAAACTGGAAGCTGAAGATGGCGTGGACCTATCTGGACGCCACTTATCGCACCAACGTATGCGGCGATACGAACTGTAACGGTAACCGGATGCCGGGCATCGCCCGTAATATGGGTTACGCCTCGTTTGGCTGGCAGCCGGAGGAAGGCTGGTACGCGGGTTCAGATGTGCGTTACATGAGCGATATCATGGCCGACGATGAGAACACGGCGAAAGCGCCATCGTATACGGTGGTCGGACTGAATACCGGGTATAAATTTAACTATGGCAACTGGGGCATGGACGTCTTTGGTCGCGTCGATAATCTCTTCGATAAAGAGTACGTCGGCTCAGTCATTGTCAACGAGTCCAACGGCCGTTATTACGAGCCTGCACCTGGACGTAACTACGGTGTAGGACTCTCGGTCTCTTATCGCTTCGAGTAAGTAATAAGAAAAGTTTATTTTATCCCTAAAATAACGCTCCTGATGGCAATAAACCATCAGGAGTTATTCATCAGATAAATAATCAGGTGCGGTATATAGTCGCTCTGTTAAATAATCTCTCAGTTAAAATATTGTCGCTGTAAAAGAGTATTAGCTTCATCAATCAACTTATCAATTGCCTTCTGACTGGCTTCAACATCTCTTCGCTCAAGGGCGGAAAGGAGTTCGTCATAGTGATATGTCGAGGCTTTGATGTCGTTGAGTTCCTGATGCAGATAGTTCATGCATGGCCCGATACGCACCCATAACTGTTCAATTAGCGCGTTAAGCGTTGGCATTTCCGCATACTGATACAGCGTAAACCGCAAGACGCGATTTGCATGCAGTGCCTGCTGAACGTGCCCGTTGCGCATGGCCTCATGGAAGGCGTCTGACATTTTGCGCAACGTCTCAAGCTTAGTGTCAGACATATTCTGACAGGCGGCGGCAACGGCCATCGGCTCAAGCTGTTTTCTGATGGCGTTAATCTCGTTATAACGCTCCAGCGTCACCTCTGGCACCAGAAATGCCTGCGCGGGGGTAGCATGTAACGCGCCAGAAGAGACCAGCCGCAAAAGCGCCTCGCGAACCGGAGTAATACTGGTACCTAATTTATCGGCGATCTCTTTCGTTATCAGTCGTGCCCCAGGTTTGAGTGAGCCTGTAATTAACGCCCCTTTCAAACTGAGTTCAACTTGCATAGTAAGGCTGACCCTTTGGGCTTTTTCTAAGTGATCCAAATCAAGCATGTTCAATTCCTGTAGCTAAAACTTAATGCTATTTTTAAACGCCAGTTTTAATAAAACGACGCTGGTCCGATATATCCTGTATCGTCATGCCTGGTGGTGGGAGTACGTAAAAACTGCAAAAAAAAGCAAACGTCATTTTTTATCGATTTCGGGCTCATCCGGGATGATGGCGCGAAATGCCATGTCCAGTAATTAAAGACAATATATCGTATCTTCACAAATAAATATGGCGGGAAACCCCGCCATAGTACTCTTTATTTATTGTCGTCCGCGACGCGAATCACGACTTTACCGAAGTTCCGCCCTTCAAGAAGGCCAATCAGCGCCTCCGGTGCGTTCTCCAGCCCGTCCGTGACCTGTTCACGATAGTGAATTTTACCTTCCTGTACCCAGCGCCCCATCTCCTGCTGGAACTCCTGAATGCGGTGCCCGTAGTCCTGGCCGATGATAAAGCCCTGCATACGAATGCGTTTCTTGAGCAGGGTCGCCATCAGAAGCGGCAAGCGATCCGGCCCCTCTGGCAGGCCCGTCGCATTATAACCGCTGACCAGACCACACACCGGCACGCGTGCAGCGGTATTCAGCAGCGGCAGCACCGCATCAAAGACTTTGCCGCCGACGTTCTCATAATAGACATCAATGCCGTTCGGGCAGGCGTGTTTCAGTTGTTCAGCGAAATCCGCCGCGTGGTGATCCAGACACTGGTCAAACCCGAGGACCTCGACGGCATGGCGGCATTTTTCAGCACCACCGGCGACGCCGACCACCCGGCAACCTTTGATTTTGCCAATCTGCCCCACGGTCGCCCCCACCGGGCCTGTTGCCGCCGCAACCACCAGCGTCTCACCCGCTTTGGGTTGCCCGATATCCAGCAGCCCCATATAGGCAGTAAAGCCCGGCATACCCAGAACACCCAGCGCCCAGGAAGGATGAGAGGGATTTTCACCGAGCTTCACCAGACCGCTGCCGTCTGAAAGTTCATACTCCTGCCAGCCGCTGTAGCCCAGTACCCACTCACCCGGTCTGAAATCGGGATGTCGGGAGTGTTCAACACGGCTGACCGTTCCCCCTACCATCACCGCACCAATCTCAACCGGCGGTGAATAGGATGGCGCATCGCTCATGCGCCCGCGCATGTAAGGATCCAGCGACAGCCAGACGGTGCGAAGCAAAAGCTGCCCCGCCTCAGGTTCCGGAACGGGTTGCGTTTCCAGACGAAAATTTTCCGCGACAGGCGCACCATGAGGGCGCGAAGCCAGGACCCAGCGGCGATTTTGCGAAACAGGTTGATTCATCAGGATCTCCTTCTGGTACAAATGTCATTACAGCCTGGCGCAGGAACGGCGTTCTCGCCTTGGCATTACGAGCCAGACTGGTTCAGCCGTACAACCAGATAGATACAGGGTTCATTCGTTTCATTGATGAACCGGCAGTCATTGGGCGGCCCCAGTTCAAGACAGTCTCCGGCGCGCATCTCATGGCGCGTATCGCCCTCCTGAAACACCAGCTCGCCGGACTGCAGCCAGATAAGCTGACGTGCCAGCGCGTAAGAAGATGCGGGCATCGGAACATCGCTGCCCGCAGGCAGTTCGACCTGAACAAGATCGATGGGCAGATCGGTGCGGGGAGAAACATGGCGGCGGAGGTAGTGCGTTTGCGGGTCGCGCCAGACGGGCTGGTTTGCCAGGCGCAGCAGTTTTCCTTCCTGCATCTCGGCCCGGGCAATCAGCGTGGACATGCTGATGCCAAACGCGCCAGACAGGCGGGCAAGCAAGGTGGCTGTCGGGCTGCTGTCCCCACGCTCTATCTTATGGATCATGGCGCGGGAGACGCCTGCCCGGTCAGCAAGCTCGCTCAGGGACCAGCCGCGAGACTCGCGTTCCAGGCGAATTCTTGCGCTAATCCGTTGATTCATTGTGTCTGTTATGGTGTTCATGACGTCATACTATAGTGTATGAACGGCATTTCAATGGGGTTTTGATAACAAAAAAATATGGCTTATGCCGTAGCGATCGGGCGATACAGTTGTGTAATATCGTAGCCATAACGTAACACTATAGTGAACAACACACAGAGGTTTAATCATGATCGTTCGTCATGCCTGCAAAGAAGACTGCGCTGCGATAGGAGAGATTTACAACCACGCGGTGCTGCACACCGCCGCGATCTGGAACGATAAAACCGTCGATACCGAGAACCGCATCGCCTGGTTTGAAGCGCGCACGCTCGCGGGTTACCCGGTGCTGGTCAGTGAGGAAGACGGCGCGATAACCGGTTACGCCTCCTTTGGCGACTGGCGCGCTTTTGACGGTTTTCGTCACACCGTTGAGCACTCGGTTTACGTCCACCCGGATCATCAGGGCAAAGGCATTGGCCGCACGCTGATGAAAGCGTTGATTGACGAGGCCCGCGCCATCGGTAAACACGTGATGGTTGCCGGGATTGAAGCGCAGAATCAGGCTTCGATCCATCTTCATGAAACGCTCGGTTTTGTCACGACGGGGCAAATGCCACAGGTGGGGACCAAGTTTGGCCGTTGGCTGGATTTAACCTTTATGCAGCTGCAGCTGGATGAGCGCAGCGATCCGGACGCTATCCCATGAATCAGTCGCTAACGCTGGCATTTCTGGTGGCGGCGGGAATAGGCCTGGTGGTGCAAAACACCCTGATGGTGCGTATCACCCAGTCCTCCTCCACCATACTTATCGCGATGTTGCTGAATTCCCTGGTCGGCATTGTGCTGTTTGTCAGCATTCTGCTGCTGAAACAGGGCGTCGCCGGATTTAGCGAGCTGGCCGCAACGGTACGCTGGTGGACGCTCATTCCCGGGCTGCTGGGCTCCTTTTTTGTGTTTGCCAGCATCAGCGGGTATCAGAATGTTGGCGCGGCGACGACGATTGCCGTGCTGGTGGCAAGCCAGCTTATCGGCGGGCTGGTAATGGACGTGCTGAGAAGCAACGGCATTCCGCTACGCGCCCTGATCGGCCCGGTGTGCGGCGCGGTGCTGCTGGTCGTCGGCGCCTGGCTGGTGGCGCGACGTCAGTTTTAATCGCTAGAGGATCGTGCCACCTTTGGTCAGCTGTTCGTGGCGCGCCTCCATCTCTTCTCTGTGCTCCTTGCCGTGGTGCGAAATGGCGGTACGCAGGCGTTGTTGCTGGGTGTAACGGTCTTCACGGCTCAGCTCAGCATCATCGCTCAGTTCAATCAGCAGTTCATTCATATGGGTGATGACACCTTCGTTAATCGCGCCATCGACACGGGCAATCACGTCGTTTAAATGTGACATTGTCACTCCTTGTTATGTGCCCGGTGGCGCTACGCTTACCGGGCCTACGGGTGCCAAATGTTGGCCGGGTAAGGCGTAGCCGCCACCCGGCGATGATATGCTTAATTCAGCTTCGCTTTTGAGAAATCGCTGCCCATCAGGCTCACGCTGTACCCGGTTACGTTGCTGCGGGTCGCATAGAACGTTTTGCCGTTCGCCAGCGCGATCCACGGCGCCTGCTGGTAGAAGATTTCCTGCGCCTGGCCGTAGAGTTTCGCACGCTCCGCCGGGTTGCTGGTCAGCTTCGCTTTTTGTACCAGGGCATCATACCCTTTGTCACACCAGCGCGCGGCGTTTGAGCCGGTTTTAATGCTGTTGCAGCCCAGCAGCACATCGGCAAAGTTGTCCGGGTCGCCGTTATCGGACATCCAGCCAAACAGCGCAGAGTCATGTTCGCCTTTACGCATGCCGGAGAGGTATTCGCCCCACTCGTAAGAGACAATTTTGGCCTTCACGCCGACTTTTGCCCAGTCGCTCTGGATCATCTCCGCGATACGACGGGAGTTAGGGTTATACGGACGCTGAACCGGCATTGACCATAGCGTGACCTCCGCGCCCTTCTCCAGCCCGGCCTGCTTCAGCAGCGCTTTCGCTTTTTCAGGATCGTAGCTGTAGTCCTTCAACGCTTTGTTAAAGCCCAGCATGTTTGGCGGGATCGGCGATTTTGCCACCGTGCCCGACCCCATAAACACCGCATTAACGATAGCCTTCTTGTCGGTCGCGTAGTTCAGCGCCTGACGCACCAGCACGTTATCAAACGGTTTTTTCTCGGTGTTAAACGCCAGATAGCCGACGTTCAGCGCATCGACGGCGTGCAGCGTCAGGTCTTTGTTGTTCTTGATAACATCAAACTGTACCGGGGACGGCGCAGGAATGATCTGGCACTCGTTGGTCTGCAGCTTCGCCAGACGGGTTTCCACGTTTGGCGTGATGGAGAAGATGAGATGCTTCGTCGGCACCTCACCTTCCCAGTAGTTCGGGTTCGCAACGTAGCGGATCAGCGAATCCACTTTGTACTGCTGCAGAACGTAAGGCCCGGTACCAATCGGCCAGGTGTCCACGTTCTCCGGGGTGCCTTTTTTCAGCATCGCGTCGGCGTATTCAGCGGAGAGAATGGAGGCGAAATCCATCCCCCAGTCGGCCAGGAATGCGGCGTTGGGTTCACTGAGGGTGAACTGAACGTGGTAATCATCGACCTTTTTCACGTCCTGGATCAGTTTATCGAGACCCACATCGTTAAAGTATTCGTAATTGCCCTGCGACACATTGTGGTACGGGTGTTTAGGGTCTTTCTGACGCATGACCGAGAAAATAACGTCATCGGCGTTAAAGTCACGCGTCGGTTTGAAGTATTTATTGCTGTTGAACTTCACCCCTTTGCGCAGGGTAAAGGTATAGGTCTTGCCATCAGGTGAAATCGTCCAGGACTCGGCAAGCGACGGCACCGGGGTATTTTTCACCGGGTCGAAATTGATCAGGCGGTTATAGAGCACCTGAGAGCTGGCCACAAAAGACGGTCCAGAGCTGGCAATTTGCGGGTTGAAGGACTCGGGGGACGCTTCAGAACAGTAAATAAGGGTGTCGTTGTTTGCCGCCCATGCGGCACCGGCTGGTAAAAGTGCGCTCAGCGCAAGGGCGAGCAGTGTTTTCCCTGTAGACATGGTTATAACCCTGACAATTTTATTATATAGAACAGTAATAACAGCACAGCCGTAATCACCTGGCAAATAACGAAACACTATCAGGTTATTCTAAAGTCGCGTTTTTCGCTGGTTTTGCAGCCAGCGTCAGAAAAAGCGATTTGTCTTAAGTGCCATTATTCGTCAAGCACAACCGTCACTTTCTATGCCGCAAGAAATCGGCGCTTTTAGCGTCTCTTCCTCCGTTTGTTTGCTTCCTCGTTTCGTTAAAGTAACGGTGTGAAGAAGTATATGGGATCAAATCGTGGCAAAAACTCTTTTACGCAGCGGTAATCTGGATGATTTTCAGGCCGTTGGCGGCGGCGGACAAGCCGTTTTCGAATCAGCGTTACAAATCCGGGAAGCGCTCCGGTTGCGCAAACAGCAGGCCATCGTCGACTGTCTGGCTATTCCTCAGGTCAACGACAGCGGTGACCGCGTGGACTGGTATTCTCCTGTTGACGGGAGCGTAACCAGCTGGAAAGCGGCCGGTGAAGATGACCGTTATCGCGCTCTGCGCTATCTGGAAAACACGCTCGCCAGCGTCGAGTCGTTAAGCAAGAAATGCCTCCAGTCGCCCAAAACTGCGCAACAGCTTTTTGGCTCTCTGTTGTCAAAGGCGTTTCAGTTCCCGGGTGAAAATTTCCTTTTCCTTGTGAACGGAAAACCGGTGATCAGCTTCTGGGGATTTGTAAACCTCAACGAAAATGCGCGCGACGATGTCCTCGACTGCCTGCGTGAATCCCTGATCCCAGAGCCTGACCCCGTTGTGATTGACGATCCTGAGCCCGAACCGGAACCCGAACCGGTGGTGACCTTTGAGCACGCTGACGAGCCGCTGGTCGCCCCTTCTACAGTGGTGCGCATTACGCCGGAAGAGCTGTACGAACCTGAGCCAGCCCCGGTTGTTGCGCAACCCGTAGAGGAACCGGCCCCGGCGGTTGTCGCGAAAAAACGTCGTATCCCCCTGTGGACGCTGCCGGTTGCTGCCGTGATCGTTGCCGCCATCGCCGCGCCGCTGCTGTGGCCCAAACAGGCGCCTTCCGCCGAGCCCGCACCGGCCCCCGCCCCTCAGCCCGTGGAGATTGCGCCAAAGCCGATTAAAGCGGTTGAGCCGCTGGCGATGACGTTACCGCTGCATCAGGCAGAGGTGGTGGCCAGCAAAGAGAAAGAGCCTGCGCCTGCGCCACAGCCCGCTCCGGTGGTGATTGCCGCCATCCCGAAAGATGCCATGGTAATGGAAGCGAATCAGGTAAAAGCGGGATCCACGCGTTTCCTGAACGGCACCTGGCGCGCCATCCTCGACGTAAAAGATCCGGTGACCGGCAAGCCGCCGTCAATGCGCTATCAAATCCAGAACAATAAAGGCTTCGCCCGTATTGTTCATGGCGACAACATTGTCTGCCGCGCGGAAGTCTTCTCCGGGCTGCACAGCAATGGCGAACTGATGATCAAGAGTCGCGGTACTGCCCGCTGCACCGACGGTTCCCGCTACCCGATGCCGGAAGTTGCCTGTAAAGCAGGCACCAGCGATATCGCAGAATGTCGCGCGCGTTATGATGCCAACACCGTCGTTCCACTGACGTTCAAGAAAGCAGGTGCCTGATCCTATGCTGGTAAATCTTTGCGACTATAAACAAAGCGTCACGCTTATTGCTAACAGCGGCGTGCAGTTCCTGGATTTCGGCCTGACGCCGCAGGACACCGCCAGTCACGGGCGCTTCGTACGTAAAACCGCGAATGGCCCGCTTTTACGACTCGATTTCGACATGGTTAACGGGCGCTATACCCTGCCGGGCATTAACGGTGGGCAGCCTGAAGTGGTTAAACCGGAAACCACCATCCCGCTGCATCAGTCGCTGGCGGTTCTCGACGGCGTCTGGCTCCCCGTGCCTTTCCTGCGCTTCAACCCGCCGCGGACCTTTGTAGAAGGGCCGGATAACTGGGCCCGCGTACAGGTGCGCAAGCTTGACACCCCCGACACGGCAGGCAATACCCACCGTGTGACCCTGGCGCTTGACAGCCAGATTGCCGGACATGCCACGTCCGCCCTCTCCCCGGTTGAGAACGATATCCTGAACGGGACCCGCTTTGCCCTGGCATGGCGCGATGCAGAAGTTGAAAATTTCCTCGATCAAACCTGGATTGACGGCTGGCTGCGCGAGGCGTTTACCCAGTATGCCGATGGCGTAGAAAACCGTTCCGAGCGCGACCTGCAGCAGGCGATGCGCAGTTTTGAATATCAGGCGCACTGGCTTAACCTGTTGACCATGCTCGGTGAACAGCTCACCGTGCCGGAAGTCAAATTTGTTACCCATACGCTCAGCACCCCGGCCATTCCGGTCGACCTGATACTCGACGTGGGGAATACCCACACCTGCGGCGTGATTATTGAAGACCACGGCGATGCGAACGATGGTCTACGTCAGACCGCCGAACTGCAGGTACGCTCATTAAGCGAGCCGCAGTTCCTTAATGAGCCGCTGTTTACCAGCCGTCTTGAGTTTTCGGAGGCGCGTTTTGGCAAGCAGCACTTCTCGGTTGAAAGCGGTCGCGAAGATGCCTTTGTCTGGCCGTCGATTGTCCGCGTCGGTGATGAGGCCCGCAAGCTGGCGATGCAGCGTCTCGGAACCGAAGGTAACAGCGGCATCTCCAGCCCGCGTCGCTACCTGTGGGATGAAACACCGGTGGTACAGGACTGGCGCTTTAGCCAGATGAACAGCAAAACCCAGCGTGAACCGCTTGCCACCGCGTTCCCGCTGATGAACCTGATGAACGATGACGGCGAGCCGCTCTTCACGCTGCCGCAGGATGAGCGACTGCCGGTCTTCTCGCCGCAGTACAGCCGCAGCACGCTGATGACGCACATGCTGTGCGAACTGCTGGCGCAGGCACTGGGGCAGATCAACAGCGTCGCCACGCGCCTGCGTCTGGGCTTCCCGGCGTCGCCGCGCCAGCTGCGTACCCTGATCCTGACACTGCCCTCGGCCATGCCTAAGCAGGAGCGCGAAATTTTCCGGCGCCGCATGTTCGAAGCCATCGCCATTGTCTGGAAAGCGATGGGATGGCACCCGCAGGATGAGGATTTTGTCACCCGCAAACAGCAGGAAAAAAGCGTGGTGCCGGTGCCAGAAATCCAGATGGAGTGGGACGAAGCCAGCTGCGGTCAACTGGTCTGGCTGTATAACGAAGCAATATCTCGCTTTGGCGGTCAGACGGAAGCCTTCTTCGCCTCCCTTGCTCGTCCGGACCGTGAGCCTGAACCCGGTGCGCAGCCGGGCCGGGCGTTGCGCGTCGCCTCCATCGACATTGGCGGGGGCACCACGGATATGGCGATCACCCATTACCAGCTGGATGACGGCTCCGGCAATAACGTCAAAATCACTCCGCAGCTCCTGTTCCGCGAAGGGTTTAAGGTGGCGGGCGACGATACGTTACTGGACGTGATTCAGCGCTACGTACTGCCCGCCCTGCAAACGCAGCTGCAGAAATCGGGCATCGCTGATGCTTCTTTGTTGATGGCGTCACTGTTCGGCGACTCCGGGCGCATTGATACCCAGGCCGTACTTCGCCAGCAAACGGCCCTTCAGCTCTTTATGCCGATTGGTCATGCCATTCTTGCCGCGTGGGAATCCAGCGACGTTGACGATCCACTGGCCGGACTGCATGCCACCTTTGGCGATCTTCTGCCGCAGAAACCGACCCGCAACGTGATGAATTATCTGCAGCAGGCCATCGATCATGCCCTGCCTGCCGGTTCCGACGCTTTTGATCTGTTCGCCGTCCCGCTGCACGTCAATTTCCGCGAAATGCAGGACGCGATGCTGGGCGGACAGTTTACGCTGGCCTCGCCGTTGCACGCGGTGTGTGAGGCCATTTCACATTACAGCTGCGATATTCTGCTCATCACCGGTCGCCCAGGCTGCCTGCCCGGCGTTCAGGCACTGATTCGCCATCTGCAGCCGGTGCCGGTTAACCGCATCGTCTGGCTGGATAAATACCAGGTGCACGAATGGTATCCGTTCAGCCAGCAGGGGCGGATTGGCAACCCGAAATCGACGGCTGCCGTGGGAGCCATGCTCTGCAGCCTGGCCCTTGATCTGCGCCTGCCGCGCTTCAACTTTAAAGCTGCGGACATTGGGGCGTATTCCACGGTGCGTTATCTCGGCGTGCTGGATAACACCGTGAATACCCTGCGCGAGGAAAACGTCTGGTACCAGGACATCGACCTCGATAAACCCGGTGCGAAGCTCGACGCGCGCCTGCACTTCCCGCTACGCGGTAACGTCACCCTCGGCTTCCGTCAGCTGGCGAACGCGCGCTGGCCCGCCACGCCGCTCTACACGCTCAGCATTAACTCACCTGAACTGGCGAAAGCGATTGCCGGCGACGGCGTGCTGAACGTTCGGCTCAAACTCTGCGGCGGCAGCAAGCAGGAGGGCCCGGAGGCCTTTGAACTGAGCGATGCCTGGCTGCAGGACGGCACGCCGGTGGCACCTGACGCATTAACCTTCAAACTGAATACACTGGCCGATCGCCGACACAGCGGCAGCCATTACTGGATCGACAGCGGGAGCGTATACCTGAAATGACAGCGACGACCACCACCACTCAGGCCTTAATCGGGTGGATTAATGAGACGCGCCTGAACGCCCCTGTACTGGATAACGATGCCGACGCCCTGCTTGCCCGCATCAACGCGGTGCAGGCGCGTGAGCAGGCCATTGAACGCGCCATGACCCGCCAGAGCAGTATCGGGCTTTACGGTCATTCCCAGAGCGCGAAAGCACACCTGCTGTTGTCCCTGTGCGGCAGCGGGAATGGCCGCCTGAACGTGACGCCGGGCCAGCGCAGCTTTGACTATTTTTCGCATATCAACCCGGGACATGCCCTGACCAACATGGCCGTTCGCTTCACCCGCGAAACCCCTGACGTGGTGGACGAGGCATTCCCGCTGCGTCTGAGTCTGGTTACCGAAGCCGAGCTGGTACAGCTGTTCATTACCCGCACGACGCTGCATCCGCAGATACGCGCGGTGGATAAGGCGGTTATTGAGACACGCCTGGAGAAATGGCGCGGCCTGCGCCAGCCGCAGGGCGTGCCCGGCATCACGGCGCAGGAAGTGGGGGCGATTGCCCGCTTCTGGCAGAGCACGGTGCCTGCCGCTAAACATCAAATTGATGACGCCCTGTGGCATGAGTTTGCCCAGCTGGTGCCGTCGCTGGATCTCAGCACGCGCGCCAGCGTCTGGTCGTTGCTGTGGGGCGAGCAACAGGAGCTGACTCAGCAGTGGTTAAACCTGGCCCATGTGCTGCATCAGACCAGCCATGCCAGCGCCCTCGCCGCCCCGCTGAGCCTGCTGGTGGATAGCTTTGGGCTGCCGGGTGAAGGGTTCCTGACGCACGACGGTACGCCAGCCCTGCAGGACGCCCAGGAGACGCTGCTTCATCCGCTGAATGACGGTGAAATGCTTAACGCGATCAGCATCCCCGTCGATCTACTTGCCTTCCTGACCCGCGAGCTGGTGTTGCCGGTTGAGAACGCGGCCCTGGATAACGTCGATATCATTGATATCCCGCTTGTTGAAGATACCGGTGCTGACCCGCTGCGTCAGGCGAAATCCCAGTGGCTGCTGGAGCATTACCGTCAACAGCTCGAGCCGGATGTGCTGGTCATTTGCAACGCCACGGCGCAGCACGAGCAGACGGCCAAAAAAGCAAAAGTGTTAATGAACTGGGTCAAGGAGACGCAGCCCGCGGAAGACTCTGCTCTGCCGGGCCTGGTCTGGGCAATTACCCCCCATGACGCCCGCTTCACTACCCGGCAGAATCTTGATGAAGCCGTTCAACACCTGCTCGGCAAGCCGGGTTTGCGCTGGGGTACGCTGCAGGCGCTGGACAGCCACAGCATGCAGCGCGTCATCGAGTGGCTGTCTCAGGCCACGCTGCCTGCGCTGCGACACAAGCGTCTCAGCACCCTAAAAAATGGGTTGCGCCAGGCGCTTTCATCGCTGATGCAAAGTTATCTGGTACCGCTGGTTGAAGAGCCGGGCACCCGACGTGCTCAGGCGGAAAACATGGTACGCACGCTGCAAAGCAGCGCCGCCCGCCACGGTGAGCTGCTGGATGGTCTGCTGCCGCCGCTCAAAGCCTTTGAAACGCTGCTGGCCGTTCAGCAACCGCGTGAGGAACAGGTTAACGGGCTGTTCACGGACACCATTGACCTGTTTGCCGACAGCGCCCATGAAAATACCGCGCAGTTCCAGACAAAAGACAAAGCGCGTCTTGCGCACCGGGTCTGGATAAACCATTTGCGTCAGTGGAGCCGCAATGAAGCCACCGCCGCCCGTCTGGGGCTGGAACCCGCCGTGTTGCAGCAAATCGCAGATGTGCTGGTGGTCACCAGCTACCGGCTGGATCTGCCTCAGCAGCTACAGCGTATTGTCGAAGCGGATAAGAGTAGCGCGGCGCAACTGCATGCCGTGATGGGCAATTTCATTGGCTGGCTGGGTTATGACCAGACGCCCGTGGCGACACGTCCGTCCAGCCGCATCCGCAAGGGTCAGGCTATCTTCGTCACGCCGGTCGTCAGCAGCGCCGGTCCCCGCCTGACGCGCCTGGGGGAACAGCCTGTGCATGCGGCCACTGCGTACGTTTACGACTGGCTGGTTGCGCTCTATAGCCGCGCCATAGAGAACATTGATTTCCAGCACCCGCATGATGTTCAGCCGGGGGCCCGCAAGGCTCTGCAGGCGTTATTACGCTGAGGGCGGATTAACACTGTAGCCGCCTTTCTTGCCGGGTGGCGCTGCGCTTACCCGGCCTGGATTCTTCACCGCTGCAGATCCGTCACCGCCGGTCGATCACTCCGTCATACACCCGGCTAGCGTCTGCGCCAGCGCGGAGGGGTTTTCCCAGGACATTGAGTGGCCCGCTGCAGGGATGATTTTTACCGCAACGCCCTTCTGCTTCAGATTATCCACATCGTCATCCGGCAGCGACCGCTCGCCGAAAATCAGCGTTACCGGGCACGGGAGTGACAGGAACTGCGCCTCCCATTCTGGCTCAACGCCCGCCACCAGACTCGAGGCACCGCGCCAGACGGCGTAAGGGGCATTGCTCTGCAGGCACCCTGCCCACGCCGTGGTTTCGGCGCGCAGCATGGCGTCATAGCCCTGTTCCAGAAACTGTTGCTCGGTTTGTGCTGCGATAGACTGGCTGAACATGCCCCCACCCGCATGAAAATTGGGTTCCGACACCATTAGCCCTTTTACGCGCGTGGGCAACATCCCCGCCGTTTCGATAGCAATACTGCCGCCCATGCTGTGACCGTACAGCCAGAAGGTGTCCAGTTTGAGATGGTTAATCAGCTCCACGACGACACGAGCCTGATCGGTGGTTCGGTAGCGGTAGTGCGCAGGTTTATCGCTGTAGCCGCTACCCGGCAGATCGATGAGAATGGCCCGGCGCGCCCCGAACTGAGGGTCATGCACGACACGGGGATATTCATAGGAAGCGGCACAGCCCAACCCGTGAATGAACACCACGGGATCGCCAGTGCCGGGCAAATCATGCCAGCGCACGGTGCAACCGGCCTGTTGCGAGTAAAAACTGTTCATAAGCACTCCTTTTACGATGCACTGTGTATTTATACAGTTACCGTATCTGGAATGCCATATTCATCTTTTAAAAATGGAAGCGTGCTTCAGAAAAGCGAGACCAGCAGCGCAACGGGAAAGCTCATTGGCCAGGTTGACCCCACCAGAAAAGCACTGAGCAGTCGGATACGTTTGCGGTCTTTAGAGAGGAACCAGGTGATTAATGCGCAGATGGAAGCCATGATTGCGTAAAAAACCAACATTTTTTGATACAACGTCATTCTGTATACCAGAGCCGAAAAAATAACCGCACGCAATATGCGTCATATGTTGATACAGATCAAGTTTTTTCGTTACAGAATAACCACTTAAAAATTACGGCTAATAACAATTGAGTATCTTGCTTAACACTCATCACGGACAAGGTGAACGCCCGACCGCGCAAGCGGCCAGGCGCGTAGGCTTAGTGCTTAATCATGACGTGCCGGACGACCGTATAATCCTCCAGTCCGTAGACCGACATATCCTTGCCGTAGCCGGATAATTTCATGCCGCCATGCGGCATTTCGCTCACCAGCATAAAATGGGTATTCACCCAGGTGCAGCCGTACTGCAGGCGCGCGCTCAGGCGATGCGCGCGGCCCACGTCTTTGGTCCAGACCGATGACGCCAGGCCATACTGAGAATCGTTCGCCCAGGCCAGCACCTGCGCCTCGTCATCAAACTCGGTGACGCTCACCACCGGGCCAAACACCTCGCGCTGGACGATGGCGTCGTCCTGTTTTGCCCCCGCCAGCAGGGTTGGCTGGAAGTAGTAGCCCGCCCCCTCTTTTTTGCTCCCGCCCGTGACCACGCGGATATGGCCGAGCGCTTTTGCCTCATCGACAGCCTGACAGACGCGTGAAAGATGGGCGGCAGAGCTGAGGGGCCCCAGCTCGGTATCCCCATCCTCCGGGGCGCCCATTTTGATGCTGGCTACCGCGGCGCCCAGTTTTTCCACGAGCGCAGCATAGATCCCTTTCTGGGCATAAATACGGCAGGCGGCCGTACAGTCCTGCCCGGCATTGTAGAAACCAAACGTCCGTACCCCTTCGACCACCGCATCCAGGTCGGCGTCATCAAACACGATAACCGGCGCTTTGCCGCCCAGCTCCATGTGGGTGCGTTTAATGGAGGAAGCCGTATGGCCGATGATATGTTCCCCGGTCGCAATCGAACCGGTCAGCGAGACCATGCGGACTTTTTCATGCCCGGTCAGCGGATCGCCGACCGTCTTACCGCGGCCAAACAGCACGTTCAGGACTCCCGCCGGGAAGATGTCCTTTGCCAGCTCCGCCAGCTTCAGTGCCGTCAGCGGCGTAATTTCAGAGGGTTTGATTACCACGCAGTTACCGGCGGCGAGCGCGGGCGCGAGCTTCCAGGCTGCCATCATCAGCGGGTAGTTCCACGGCGCGATAGAGGCCACCACGCCTACCGGATCGCGGCGGATCATCGACGTGTGGCCATCAAGATACTCTCCGGCGGCGAGGCCATTCAGGCAGCGGGCCGCCCCGGCAAAGAAACGGAAAACATCGACCACTGCCGGGATCTCATCCCCCAGAACGCAGTGCAGCGGCTTGCCACAGTTGAGAGATTCAAGCCGGGCAAATTCTTCACCATTCGCCTCAATGGCGTCAGCCAGTTTCAGCAGGCACTCTGCACGCGTCTTCGGCGTGGTCTGCCCCCAGTCGATGAACGCCCGGTCAGCGGCCTCTACCGCCGCATTGACCTGTGCCGGTGACGCTTCAGCAATGTCCAGCAGTACCTCTCCGGTGGCCGGATTATAAACCGGCTGCACCTCTCCTTCTCCGGCAACCAGTTCACCCTTAATCAGCAGATGTGTTTGCATAGCATTGTCCTGTTGAAATGAATGTTATTTCCCGCTGCCGGCAATGCTCTCGCCGTCGCGGGTTAGCCACCAGGCTCCCAGAATGGGGACGGTTGTAACCAGCATCACCAGCAGTGCAACCACGTTGGTGACCGGCACGTCGCGGGGACGCCCGAGCTGGTTAAGCAACCACAGCGGTAACGTGCGCTCGTGTCCCGCCGTAAAGGTTGTGACGATTATCTCGTCAAACGACAGGGCAAACGCCAGCATTCCCCCGGCCAGCAGCGCTGAACCCAGATTGGGCAGCACAACATAGCGGAAGGTTTGCCAGCCGTCGGCCCCAAGATCCATCGATGCCTCCACCAGGCTCCAGGAGGTGCGTCGGAACCGGGCAATCACGTTGTTAAACACCACCACCACGCAAAAGGTGGCGTGCCCCACCACGATAGTGAAAAAGCCCGGCTCAAGGTTGATGGTTTTGAACGCGGTCAGCAGTGCCAGTCCGGTGATGATCCCCGGTAACGCAATCGGCAATAGCAGCAACAGGGAGATCGCATTCTTGCCAAAAAACGCGCTTCGCCACAGGGCCGCTGCAGCAAGCGTGCCAAGGACAAGGGCAATCGCGGTGGATAACGCCGCAATCTGAAGTGACAACGTCACGGACTCAATAATGTCTCCGCGCCCCGCTGCCACGCTAAACCACTTCAGCGTCAGCCCCTGCGGCGGAAAGCTGAAGGCGGCGTCTTCGGTGTTAAAGGCGTAGGTGGCGATGATCAGCAGTGGGAAGTGCAGGAAGATAACGCCTCCCCAGGCTGCCACTTTCAGGAACAGTGGTGCGCGTTCAGAGTGCATCGAATGCTCCCAGGCGTTTCACTAACGCCAGATAAAGCGAAATCAGCACGATGGGCACCAGCGTGAACGCGGCGGCCATCGGCATATTGCCAATGGCGCCCTGCTGGGAATAGACCATATTGCCGATGAAATAGCCCGGCGGCCCCACCAGTTGGGGAACAATGAAATCCCCCAGCGTCAGGGAAAAGGTAAATATCGAACCCGCCGCAATACCCGGAATGGCCAGCGGCAGAACGACGTAGCGAAAGGTCTGGCGGGGTCGCGCCCCGAGATCGGCCGAGGCCTGCAATAAAGACGCAGGCAGGCGTTCCAGCGCCGCCAGGACCGGCAGAATCATAAACGGCAGCCAGATATAGACGAAGACCAGAAACCGTCCCAGCCCGGAGGTGGAAAGCGTGTTGCCGCCAATAGCCGGAAGCGTCAGGAGTGAGATCAGGATCGGCTCCAGACCCAGATGGCTGAGAAACCACTGCGCCACACCATCTTTCGCCAGCAGCAACGTCCAGGCATAGGCTTTGACGATGTAGCTTGCCCACATCGGCAGCATCACCGCAATGTAGAAAAACGCCTTCCACTTGCCGTGAGTGTATCGCGCCATGTACCACGCCATCGGGAATGCCAGAATAGCGCTGGCAATGGTCACCGCAACCGCCATGGTTAACGTACGCAGGATAATGTCGTAGTTTGCCGGGTTGAAGAGCGCCAGGATATTCGCCAGAGTCAGATCCGGCGTGACGGTCATGGTGAAGTCATCAAAGGTGTAAAACCCTTGCCACAGCAGGGTCAGCAACGACCCTAAATAGACAATGCCAAACCACATCAGCGGCGCAAGCAGCAGCAGGAACAGCCCAAGCGACGGCTTACGCCAGAACAGTGCGGTTATGCGGCTCATGCGGCTACGAGAGGGACCAGGATGCGCAACGCTCATCTCCATTTCACCTCTCCTCGTGAAGGCGGATCATCGCCTCGCGTGACCACGACGCCATCACGACCTGCCCCGGCGCAACGCCGTTCAGCGACGAGACGTCACTGACGTTGGCCTGGCTCACCAGCAGTTTTGCGCCATTATCCAGTTTCAGTTCCAGACGCGTGGCGGCCCCCTGGTACTGAACGGCCTGCACGCATCCCTGAACCTGAACGTCACCGCTCTGGTTAAGGCGAATATGTTCCGGACGCAGTGAATAAGCGCCTTCCATGCCGCATATTTTTTGCGCAAGGACCGTATCGAAGACGTTGGACGTGCCAACAAAACCGGCAACAAACGGCGTACGCGGACGCATGTAGAGATCGCGTGGGGTATCCACCTGCTCGATGCGTCCATTATTGAATACCGCCACCCGGTCTGACATGGACAGCGCTTCGCCCTGATCGTGGGTGACGAAAATAAAGGTGATGCCGAGTTCCTGCTGAAGTTTCTTCAGCTCGAACTGCATCTGTTCACGCAGTTTGAGATCGAGCGCACCTAACGGCTCGTCCAGCAGTAACACGCGCGGTTCATTGACCAGCGCCCGGGCGATGGCGACACGCTGACGCTGGCCACCGGAAAGTTGCGAAGGTTTGCGGGCAACGGCAAAGCTCAGCCCCACTTTTTCCAGCGCATCACGAGCCTGCGCATGGCGTTTTTTCTTATCGACGCCTTTTACCATCAACCCGTAGGCGACATTATCGAGGATCGACATATGCGGGAACAGCGCGTAGTCCTGGAACACGGTGTTCACGTCCCGCTCCCAGGGCGGCAGCTCGCTCGCCTCTTTGCCGAAGATAGAAATCGTGCCGCCTGACAGCTGCTCAAAACCGGCGATCAGCCGCAGGCAGGTGGTTTTGCCGGAGCCCGAAGGCCCCAGCATGGAGAAAAACTCTCCGTCACGGATTGCAATGGTCACCCCATCCACCGCCCGCACGTCGCCGTACAGGCGGGAAACATTGTTAAACTCTACCGCGTACGTCATGTTCTGCTCCCGGGCGATTAACGGCCACCCATGATGGCGATATAATCCTGCGTCCAGCGGCTGTAAGGCACATATTTGCCGCCTTCTGCGACCGGCGTTTTCCAGAACATGATTTTGTCGAACTCGTTATACCCGTTTGTTTCACAGCCCTTTTCGCCCAGCAGCGTGCTGGCCTTACACCCTTGCGGGACGACAGGAAGCGAGCCAAACCAGGCGGCCAGATCGCCCTGCACTTTCGGCGTGAGCGACCAGTTCATCCATTTATAGGCGCACATCGGGTGTTTTGCCTGTGCGTGCAGCATGGTGGTGTCTGCCCAGCCGGTCACCCCCTCTTTCGGGAAGACGGTGGCGATGGGCTGGTTCTCGGCCTTCAGGGCGTTCGCCTGATACGGCCACGCGCTGGAGGCCACGACGCCTTCATTTTTAAAATCACTCATCTGGACGGTGGTATCGTGCCAGTAGCGGTGGATCAGCGCATGCTGGTCGCGAAGCACCTTAAGCACGGCGGCATATTGTTCCTCCGTGAGCTGGTACGGGTCTTTGATGCCCAACTGCGGCTGCGTGGCTTTGACAAACAGCGCCGCATCGGCGATGTAAATCGGACCGTCGTAGGCCTGAACGCGTCCCTGATTGGTTTTACCGTCCGGCAGATCCTGTCTGGTAAAGACCACGCTCCAGCTGTCCGGTGGCGTCGGAAAGGTTTTGGTGTTATACATCAGCAGGTTGGGACCCCACTGATAGGGCGTGCCGTAGACTTTCCCGCCGACGTTAAACCATTCCCCTTTTACTATCCGTGCGTCGAGGGTTTTCCAGTTGGGAATAAGATCGGGGTTAATCGGCTGAACGCGTTTGCCCATGATCAGGCGGAGCGATGCATCGCCCGACGCGGTGACCAGATCGTATCCCCCTTTCGCCATCAGGCTGACCATTTCATCCGAGGTTGCCGCGGTTTTGACGTTTACCGCACAGCCGGTCTCTTTTTCAAACTGGGTGACCCAGTCATAATTTTTATCCGTCTGCCCCCGTTCGATGTATCCCGGCCAGGCAATAATATCCAGCCGGCCTTCCCCGTCGCCAATGGCTTTTGGCGGTTCTGCGGCTTGCGCGGTCATGATAGTCATGCCGAGCGCACACAGGCTGCTGCGGGCAAATTTTTTGCTCATAAGAGTTACTCCTGTCGCAATGAAATTTAGCGGCAGCCGTGCCGTAAAAATATCTCCCTTAATAAACGTAGACCGCGCAAATGCGCCGCACCGTGCGGCTTAAAGAAATTTCATCAAGGTGTGACCGGGGGCGCATTCCCCGTTAACTGGATTATAGACAAGGGGTTAGCCGTGAGAGGCAGTATGCACATTTCGTATGACGCAGCGCGGCGAAATAGTCGCCGCGCCGGTAAAAAGATAAGGAATGATTATTGAGTAAAAGGCGGGAATATTTATTTCAGCATACTGCTAATTAATTTCCCTAACTGTATCACCGCCTGCTCTTCCCGTTCCCCCCAGGCCCAGGAGGTATTAAAACGGAAGAACGGAGTCCACGCGTCAGAGGTGGAAAACATCTTTCCCGGAGCAATGCTGATGTGATGACTCAACGCCTGTTCGCTCAACAGCCCGGCATCCAGCTGGGCCGGAAGTTCGAGCCATAAAAAATAGCCGCTGTCGTTATGGTGAATTTTGACCCCGGCAGGCATATGACGCAACAGCGACTGCCAGGCCTGCTGTTTTCGCTCGGCCAGCGTGCGCCGCAGGCGGCGCAGATGGGCGTCGTAACGTTTGGTCGCCAGGTAATCCACCAGCGCCAGCTGCATCGGAGAGCTGGTGGACAGCGTGCTCATCAGCTGCAGCTGCTGAATGCGCCGCGCGTGCTTTCCTGCCGCCACCCAGCCAATGCGAAAGCCGGCCACCAGACATTTCGAAAATGACGAGCAGTGCAGCGTCATGTCCTGGCGATCCCAGGCTTTCGCCGGAAGCGGCTTTTCACGCCCAAAGTAGAGTTCGCTGTAAACGTCATCTTCAATCAGCGGCACGTTATGACGGGTCAGCAGCGCGACAAGCTGTGCTTTTTTCTCCGCGCTCAGGGTGAAGCCGAGCGGATTCTGGCTGTTGGTCATGATCCAGCAGGCTTTGACCGGGTAATCATTCAGCGCCTGTTCAAGCGCATTGAGATCGATCCCCTCGCGGACGTCCGTCGCAATCGCCAGGGCTTTCAGTTTAAGGCGTTCCAGCGCCTGCAGCGCACCGTAGAAACAGGGGTTTTCGACAATCACCCAGTCGCCGGGCTCGGTGACCGCCTGCAGGCTGAGATTAAGCGCTTCAAGCGCGCCTGCGGTGATCACGATCTCTTCCGGGGAGATGTTCATCCCCTGCTGCGCGTAGCGGCGGGCAATGGCGTGGCGAAGATCGACGTTACCCGGCGGCAGATTCTCAATCACGCTCATCGCCGTCGCCGTTTTGCTGACGTTCGCCAGCGAGCGGTTAAGCTGCTGAAGCGGGAAAAGCCGGGGGTCGGGAAACGCGGAAGCAAAAGGCACAACGGAGGGGTCGCGGCTGGCCTGTAAGACCTCGAAGATGTAGGTGTTGATATCCACCGCTTCGTCACGCATGACCTGAGCGGGTGGCGCAGGCTGTTGCGCGGTCGGGCGCGAGGCAACGTAATAGCCCGACTGCGGTCTGGCGACAATGCGCCCCTGACTTTCCAGCATCTGATACGCGTGGCCAACGGTCATAAAACTCATGCCGCTGCTCGCCACCTGCTCTCGCAGGGAAGGCAGCTTATCGCCCGGCAGCCAAACGCCAAGTTCGATCTGCGAGATAATTTGTTGCGCCAGACGCTGGTATTTTTTCATCAGATTCTCCTTATGACCGACAGTGTATATCAGCAGGAGAAAAAGAGAAGATTTAGGTAACTGTTATAGCTTGCTAAATGAATTACTTACGGTAACCGGTAACGTGGTTCTGCGCCTGACGCGCCGCGGCCAGATGGTCCAGCGTAATCATTGGCGATTTGCAAAAGATGCATTTCGCGCCGTAAGGGTTTTTCTCAGACACATCAAAGGCTGAGGTACGGTACTGCGAGCCATGACAGCAAGGGCAGCGAAAATGGATATAAGAAGTCATAGGATTCTCCTGTAAACGTAAAAACGTAAAATTACTCATGAGCCGATCAGGCGACAGTGGTTTGAAACAAAACTAATCGGAATGTAGATAAAGACCCAAGAGAGGCTGCGGAGAGGCACAACGTGATGAGAACTGCTTTATAAAACTACGTCAGATATTTATTTGGACTCAAAACCAGAAGACCATTAACGCACGATGCTGACGACAAAGCAAGCGGTTTTATGCGGAAAATTCATAAAAATACTGATTAAAAAAGCGTTGCTCGTATTACTGTCGGATATTGGTTAAATCAATAACTGCAATAAAAAACATAACTAATTGAAATATATAGAATTTTAATAACATTTTTTGCCTAATTAGCTTGTCTGTTAAGGCGTATTAAGTTACGCCAAAATACCATTGACTTAATCAAAAAGGAGTATTACATGGCAATTCCAGCATATTTATGGATAAAAGACGACGGTGGTGCAGATATTAAGGGAGCTGTTGATGTTCAGCATCGCGAAGGGAGCATAGAAGTTAATGGCTTTTCCCACAACCTCAGTCTGCCAACCGATGGACTTACGGGAAAAATAACCGGAACTCGCAAACATTCATCCGTAATCATACAAAAAGACTTTGATTCATCGTCCCCCTATCTTTATAAGGCTGTTGCAACCGGTCAAACCCTTAAATCGGCGGAGTTTAGATGGTACAAGATTAATGATGCCGGGCAAGAAGTAGAATACTTTAACATGTTATTAGAAGGTGTGAAAATCGTCGGCATTTCGCCAATGATGCATGACACAAAAGATCCAACAAAGGAAAAACACAATCATCTCGAATGTGTAGAATTTCGATATGAAAAAATCACCTGGAAGCACTGTGATGGTAACATCATGTTTACCGATAACTGGAATGAGAGACCGCAAGCATGAGGTACCCAACTTTAGCGGTCTCCCCTCACCCACCTTATGATATTTCCTCTTTCTCTCCCCCAGGCGTTAACATCTTAAATAATATGATGCTAGCAAGATTTCACCGGGGACCATCAGCGCTAACATATGAGTGGTTTTATCAACAGGTCAGGTTACATGGCCCATGGGATTATAAAACAAGAATAGGCCGCCAATACGAGAATTTTGGTAATTTTCATTATGGTGCGGTGGGTACTGCGGCTGGAATTTCTGCCCCCGTTCTGTTACGCGCTGCAGGCTGGGCGCAGTCAAAGTCAGGGAATGGCCAGTCAAAAGATGGACACTGGTATGGTTCCCCCCCTTTTGGGGATGATCCGACTGATCAACTCTGGATAAAATGCGGAATAGACTATGCAACAAGAACGGGTTTTTAAAAAACGCTATATTCTCATACCTGTATTATTTGCACTTGCCTACGCCGGATGGGTTTTCTGTTTTATGAACTTCCCTGTCGAACAAGAGCTACGTTCAAAAGTGAAAGTCAATAACTGGGCTGTATTGTATGTCACTCAAGCTAATGCCGGAGCCATGACATCATACACCTATCACTACTATTTACTGGATGCAAAAACAAAAGAGGCAGAATTTTTATCGCATATTGACCAGGCCACGCCATTCATGGTGACTAACGATCCTGAAGTGAAAATCGATGTTAAAGACGACGGTGTATATCTGCATGTTCGTGGGGACGTATACTCTTTCCATAATACGTCTAAATTCGCCAATATTCTTCTGGATGCCTCCCCCTACTGATGGCGATAGTGGTTCATTGATATTCCATGCATGAGGAAATGTACACAATAGACTGGAAACTGTTATAGCAAAATAGGCCGGGTCTGTCTCTGCAACCCAGAGCAGACGCGGCTTAGAATGGCATCGACATAAATACATCGCGGAGTTTTGCATGTTTGGTTTAGATGCTTTTCACCTTGCACGGATACAGTTTGCCTTTACCGTATCCTTTCACATTATTTTCCCGGCAATCACCATCGGTCTCGCCAGCTATCTTGCCGTGCTCGAAGGCCTGTGGTTAAAAACAAAAAATCCGGTCTGGCGCTCGCTGTACCATTTCTGGTCGAAGATCTTTGCGGTTAACTTTGGCATGGGTGTGGTCTCCGGGCTGGTGATGGCCTACCAGTTTGGTACCAACTGGAGCGGGTTTTCACAGTTTGCGGGCAGCATTACCGGTCCGCTGCTGACCTATGAAGTGCTCACTGCTTTCTTCCTCGAAGCCGGGTTCCTCGGGGTGATGCTGTTCGGCTGGAACAAAGTCGGGCCGGGGCTGCACTTTTTCTCCACCTGTATGGTGGCGCTGGGGACCATCATCTCCACCTTCTGGATCCTCTCCTCAAACAGCTGGATGCAGACCCCGCAGGGCTATGAGATCGTCAACGGTCAGGTGGTACCGGTGGACTGGTTCGCCGTGGTATTTAACCCCTCCTTCCCTTATCGCCTGCTGCATATGTCGATAGCCGCGTTTCTGAGTAGCGCCCTGTTTGTTGGCGCATCCGCGGCATGGCATCTGCTGCGCGGGAATAATACCCCCGCTATTCGCGCGATGTTTTCGATGGCGCTGTGGATGACGCTGATTGTCGCCCCCATCCAGGCCATGGTTGGCGATATGCACGGGCTGAATACCTTAAAGCACCAGCCGGCGAAAATTGCCGCCATTGAAGGCCACTGGGAAAACCCACCCGGTGAGCCTACCCCGCTGCTGCTGTTCGGCTGGCCGGATATGGAACAGGAGCGCACCCGCTTTGGGCTGGAGATCCCCGCACTCGGCAGCCTTATCCTGACGCACAGCCTGGATAAACAGGTTCCGGCACTTAAAGAGTTTCCCAGGGAAGACAGGCCTAACTCCACTATCGTCTTCTGGTCTTTCCGCATCATGGCGGGCCTGGGCATGCTGATGCTGCTGCTTGGCGTAACGGCACTCTGGCTGCGCTACAAAAAGCGCGTTTATTCTTCCCGTCCTTTCCTGTGGTTTGCCCTGCTGATGGGGCCATCCGGGTTGATAGCTATTCTGGCGGGATGGGTAACCACCGAAGTGGGCCGCCAGCCGTGGGTGGTCTACGGCCTTCAGCGCACGAAGGACGCGGTCTCCGCCCATGGCGATCTGCATATGAGCGTGAGTTTGCTGGCTTTCTTCATCGTTTACACCTCGGTGTTTGGCGTGGGTTACAGCTATATGGTGCGTCTCATCCGCAAAGGCCCGCAGCCGCATGAATCTTTCGCCACCGAGTCCGATGGACGTCCGGCGCGCCCGCTTTCTGCCGTCACAACTGAACATAAGGAGCAGCCATAATGGGTATCGATCTTTCCCTTATCTGGTTTGTCATCATTGTCTTCGCCACGCTGATGTATATCGTCATGGACGGCTTTGATCTGGGGATCGGTATTTTATTCCCGGTCACGCAAAACGCCGACGATCGCGATGTGATGGTCAACAGCGTCGCGCCGGTCTGGGACGGGAATGAAACCTGGCTGGTCCTTGGCGGGGCCGCCCTGTTCGGCGCGTTTCCGCTAGCCTACGCCGTGATTATTGATGCCCTCACCATTCCGCTGACATTAATGCTGATCGGTCTTATTTTTCGTGGCGTAGCGTTTGAGTTTCGTTTTAAAGCCACGCCAGCGCACCGTCCGTTCTGGGACAAGGCGTTTATAGGCGGTTCCATTCTGGCGACGTTTACCCAGGGTGTAACGGTCGGCGCGGTCATTAACGGCTTTACCGTCACCGGCCGGGCCTATACCGGCGGGCCATTTGACTGGTTTACCGCGTTTAATCTGTTCTGCGGTGCGGGGCTGGTCGTCGCGTATGCGCTGTTAGGCGCGACCTGGCTGGTGATGAAAAGCGAAAATCCTCTGCAACAGCGGATGCGTGCGGTGTCGAAAATGCTGTTACTCGTGCTGCTGGCGTTTATTGCGGCGATCAGCCTCTGGACGCCACTGGCGCAGCCGGCCATCGCCGCACGCTGGTTTACGCTGCCGAATCTGTTTTATCTGCTGCCCGTCCCGGCGCTGGTAGTGATGTTGAGCCTGTATCAATGGCGCTGTCTGAGTAATCCCGACAGCCATAATCGTCCGTTCGTCCTGACGCTGGGGCTGATATTCCTCGGCTTTAGCGGGTTGGGGATCAGCATCTGGCCACACATCATTCCGCCGTCAATCACCCTGTGGCAGGCCGCCGCGCCGACGCAGAGCCAGGGCTTTATGCTGGTGGGCGCGCTGTTGATCATTCCCGTTATCCTGGTCTACACCTTCTGGAGTTACTACGTATTTCGCGGCAAAGTTCAGCATGGGGAGGGTTATCACTGATGCAACAACCGGTCTGGAAAAGATTACTGTGGCTGGCCATTATCTGGGGCGGCAGCGTACTCGCGCTGGCTGCTGTCAGTATGCTCTTTCGCATGTTGATGACAGCAGCAGGGTTTAAATCACACTAACGTTATTCCGGGCAGCCGTCGCGTTGCCCGACATCTCCCCCGCACTTTCAGATAAACCCCATTAACCCACGCTGGCGTATCGTTACACTGGAAACAGATTCACGGTATTTATAGTTTGAGAAGAAAAATGAAAAAGCTCATGGCGTTAAGTGTTATCAGTCTTGTCCTCACCGGCTGCGTTAATCCGGGTAAAGCTTCCGTTCAGCCGGAACAGCTCACCAGCCACCGCTTTGTGCTGGAAAATGTGAACGGTAAGGCCGTGAAGAACACGACGACGCCACCTGAAATCAGTTTTAGCGCACTGTCAGATATCAGCCTGGTTAATAACATCAGCGTTTCAGGCGCAATGTGTAACCGCTTCAGCGGACAGGGGAAATTGTCCGAAGGCGAGCTGAAGGTGAAAACGCTGGCCATGACGCGCAAGCTCTGTACTGAACCACAGCTTAACGAACTGGATCAGGCCATCGGCGACATGCTGCGCAAAGGGGCGCAGGTCGACCTGACTGAAGACCAGTTAACGCTGGCGACAGCCGATAAAACGCTGATGTTTAAGCGTGCAGACTAATCAGTAATTACCGCAGGTTCCAACGGCAAGCGACTGTTCACTACAGCGTTTGCCATTTGGCAAGGCGCACATCCCAATAGCCGAACCATCGAGCTGGCGGGCCACCGACAGCGAACCGCCAATCATCGCGCAGTTAGCCTGACCGGAGCTGGACATCGCGGCTTTCATTCCCGGCGCCACGTGGGCGGCCGTTGCCTGCTGGACAGGTTCACTGCTGCATGCCGACAACAATAATGCGGCACACCCTACCAAAAACGCTGAGCGCATGCTCTCTCCCCCATGAATAATGCGAAACCTATGCATAATAGGCATCCCATCCCGTGTCGTCGAGATCGGAAGTGCGTATTTATGCGCTTCTGAAACAAATTCTCGCAATTTTTCTGCCAAAAGTTTGATCTACTCATTGATGGCAAGAATAACGAGGACACAAAAGCGAAAATCGAAAAATCCCCTGTTTGCTAGAATACACAGATAATATTCAGGGTTTGTTGCCGTAATACAGACCCCTATTTTTTGCGCAATGTAAGGGTGTTGTCCTATGCAAACTATTGACGGTAATGGTGCAGTTGCCTCAGTCGCGTTTCGCACCAGTGAAGTTATCGCCATCTACCCGATTACGCCAAGCTCCACCATGGCTGAGCAGGCAGATGCCTGGGCCGGTAACGGGTTAAAAAACGTCTGGGGCGATGTCCCAAGAGTGGTTGAAATGCAGTCCGAAGCCGGTGCGATTGCGACGGTACATGGCGCACTGCAGACCGGCGCACTTTCCACGTCCTTTACCTCTTCTCAGGGATTGTTGTTAATGATCCCGACGCTGTACAAACTTGCGGGTCAACTGACTCCCTTCGTTCTGCATGTTGCTGCACGTACCGTTGCCACCCACGCGCTCTCTATTTTTGGCGATCATTCTGACGTGATGGCCGTGCGCCAGACCGGTTGCGCCATGCTGTGCGCCAGCAGCGTTCAGGAAGCTCAGGACTTTGCCCTCATTTCGCATATCGCCACACTCAAAAGCCGGGTTCCGTTTATTCATTTCTTTGATGGGTTCCGCACCTCGCATGAGATCAATAAAATCGTCCCGCTGGCTGACGATACTATCCTGAATCTGCTGCCGCAGGCGGAGATCGACGCCCATCGCGCCCGTGCCCTTAACCCGGAACACCCTGTTATTCGCGGGACATCGGCAAACCCGGATACTTATTTTCAGTCTCGTGAGGCCACTAACCCGTGGTACAACGCGGTGTACGACCATGTTGAACAGGCGATGAATGACTTTGCCGCTGCCACCGGCCGGGAATATAAGCCGTTTGAGTACTACGGCCATCCGCAGGCAGAGCGCGTTATTGTGCTGATGGGTTCAGCGATTGGTACCTGCGAGGAAGTCGTGGATGAACTGCTTACGCGCGGTGAAAAAGTTGGCGTGCTGAAAGTGCGTCTCTATCGCCCGTTCTCGGCGAAACATCTGCTCTCTGCGCTGCCGGAAAGTGCGCGTGCCATTGCGGTACTCGATCGTACCAAAGAGCCGGGCGCGCAGGCGGAACCGCTGTATCTGGATGTGATGACGGCCCTGGCAGAAGCCTTTAATCAGGGCGAGCGAGAAACGCTACCGCGCGTGATCGGGGGTCGCTATGGTTTGTCCTCCAAAGAGTTCGGACCAGACTGCGTGCTGGCGGTGTTCAACGAACTCAGCGAAGCGAAGCCGAGGCCGCGCTTTACCGTCGGCATCTATGACGATGTGACGAATCTGTCCCTGAGCTTACCGGAAAACACCCTGCCCTCGACGGCCAAACTTGAGGCGCTGTTCTACGGTCTGGGCAGCGACGGGAGCGTCTCCGCGACCAAAAACAACATCAAAATCATCGGTAATTCGACGCCATGGTATGCCCAGGGGTACTTTGTCTATGACTCCAAAAAAGCCGGTGGGCTGACCGTTTCCCACCTGCGCGTAAGTGAACAGCCTATCCGTTCTGCCTATCTTATTTCTCAGGCTGACTTTGTTGGCTGCCACCAGCTGCAGTTTATCGATAAATACCAGATGGCTGAGCGCCTGAAACCCGGCGGTATTTTTCTCCTGAATACCCCATACAGCGCAGAGGAGGTCTGGGCGCGCCTGCCGCAGGAGGTTCAGGCGGTGCTTAATCAGAAAAAAGCCCGCTTCTACGTGGTTAACGCGGCGAAAATTGCCCGCGAATGTGGCCTGGCCGCGCGTATCAATACCGTGATGCAAATGGCCTTCTTCCATCTGACCAACATTCTGCCGGGTGACAGCGCGTTAATGGAACTGCAGGGGGCGATTGCCAAAAGCTACAGCAGTAAAGGTCAGGAGCTGGTAGAACGCAACTGGCAGGCGCTGGCGCTGGCCCGCGAGTCGCTGTTTGAGATCCCGCTACAGCCGGTCAATGCCGCAAGCCCGAACCGTCCTCCGGTAGTGTCCGATGCGGCGCCTGATTTTGTTAAGACCGTAACGGCGGCGATGCTGGCCGGGCTGGGCGATGCCCTGCCCGTCTCGGCGCTACCGCCGGATGGCACCTGGCCGATGGGCACCACCCGCTGGGAAAAACGCAACATCGCCGAAGCGATCCCTGTCTGGAAAGAAGAGCTGTGTACGCAATGCAACCACTGCGTGGCGGCCTGCCCGCACTCTGCCATTCGCGCCAAAGTGGTTTCACCCGAAGAGATGGAGTCCGCCCCGGCCAGCCTGCACTCGCTGGACGTGAAATCCCGCGATATGCGCGGACAGAAATACGTACTGCAGGTCGCGCCGGAAGATTGCACCGGCTGTAACCTGTGCGTTGAGGTCTGCCCGGCGAAGGATCGGCAGAACCCGGACATCAAAGCCATCAATATGATGTCGCGTCTGGAACACGTCGAAGAAGAGAAAGTGAATTATGACTTCTTCCTGAGTCTGCCGGAAATCGATCGCAGCAAACTGGAACGTATTGATATCCGGACGTCACAGCTGATCACCCCGCTGTTCGAATACTCCGGTGCCTGCTCCGGCTGTGGGGAAACGCCGTATATCAAGCTGCTTACCCAACTGTACGGTGATCGGATGCTGATTGCCAACGCGACCGGCTGTTCATCTATCTATGGCGGTAACCTGCCCTCCACGCCGTACACCACCGACGCCAACGGTCGCGGACCGGCCTGGGCGAACTCACTGTTTGAGGATAACGCCGAGTTTGGTCTGGGCTTCCGCTTAACCGTCGATCAGCACCGTGCCCGCGTGATGCGCCTGCTGGACCAGTTTACCGATAACATCCCCGTTGAGCTGAACGCGGCGCTGCACGCTGAAGCCACACCGGAGGTTCGTCGCGAGCAGGTCGCAGCACTGCGCAATGCCCTGAAGGGCGTAGAAGGAGCACAGCAGTTGCTGACTGACGCCGACGCCCTGGTTGAAAAATCGATCTGGCTGATTGGCGGCGACGGCTGGGCCTACGACATCGGCTTCGGCGGATTGGATCACGTGCTGAGCCTGACCGAAAACGTCAACATCCTGGTGCTGGATACGCAGTGTTATTCCAATACCGGCGGCCAGGCATCGAAAGCCACGCCGTTAGGCGCGGTCACGAAATTTGGTGAACACGGTAAACGCAAAGCGCGTAAAGATCTTGGTGTGAGCATGATGATGTATGGCCACGTTTACGTCGCGCAAATCTCGCTGGGCGCGCAGCTTAACCAGACAGTAAAAGCGATTCAGGAAGCGGAAGCGTACCCAGGCCCGTCGCTGATCATTGCCTACAGCCCTTGCGAAGAGCATGGATATGACCTGGCGCTTAGTCACGATCAGATGCGACAGCTGACGGCGACCGGTTTCTGGCCGCTCTACCGGTTCGACCCACGCCGTGCGGACGAAGGGAAATTACCACTGACGCTGGATTCGCGTCCGCCGTCAGATGCCCTGGCCGAGACGTTAATGCAGGAACAACGCTTCCGTCGCCTTAACGCTCAGCAGCCGGAGGTGGCTGAACAGCTCTGGAAAGATGCCGCTGCCGACCTGCAAAAACGGTATGATTTCCTCGCGCAAATGGCGGGTAAAGCCGAAAAATCGACCAACGACTAGTTTCTCTGCCCGGCTTGTCCGGGCATTTTTTTGCCATAAAAAAGCCCGGTATTTTCACACCGGGCGCATCCAGATAATTAATGAATATCTATTTAGTTTCCTGAATAACATTCATGGGAATTATGGATAAATAATCTTAAAGGCATATAACGCCGCTAAGATTAACGTAATTTAGTTCAGTTTAATAATTTTAATTTAATATACTTAACCTTAAAACATTCATCAAGCCAATGATCATTACTGCTGATTTATTCGGTTTAGATTTTACTTAATTAGTAACAATTATAATTTATTACTCTTACTCAGGAGTGATTTAGCATGAGACAACTTTCTGATTCGGGAAGTTCAACAGGTTATTAAATAAAAACAACCGCAAAGGAATATCATAATGCAAAGAAAAGTACTGGCCCTGATGATTCCGGCTCTGTTAATGGCTGGCGCAACGCATGCAGCAGAGATTTATAATAAAGACGGCAATAAATTAGATCTGTACGGAAAAGTAGATGGTCTGCACTACTTCTCCGACGATAAAGGCGCTGACGGGGATCAAACCTACATGCGTCTGGGCTTCAAAGGTGAAACCCAGATCAACGACATGATGACCGGTTATGCACAGTGGGAATACAACATTCAGGCCAACAACACGGAAGGATCTGATAACCAGTCCTGGACGCGTCTGGCCTTTGCTGGCGTAAAAGTGGGTGATTATGGCTCCTTCGATTACGGTCGTAACTACGGTGTTCTGTACGACGTGGAAGGCTGGACCGATATGCTGCCGGAGTTTGGTGGCGATTCCTACACCAAAGCCGACAACTTCATGACTGGCCGTGCCAACGGCGTGGCAACTTACCGTAATACCGACTTCTATGGTCTGGTACAGGGCCTGAACTTTGCGCTGCAGTATCAGGGCAAAAATGAAGACGCCAGCAACAATCAGGAAGGAACCAACAACGGTCGCGACACGCGTCACGAGAACGGCGACGGTTTCGGTATCTCCACCACCTATGACTTTGGCATGGGCATCACCGCGGGCGCAGCCTACACCTCTTCTGACCGTACCAACGAGCAGGTGATGAACACGACCGCCGGTGGCGACAAAGCGGATGCATGGACTGCGGGTCTGAAATATGATGCCAATAACATCTATCTGGCGGCAATGTACTCTGAAACCCGCAATATGACGCCGTATGGTGATAACACCGACGCCGTGGCGAATAAAACCCAGAACTTCGAAGTGACCGCGCAGTACCAGTTCGATTTCGGCCTGCGTCCGACCCTTTCCTACCTGCAGTCTAAAGGTAAAGACCTGGGCAACGGCCAGGGTGACCAGGATCTGGTTAAATACGCTGACATCGGCGCGACTTACTACTTCAACAAAAACATGTCCACTTACGTTGATTACAAAATCAACCTGCTGGATGAAGATGACAGCTTCTACAAAAACAACGGCATCGGCACGGATGATGTCGTCGCGTTAGGTCTGGTCTACCAGTTCTGATTGCTGAGCCCGCATCACGGTGCGGGCTCGCCAGTTTTTGACGTGCGTCGCAAAAAAGGCATTCCTGAATGCCGTGGTTGACTGTAGGTTGAGATAAATGTGATTAAACTAAGCTGAAAGCCTTTACCCACTAAGGATAATAGCGTTGTTTAATCGAGTATCCCTTACCGTCCTTGCCCTTTTAGCGCTGCTATGGATAGCATTAATTTTTGATTTTGCTGATATTGTCGGGCATCTTGGCGCGCTGTTAAATCACCTGGATGGCAGCTAGCCGTACTGCCTGGCAAATAAAAAGCCACCAGCAGTGCCGGTGGCGGATAAACGCAGCTGTTGCGTTATTTTTTCACGGGTTGTGGCTTTTTATCCCCTGATTCCGGGGCCTCACGCGGATCGTCTTTTTCAACACAGAGCATAATTTCTCCTGTTTCAGTTAACCACTCTCCACTATAGCCAGGCTCTTTAAAGAGTGGCCAGGCGGCAATTACGCCTGACCCGTCCCTTTCTCACGAAAAGAGAGATAGCCAAACACCCCGCTTTCCCCATCCATGGGATGGTTAACACCGTCCATCACCGTGACCTCCGGGAAATCAAAGGGAGAAACGTTTTCTAAACAGGCGACATTCACGCCGTATTCATTGGGATTGGAGCGCCGCTGATGAAACGTGTAAATCCCGCACACCGAGCAGAAGAAGTGTCGCGCCGTTCCCGTATTAAAGCGGTACTCGGTGAGCTTATCCTGACCTTTCGTCACCGTAATCCCCGACAGCGGCGCGGAGACAACGACCGCGCCCCGCATTCGACAGAAGGAACAGCTGCAGCGCCGCGCGGTGTTCAGGCCATCAGAGAGCTCAACGGTGAATGCCACCGCGCCGCAATGGCACTTTGCATGACGTTTTTCAGCCATTGGCTATACCCCTTTTCTTACCAGTTCGGCAGCTTTAAGGAAAACCTCATCTTCAACACCATCGCCTTTTTGCCTGCCGAGCCTGACGAGTTCATCAACAATGCTATCGCGATGGATCGGTGTTTGTGCTGAAACCAGCCCAATAACCGCGGCCCCAATCGCCAGCCCCACTAGCCCTGTTTGTTCATCGTTATTCATCATGCGCATGCTCCTGGTACAATCCACAAGCTTAGCAGGATTTTTAAAAACGCGGCGTCAGCCCGTATTTTGGCGTTTTAATATTGGCGGCCCAAATTTTGATATCGTTTTGCAGAAGGATAGTGAAATCAGATTTCAGATGCGTCACCATCTCATTGACGCTCTGTGCATCGATCACAGAAAAATGCTCAATTTTGTTTCGCCCGACCTGAACACAAAAATATTTTGCCGGCAGCACTTTACCGTTAACGTTGAGCAGTGGTTTATTCTCGCTGCATTGCCCTTCAGTGATATAGGACACCAGCAAATTGGCAGAACGCCGCTCGGGTTGAGATATGCTGACCATGACGGGGAAACCCTCTGAGGTTTGCGTCATGTCATAAAGCACCGCATTCTTCAGATACCAGGTATTATATTCCCGCTCCTGAAAAGCAGACCAGCAAGGTGCAGAAAAGGCCACCAGTACTGCCAGTGTAATAGAGGCTATTTTCATGGGATGTTGTCGTCCGTGTTGTTGCACATATTATTCAGATTGTGCAAAAAACAGCAACCCCTCAAAAATAACCCTACCACTATTGGCAGTGAAGGAGAGTTAATAAGCGACCTGCACTACGCTCAAACAGGAGAAAAAGGGAAGAAATGGTAAGCAGCCGCCATCACCGCGATGCTGATAACGACGCTGATAAAAAAACAGGTTTTAAAAGGCTGTTTTTGGGTTTTATGGCGAAAGAGTTGTTGGCCTACAATGGCGCCAGGCCAGCCGCCCGTCACGCCGAAGATCAGCAACGTGGCTTCCGGGACCCTGCGCATCCCTTTACGCGCCGCTATTTTATCCGCGCCATACATGGCCATCGTCAGCACATTGATCAGCAGAAACCAGATAACCAATGAATTCGGGGTCAACAGACTGCCGATGGCAGCGAAAATCAGGAGTAGATAGCAAAAGCGATTGAGAGTCATTGTTCAAACCAGAGGCTGTTAAATGTTTTCGACGACACAGTATACCCAAAAATGAGGAAGTTTAATTCTGTAAAACAGACTGAACGCCTGATGTAGCCTGATTAACATTTAAACAGCATTAATCAGTGAAGCCGCCTTTCATTATAATCGGGAAGTGAACATTTTTTTCTTAAAAAATTATCCTGAAACGTCTCACCGCAAAAAGACATTGCCCGCGCATACCTTTAACAAGATAAAAACGAATGCACCGATTGTTTAAATAGAGGGAACGGGAATATTGATGAAGATCAATTTAAAAAACAGGCAGCGAATTTTCAGGCGTGTCGCGTAATGCCCAGCGTTTAAAATTACTGTTGCACACAATTAATTTGACCAGATGGTCAAGGAATAACAAAATATCACCGTAGTTAAAAGAATAATGTCTGCATACCTTTAGGGGGGTGATGTCCCCCCATTTTTACGATGTGACAAACCTCATTCCACCATTACCTTCACTTTCGGCTTCGACAACAGGACTTTTACCAGTTCCTTAAACGGCGTGGGTTTGTAGAAGTAAAAACCCTGTAAAAACTTAATGTGATTTCGGGTGAGATAATCAAGTTGCTCTTGTGTTTCAACCCCTTCCGCCACAATACTGATTGACAGTTTTTTTGCCAGCTCCAGTACCGAATCCAGTATCACGGTTGAGTCCTCACTGGCATTCACCCTCGCCACAAAGCTTTGGTCGATTTTGATGTAATCAATGTGCAGATCCTGCAGGTAGGACAAACCTGAATATCCCGTTCCAAAATCATCCAGGGCAATGGCAAACCCTATCTCATGCAGCGCATTCAGGGTCTTCACGAGATGTTCATCAACATGAAGCGGTTCACGCTCGGTCACCTCAACGACAAGGTTAAGATCCTGTCGAACAAAGCAGCGTTTGTAATGCAGACACTCGTCAAAAAAAGTGGAGGAGACAATGTGAGGCGCACTGAAGTTAATACCGACATGAAACCCTTCGGGCAGCAACGTTGAGATTGAATTCATATGCGCGGCAACCTGGCGCATTAAGCTCTGGGTTAAGGGAATGATTAAACCAGATTTCTCCGCAAGAGGAATAAATGAAGCGGGAGAGATAAACCCTGACTGCGGATGCTTCCATCTGGCCAGCACTTCTACCCCGCGCAACGATCCCTCTTTACCGCTCACCACGGGCTGGTAATAGGGAATGATTTCATCTCTGTCTATGGCGGTGCGCAGCGACTCTGCCGGGGAAACGTCCTTAGAACGATATCGCTGAAGAAGATACGCAGAAAAAGCGGAGATAAGCAGCAGGAATAACAGCACCCCGCCCGCCCGATTGAATAATCTCGTCAGGCTAAAAAATGGCGGAGAGTTAAATTCAATTGAGAAAGGATAATCAGATGCTTTAACCGCTAAAATCTCGTTATTTGAAGGTGCAGCTGTCGCCACATCGCCCGACAAACCTAAAAGACGATTGCCGACGCGTAGTGAATATTTCACGCCATTTAATGGCATATCCAGGGCATCCCGAACATGGCTGTCGCTGATGCTCACCATCACGCGGCTTCCGGCATGATGCGTTTGATAGATGAGAACAGGCAGGCCGTTGACGGTACTGCCGGAAGGAACCAGTAGCAACGTTGTTTCAGGTAGCATAGAGCTGTTGACCAGCAGTACGCGGTTTCCCGGCAACGAGGAGCACCAGACCGCATCATTTTTCAAAATAACGATCGTTCTGAGATGAGGCTGTAGCGCTGCCTCAGTCCCTAGCCGATACTGCCCTTCCACATCACACTCATACTCAGCAAGCTGCATCGCCATCTGGCTGGCATGATGCGCCTCTTTAAGAATGACAGTCATATTCCTGACGACATAATTGGCCCCGGCAAGGCTGTCAGCTCGTGCAGAATACCAGACCTGTAAATTGATAATAAAAACGCCCAGGATAAAAATTGTCGTGGCTGCAGCTAAGGGGATAGATGCATGGCGCATTTAAGGTTCTCGACCAGAGTGGAATTGTTATCGTCTTAAGCATGGTTGATAAACAAAGAAATACCATATAAGGGATCGGTAATTTTCTCTCAAATCAGGTTGCATCTGTGCACACTTTCAAACAACAAGGCTACCGCCATGTTTTTCTTCAATTCAAGCGCATGGCATTGCGGGCGCTGTCAGGTGTTTGCCCGGTCCAGAGCTGAAATGCGCGATAAAAGGAGTTGGGATCTTCGAAGCCGAGGAGGAACGCGATCTCTGCGCCGGACATCGTGGTATTTGCCAGGTAGTGGCGGGCGAGGCTCTCACGCACCCTATTGACCAGGGTTCGAAAGTTTTCCCCCTCCTCCTCGAGGCGACGTTGAAGCGTACGCTTGCTCAAGCCCAGTCGCTCTGCAGCTTTCTCGATGGTAGCCGCATTACCAGGCAACAGTTCCAGTAAGACAGCACGCACGCGATCCGCTGTAGACGCCGTCGCATCGAGTTCACTGAGCCGACGGCGAAGATCAGGTTCGAACGCGCGAAACATGCTTTCGTTGACCGTCAGAAATGGACGCAAAGCATCCACAGCGGCGAAAGCGATACCTGGACACTCCCCGTTTTGCACGGGCACACCGAAGAAATTCTCGTAACGTCGGGGATAATGAGCGGACGGAAGCGGCGGAAGAATGACGCGATGCGCCTTAATGGGCTCACGGGTAGCGAGTCTGGCCAGTCGGACGAAAAACGCAATCTCGGCCACTTGCAGCGAATGGGGCACATCGGTTTGCATCAACAACCAGCGAGGCGTTACTACCAGCTCGCCTGCGTCGCCCGTGTTTACTTCCAGGCTCATGGGAGCCACAAGTTGCTTGTATTTGGCGAGGCGCTGCATGGCCTGTACCAGATTAGCGCTGCACAGGGCAGCGAACAGTGGCGGGTTGAAAGAATCAGCCGAGAGGGTCTCGACGATGTGTAAGGGAAACATGACATTACTTGCCTCAGCTTCCAAAGCGCGCCAGAAACGAAAATAGTCTTCGGTAGACAGTCCTTGTCTCGCACGGGAGAGTAAATCGTCCGGAAGACCGGCCCGACGCAATACATGACCAGGCTCAACACCCAGGTCCTTCAGTATGGCCAGCCAGCCGATATCCATTGGAAACGTTTTGTTTTGCACCCTCAGAACTCCGTCATTATTGCTCATTCAACCGACGCTCAGAGTATAGAGCAGTCATGCGCTAATACTCCTTCAAACTGCGCCACAATGACAGCGCATTGCGCCATGCTGCAGCATTCCGGGGTTCTGGCTCCTGTACTGGCATCCCTCGCATTAAACGTGGCGCGGATTGCCAGAGCGTTGTCGCGGCTTGCGTCCTATAGTGAGCTGTAAACATCGCACCAGGTCGGACACGCTCCATCTGTCCTGAACTGTCCAATCTGAACAATGGAGAAATTCCAATGAATGCTACCAACGCTATCAACCAACTGGCCCCCCAAAAATGGACTGAAACATCTCCCGCAGAACGTTTGCGCCTTCTGGAGGAAATCCGTGCAAACATGAAGAAGTACGGTGATGACCTTGCCCTCGCTGACAGCAAGATGAAGAATGGCATCCTCGGTGCGCCTCTTTTTTCACACCCCCTGTCTAAGGTTGCGACCGTCGTTCCTATGGCGAGTACAGTCTCGGCCGCCATTCTCCTTTACGAATCCATTCTCGACGGCAAGATGCCTCAGCCGCTGAGCGTGGAAAAAGTTAGCGAGGATCTCTACGACATTTATGTCTTTCCGCAGGAGCGGAAGGACAAGTTGATGTACGCCGATCAGAAGAGTCGCATCCGTGTGAAAGGTGAACCGAAACAAATCAATCCGATGGAAAAGCCTGCCGGTATTATTGCCGTGCTGGGGGCCGGCAACTACAGTTCGGCGCTCGAGGTGTTGAAAGCGATCTTCTTCGAGAACTGTGCGGTCGTGCACAAGCCGCATCACCTGAACGAAGAAACCGACAGGATCTGGGCGAAGATCATGCAACCACTGATTGATCAGCACGTTCTGAGCTTCTGCGATGCCGATCAGGGACAAGACCTGACCGTCGACCCCCGCCTCTCCAGGATCTACTTTACCGGTGGAACCGGAACGGCCGAAGCCATCATGTCAGCCACTGAGACGCCTCTGATCTCCGAATGTGGCGGAAACAACCCGTGCATCATCGTGCCGGGCGACCGGCCCTGGACAAAGAAGGAAATTGAGCACCAGGCAGTGCAGATCGCCACCATGGCAAAGTTCAATGGTGGTGCGAACTGTGGTCGTCCTCAGACCCTGGTGACAAGTAAGTACTGGCCTCAGCGCAAGGAATTCCTTGATGCACTGCGGGTCGCACTCGCGGAGACGACCCCGGCGATGGGTATGTACTACCCAGGAGCTGACAAGGTGGTGGCGGGTTTTCGACAGGCCTATCCCGAGGCGGAAGTACTGCGCCCAGAAGGCGGCAAGTATCCGCATTCCGATGTCATATTGATCACCGGAGTTGAGCCCGGCGGCTACGCCACTTCACATGAAGCGTTCAGCCTGGTAATCGCTGAGGTGCCACTTGACCTGCCAGCCAATGCCACGGGCTTCCTCCCTGGTGCCGTCAAGTTCGCCAACACGCAGCTACTGGGCACGCTCGCCAGTGCGATCCTGATCGATGAGGACACCAGAAAAGCCCATCAGAAAGTACTCGAACAGGCTGTGTCTGACCTGGAATATGGTGCGGTCGCCATCAATGCCATGCCATCTTTCATTTTTCTTAACCCTTATCTTACCTGGGGCGGAAATGAGGCCGGCAAAAAGTTCGTTTCTGGTCGCGGCAACTTCGGCAATTTGCTCAATTACGAAAACGTCGAGAAAGCGATCATGGAAGCCAGGTTTATGTCACCAGGGCACATGCTGTACACGAACAAGCGCGCTTTCGACAACATGGCCGCGAACATGGCGTCTTTCGCAGTCGAGCCAACCTGGATGAACCTGACCTGCCTGATGGGGGATGCCATCCGCGATAGCTTCCGAAAAAAAGATTTCTGAGCCGGAAACTATTGCAGAGCGCATTGTTCCAGTAACTGAACAATGCGTCCTAATAACATTACTTTCTAAGTGGATTTAACAAACTATAATAAATTCACCCTTCGCGGCAACACACTTCCACCAACACACTGTAACTAAAGGGAAAAGGTGACATTATGAGTAAGCCATATGTTCGTTTAGATAAAAACGACGCTGCCGTTCTGATGGTAGACCATCAAACCGGACTCCTGTCCTTAGTACGCGACATTGACCCGGACAAGTTCAAAAATAACGTTCTTGCACTGGGTGATCTGGCAAAGTATTTTGGTCTTCCAACTATTCTGACGACCAGTTTTGAAAACGGTCCTAATGGCCCATTAGTTCCTGAACTTAAAGAACAATTCCCTGATGCTCCCTATATTGCCAGACCTGGCAATATTAACGCATGGGATAACGAAGATTTCGTTAAAGCTGTTAAAGCAACGGGCAAGAAACAATTAATCATCGCGGGTGTAGTCACTGAAGTATGCGTTGCCTTCCCTGCTCTTTCTGCCATTGAAGAAGGATTCGATGTGTTTGTTGTTACCGATGCGTCGGGTACTTTCAATGCAATAACTCGGGATGCCGCCTGGGATCGAATGTCTAACGCTGGCGTGCAGTTAATGTCATGGTTTGGCGTTGCATGTGAATTGCACCGTGACTGGCGCAATGATATTGAAGGTCTGGGTAACCTGTTCTCTAATCATATCCCCGATTATCGCAACCTTATGACGAGCTTTAATTTACTGAACGCTAAGTAAATTGATCCTTCGCAGTCCTCCGGTTAGACCGGAAGGGCTGCGGTTTTATTCAGTTTTCTCTTTCCATTTCAGCTGTGGGATTATGAAAGGTTGGATTAACACCCCGGCGAACATCACCAATGCCGGTTATCTTCGGGCTGTGATTGTTAGCGACCTTTATCAGTTATCGGCACCAGATTTAACGCAGCTGTAAAACATGCTGGTATTCGTCGCCGGAATCCGTACCATACGCGGCAGACAAATATTGCCCCTGCTGGCTCCGAAGGTAACCGCACCAGCTACCAGCCCAAGGATCGCATCAGCGTCCATGGTGTCGGTCACCAGCACAGGTTTACCCAGGGTGCCTGGCTGCCCGCCGTAAACCACCACGCCCGCTTCTTCGTAGATTTTATTGGCAATCGCCTCATCAACAATGTCGAAGTAGGTGGCAGAGTGCATAACGAAGAGCACGACACGGTTGAACTTGTCGCCGTACTTACGCAGGCCGCGTGTCAGGGTCTTCTTGCCGTCTGTTTCGATATCGGCGGTGACCACCATATCCGCGTTGGCGCCAATTGCTGCCGTCAGGGCCTTCAAGCCGTATTTCACGTAGCCTTCCAGCGTAGCGTCAGCCACATCAGTGCCGATCACTTCGGAGAACTCGTCAACCGAGCGGCCGCGGCGTTTGAACGCTTCTTCAGTAGTTTCGTATGGACCGTATTTCCACGGTGCTTTGACGGATACGGCTTCACCGGCGCCAATCTTCTTACCCGTCACTTTTTCGGTGGAGTTAACGTCACGCGATTCGATTGAGCCGCCCACTTTGTAGAAGGCTCGCTTGCGGAAATCGCCTTCAAGTCGGAAAAACGCTGGAGGATCCCGCGCACTGCATCAGGATCGATACCATCGAAGCGTGACAGAGTTTCTTTTTGCTGCTTAATGGTTCCCAGCAGCTCAGAGTTTTTCGATTTCAGGCCCGTGACTTCGCTGGTCACACGCTCATCAATCAGCTTCTGGATTTCAGGAGTGATTTCGATACCTCCGCCACCGCCGCCCTCACCGCCGCTTTCAGGTGCGTAATATTTCAGAAGCATGTTTCGAATTAACATAATTTCCCCTCGGGATTTTGCCGGGCCTCGCCCATAAAAAAGCCCCGGCGGATGCCAGGGCGTGGAGTAAGATGTGATTGTTAGTTGTCTGTGCCTGAGAGCTGCTTCAGCCGTTCCAGGCTGATCCACTCGCCTTTGTCAGTGAACATATCAGCCAGGTCGATTTCACCAGCGCGGAACAGACGTCCACGCTCGGCACCCAGAACCTGATCCTGGCGTTGTGCCGACTGGCGCGCGAGCCATTCCAGATACGAGGTTTTAGCTGGCACCTGGCCATCCATGCTGGCACGAGTGCCCTCGTCCATCTCATCAATATCAATGCCGAGTTCGCGCCAGGACTTGAGAATCAGAGTTTCAGTAGAACGGCAGCAGAAATGTATTTTCCCGGGTCCCTGCAGGTAAGGCACCTTATGCCCGACCGGTTTGTTATCCAGGGTGTAGCGCAGCAGATCACGAATAATGCAGTCATGGCTGGTTTTATTGTCCAGCGTTGACAGCCACTGTTTACCTTTCACGATATCGCTATTGGCACTTGTGAAGCTGTTGCGTGCTGTGGCAGACAGATGATTCACGGCTGTTTTAGCGATGCTGGCGGCGTTTGCCCTGCTCATCTGCAGCGCGCCGTCGCGATAATCTTTATTGGCGTGGCCGCGAACACTGCGCGCGATTGTTTCTACCGTGTCGCCGGCAAGATACCCCCTGCGGACGGCGTTCACTATCCGCGCCAGCCTGTCCGATTCCAGCTTCTCCGCCCACTCACTCAGCAGCCGCCCCTGAAAGGGCTGCGCCATCGCCGCGGCATACACCATATCGGCGGTGATGCCCTGCAGCGGATAGTGAGACAGGACCTGTGAAGGCAGAATGGAATCGAACAGGCTCAGCTGATAACTGGCTTCGTTCTTTGCCAGCGCCACCAGCTCACTCTCGAGCCCTGCCTGCATGGACGCTACGGCCTGATGGTTAAGATCGCGCACGCTGTCCAGTAAACTCTCCAGACGGCTAACGGTGAAGCTCTCAGGAGGCAATCTGTCCAGCGCATCCAGTAGGCGTGCTGAAAGGTCTGCGTCCGTCTCGTTAAGCAACTTCACCATTCGGTTTGCCACTCCCGTAGCGTAGCGGCTTAAACCGGTATTTCTTATTAATGGCTGGTCGAGCGGAGTCAGAATGACTTTTTAAGGTTTGTAGCTTCGCCATATCATGCCCAAATAGTAGCGTTATAATATCAGTTGACCTTAAAGGTAACTTTAAAGATATGCTCTTAACAGTTTCTTTATCGCGGGAATTTTGCACGATAAGAATGTCTATTATTCTCCGGAAGAATCCCAATGACTCTAGTACAGGGGAGGCAATAACTGGGGATGTCGAATAGTACACAGTGGTGTAGCAAGCCTTAGGCACTACTTGTATGCCCAAGTATTTTTTGTTGCAGAGAATAATGTTATGAAAGAGCATAAAGCCTATAAGGAATTACCTAGCTGGATGATCTACGGTGCAAATGGTTATACCGGAGATATGATTGCCCGGGAGGCAGTCAGACTGGGTTATCGGCCCATTTTGGCTGGGCGACGGAGAGAAAAGGTTGAAATACTTGCCCGTACTCTTGGACTAGAGTCCCGTACCTTTTCCCTTGATAATCCACTTGAAGTTATCAATCAACTTAAGGGCTGTATGCTTGTGCTGAATTGCGCAGGACCGTTCTCTGTTACAGCCCTTCCTTTAATGTATGCTTGCCTCCAAACACGGACTCATTATCTTGATATCACAGGAGAGATTGATGTTTTCGAAGCTGCACAGTCATTGAACCCCCAAGCCCAGAAAGCTGACATAGTTTTTTGCTCTGGAGTGGGGTTTGATGTAATTCCAACAGACTGTTTGGCTGCGGCATTGAAAAATGCCATGCCAGATGCAATTAAGCTCAATCTGGGATTCGATTCACGCTCAGGTTTTTCCCCTGGTACGGTAAAGACGGCGATCATGGGGTTAGCTCAGGGAGGGAAAATTCGGCGAAGCGGAAAGATAATTACAGTGCCTCTTGCTTATGATGTTCGCCGTATTGACTTCGGTAATGGTGAGAAAAATGCAATGACAATTCCCTGGGGTGACGTATCCACGGCTTATTACACGACGGGTATTCCTGACATACAGGTATATATGCCAGGCTCAAACCATATGATATCTCGAGCAAGGAGAGCAAACTACCTCAGACCATTGCTGCAGCTGGCGTGGGTTCAGAAACTACTGAAAGCTTTTATATCCAGTACAGTAAAAGGACCCGGCGAAGAAAAACGAATGCAGACTCCCTCATTTGTATGGGGAGAGGTTATAAACGCGAAAGGTGAAAAAAAGACCGCCCGCCTCCGCACACCAAATGGTTATAACCTGACCATCTCAGGTGCGTTAACCGTCGTCAGATATCTGATGATGAATCAGGTTACAGGGGGCGCCTATACACCAGCCATGTTAATGGGCGCTGAACTTATAACCATTCTTCCCGGGACTAGTTCGCTGAGGATTATGTAAATATTACGGGTGTGAGTGAAAATTCTCACCCCCGTCGGCATCTCACAGACAATGCTAAGCAAGCCCTTTATTCAAAACTAAGAATGACCTTACCTATGTGACTTCCGGCCTCCAGTAATTCATGTGCTGTCCGGACTTCTTCAAATTTAACGACCTGGTGTATAACGGGTTTACACTTTCCTGATTCGATTAAAGGCCAGACATGTTGTATGAGATTTTGGGCTATTTCTCCCTTTTCAACGTCATTTCGGCTTCTCATCGTTGAACCTGTTACCAAGGCTCTTTTAAGGATGAGTTCCTGAATATCGAACTCTTTAACTATCCTTCCCCCCATAAATCCAATCAGCACGAGCCGTCCGTCTTTTTTCAAAATTCGAAGATTTTTGTTAAAATATGAGGCGCCGACAATGTCAAGGATTACATCGACCCCTTTCCCGTCAGTTCTCTTAATGATCTCTTCCTCAAAATCCTGTGTCCTGAAGTTAATCATCTCACCATATTTTTTCAGCGCTATGACTTGCTCATCGTTTCCTACGGTACCGAATAATTTAATATTTAAGGCAGAGCACAGCGCCAGCGCGGTTGTCCCAATACCACTTGCTGCACCATGGATCAATACAACATCTCCCGATTTCACTTTCCCCAGAGAAAAAAGATTGGCCCATACTGTAAAGTATGTTTCAGGAAGGGCTGCTGCTTCAGTAAGGCTCAAGTTCTTTGGAACAGGCAACACTTGGCTGACTGGAACGGCACAATATTCTGCATATCCTCCACCATTAGTGAGCGCGCAAACACGATCGCCGACTGATAAGTGAGTAACATTCTTCCCAATTGCATGGACGATTCCTGCAACTTCTAGTCCTGGCACAGGAGTAACGCCCTCAGGCATAGGATATTTACCTTCCCTCTGCATAATATCTGGCCGATTTACCCCCGCGGCTTTTACAGAAATGAGGACTTCGCTCTCGCCACATTCCGGGATTTTACCCTGGCTTATCTTAAGCACTTCAGGGCCACCGGGTTTTGTTATCTCAATCAATCTCATATCATCTTTCCTGTTAACGTTTAAGAAGTTGTATCTAGATCTGAGCTTCGTAACCCACCAGCGACAGACATAATTCAAAATTCATCCAATTCGATTAGAGGTTGTTCTGTTTATAAAACGCGAATTCATAACCGCGAAGTTCCAGCCAGCTTTGTCGTCAGAGATTAAGAAGCGACACCACCCGCATGGCTGTTATCTTCGCTGAAAATGGGTTCTGTCCTGTAACCAGGCGCCCATCAACGACAACGTTGGGTGTAAATGGCAGAAAAGCCTTCTCATATCGGGCTCCCCTTTGCTTCATCTCCTGCTGCGCGTTATATGGCATCTCACGAGATACACCCGCCAAGATTTCTTCTGTCCATGAAAAACCAGTGATCCTACGAGCCTTAACGAGAAGCTCATCATTAGACAAGCGGGTATTCAGCAGACCGCAATATCCATGGCATACAGAGGACACAACGCCTCCCCTTTCATGGATATCCCGAGTGAGTTGCTGAAGCCCTACATTATTTGGAAAGTCCCACATAACGGCATGACCGCCTGTGAAGTAAATAGCGTCATACTCTGAAGAGTCGATTTGCTCAGGACTGAGGGTATTCTCAAGAAGTTCCATTCTTGAAGGATCCTTAAGCCAGTCCCGGGCCGAAACATCTAAAAATGGCCATCTGAGGGATCGTGGTTCTAAGGGCGACTGGCCGCCTGTTGGACTCACAATTTTTTGTCTAAAGCCCTGGGCCGCAAAAATATCGTACGCGTGAGTGAGTTCTGACAGCCATAGACCGGTTTTATGCTTAGGGTCGTCAAAATGAGATACATTCGTAACAACATGTAATATAGTCCGGTGCATGTTAGAACCTTCTGGTGTTGGTCAAAGATTGCTTTTAACAACCAGACACAATGGTTAATTATTTTTCTTTAATGCAGATGTGGCTTTCCATTCAGCATAGATTCCTTCTAGCCCTTGCTGATAAGTTGTTATGCTGAAATCCGGGAAACGCATCTTAAATTTTGAAGAATCAAATAAATTATCAACTTCATAGCGAGGTAGCAGCTCCCGCAATTCCCGCGGCCCCTTAGCAAAAATACCTGCGACATATAAGGCTAATTTACTGAGTACAGACCATGAGGTCTCTTTTCCAAATATACTGCACGCCAAAGAAACAAATTGCGCATATGTAATTCGTTCTTCACAACATGGCAGGTGCCAAGTCTGACCGTAAGCATCTGGAGTGTTCCCCAGAAGAGCTAATGCCCGGCTGGCATCTGGGGTCCAGATGAGCGTGCGTAATGTGTCATCACGTAATGGGACGAGGGGCTTTTTTCCTGCTTTAAGTCTGTCTAAAACCAGAGCATTGGTAAAACTTTGGGTTTTTCCTGGTCCGTAAAATTCAGGAGCACGACCAATCAATACAGGTATATCGCCGCGCTTCATCTCCTCCAGCACCATGTTCGCCATCATAGCCCTGACACGTCCCTTTCGCCCCAATGGCTGGAACAGCGTATCTTCCATCTGAAGTCGGTTGTCCTGAGGATACATATACGTGTTGTCAAAATAGACAAAATGAGCCCCAGCTTGCCGGGTGGCCTTTAGTGCATTTTGCAGCATTAAAGGAAACTGTTGCTCCCAGAGTGAAGAATCCGGTGGCAGGCCTGCCGCAAAATACACAATGCGGCTTCCTTTTACAGCCTCCAAAGTCTGGCTGCCGTCAAGCAAATCAGCTGACATAAGAGTATCACTTTCTGTGACCTTTTGCGGATGACGGCTAACTAGCCTCAGTTCAGCGCTGAAGGAAAGCGCTAACTCGCGGGCTAGTTCTCGGGCGATCTGTCCGCTTGCGCCCAGAATAGTTTGCATGTTTTTCCTCTCCAACAAATTTAAGTCGGATGCCCTGGGACATTGACTTTTTTAAAAGTATAAGTTTAAAGTTAACTTTAATGTCAAGAGACTCACTGGAGATAAAATGAAGATTGGCGATCTGGCAAAAGCGACAGGGCTTACGCCTTCCCGCATCCGCTATTATGAGGCGGAAGGCCTTATCAGCTCCCCACCCCGACAGGATAACGGTTACCGCCAATATCCCCCTGAAACCGCACTGATACTCATGCTTATTGACCGGGCGCAGAAATTTGGGTTCTCGCTTGAGCAAATCAGGCAGGTATTGCCCCAAGGGAAAGGAACCTGGAACCATGAAGGATTAGTTGCTTCTCTTGAATCCAGGGTTGAGGAAATCCGACTACTGCAGCAGCAACTCATGGATAATCAGACCATGATACTGAATTTAATCTCTGGTATCGAAAACAAGCCTAAGGGAATTTCATGCCAGGAAAATATGTTGCGGGTAATGAAGCTAATGCAGGTTGATGCACCGGTACTACATTCCATTAAGTGATCTGATAGACGATACGTCTTGTCAGTTTCAGGACGAATTGTTGATGAATGAAGCCTGATCAATACTAGCTTCCCATGATTAGAACTAATACAACTCCGCCACCTGTATTTTATACAGGTGGCGGAGTCATGTACTAAGCGATTTTATAATCAAAATTAACTGTTTATGAATGCAAGAAGATCTTCGTTAACTTGAGCCGCGTGCGTAGTAGGTATGCCGTGCGGAGCTCCTTTATAAGTATTGAGTTTTCCATTTTTGACCAAACTAGCCGACAACTTTCCGGAATCATTATATGGCACAACCTGATCGTCATCGCCGTGAATCACAAGTACGGGGATGGATATTCCTTTCAGGTCTTCGGTGAAGTCAGTTTGAGAAAATGCAACTATCCCATCGTAATGCGCTTTAGCACTACCCATCATGCCCTGTCGCCACCAGTTATAAATGACAGCCTCCGAAGGAGCAGAACCGGAACGGTTAAATCCATAAAATGGTCCAGCAGGAACGTCGTAGTAAAACTGGGCGCGATTAGCTGCCAGTTGCGCCTGCATGCCATCGAATACCGATTTAGGCGTCCCCTCTGGATTACTGTCTGTCTTGACCATCAATGGCGGTACAGCACTTATTAACACGGCTTTGGAAACTTTATCTTCACCATGTCTGGCAATATAACGTACAACTTCACCGCCACCGGTTGAATGGCCAACATGCATCGCGCCTTGTACACCGAGATGTTGCACAACGGCTGCAACATCATCTGCGTAATGATCCATGTCATGGCCATCCCACACTTGTGCTGAACGACCATGCCCGCGCCTGTCATGCGCCACAACGCGGAAGCCTTTATTCACGAAGAATAACATTTGAGCGTCCCAGTCATCACTGCTTAAAGGCCAGCCATGATGGAAAAAAATAACTTTACCATCCTTTGGACCCCAGTCCTTATAGAAGATGTCAACGCCATCGCGAGTTGTTACATAACCCATGTCATTTCTCCAATTAGATAAACTTCTATAGAAGGTGCTTATCCGGCTCGATTCTTCGCAGAACGAAATGGTCAGAACCGATTCTGTTACCGGTTCTTAATCAGCCGTAACCGGAGTATAGGTTTAAAGTTAACTTGAAGGTCAATGATGGTTATGAGGTTGTTTGGTTGATTTCAAAAAAAGTTACAAAATAACTAATTGCAAAATGTTGTAACTACTCCGTCGGTAAAATGAATTCCTTAGCTTTCATCACAAGCAGGAGAGATAACAATCTGTTGGAGTGATTATCCTGGCCTCATTAAGCAGGAACTGTCACTAAGTTTTCTTTTTGCTCATTCCGGACCATTTCATCCCTACGCCCTCCCATCGGCTTTCATCCGCTCATATTTGGCTTTCAAAAGCTCAGCTGGCGTCGGCCCCTTCGGCGCCACTGGTGCTGCCAACGCCCGACGAACAGGAGGAATAGGCTTCCCAGCCAGCACCCGCTTTTCCCACATCCCCAGAATTTCTCCAGCTTCACGCTCGAGCTCTTTCTGACACAACTGACCATCAGTTCCGCGCCGGCGCAGCTCAATGCAGATGTGGTAAAAAACCGGCTTTGGCCACGGATACTGCTCACTGCTCGGGTAGCGAAACACCAGCTTGCGCCACTTCCAGTATTCAGCCATTACGTCAGCGGTGGTGATCCCCAGCACACAGCGCCCTTCCCTGCACCACTTGATGAACTGGCCTGGCGAAGGCAGGAATGGACGCTCCTGTCGCCTCACCATGCGCATGCCCGCTTCAACCTGCTCCATGCTGATTATCCCGTTTTCTTTGAACGCAAGCACCCACTGCCGGCGAATTTCATCAACGTCTTCCTGGCTGCGATTAACCAGGCTTGCCGGAAAAGCGGCAGCCAGCTGCACAAACAGGCCGTTGATAATATGCGCCACCTGCTGTGTTTGTTCGCGTTCGGTGTACTGCTCAGGCAAGTTATGCGCCACACGGCGAGCCTGTTCCCGATCAAAATTTTGAATGCTTTCGGCAAGATTTTTCATTCCAGCACCCCGTCAATCCAGTCGGTATTGTGCAGGTCGATGCCGCTCCGGGATGGTTTTACCGCTGCGGTTGCACGCAGCCGTTTGGTGGTGAGCTGATCCCACTGCTTTCGCAGACTTGAAGGGCTCAGAATGTTGTCTTTCCAGAATTCGTCCCGGTTAGCCCACTGGAACAGGTCACAGATTTCGTAGTGCGTGCGTTTGTCCTGGACACGCATCAGCCTGATGGTGTTTGCCCATTCCACCCAGTTTGGTTCAGATAGCGATGCGTTGACGGTGAGAAGCCTGTCGTAATCCGAGCGTGGCCAAAGCCTCAATATGTGGACATTCGCAGTTTATACCGGTGTCCGTCATGGGGAGCTTGCAGCTCTTGCCTGGGAAGATATCGACTGGGAAAAAGGTACGGCTCATATACAGCGCAATCTTAATGCGTTGGGCATGTTCGGCCCACCAAAAACCGAAGCAGGTAACCGGGTTATTACCCTATTAGAGCCGGCACTTGAAGCCTTGAAAGCACAGCGCAAGCTGACAGCGCTACAGCCTAAAACCGAAATTGTCTTTAATCATCGCGAGTATGGCGCAGTGGAACATCAAAGCCTGCGATTCGTTTTCATACCCCGGATGCGAAAAGGAGAACAGAAAGCCTACTACTCTTTATCGAGCATCGGTGCGAGATTCAACGCAGCTGTAAAACGTGCTGGTATTCGCCGCCGGAATCCGTACCATACGCGGCATACTTTTGCCTGCTGGCTTTTATCTGCCGGCGCTAACCCGTCTTTCATAGCCAGCCAGATGGGGCATGAAAACGCGCAAATGGTTTATGAAGTCTACGGTGCGTGGATTGAAGAAATGAATGGCGAACAGGTGCTGATGCTTAACGATAAGCTGGCACGCTGAAAAATTTTTGCCCCTATTATGCCCCTATCGGCTCCGAAGGTAGTAATAAATGCAAGAAAATCAAGCAAATACAAAGAAAGAGCAATACAACCTGAATAAACTGCAAAAGCGACTGCGCCGTAACGTCGGCGAAGCCATTGCAGACTTCAACATGATTGAAGAAGGCGACCGCATCATGGTTTGCCTGTCAGGCGGTAAAGACAGCTACACCATGCTGGAGATCCTGCGTAATCTTCAGCAAAGTGCCCCGGTGAATTTCTCCCTGGTGGCGGTCAACCTTGACCAGAAACAGCCGGGCTTCCCGGAGCATATTCTGCCGGAATATCTCGAGAACCTGGGCGTTGAGTACAAAATCGTCGAAGAAAATACCTACGGTATTGTGAAAGAGAAAATCCCGGAAGGAAAAACCACCTGCTCGCTTTGCTCTCGTCTGCGCCGTGGCATTCTGTATCGTACCGCGACGGAACTGGGTGCGACCAAAATTGCGCTGGGCCACCACCGCGACGATATCCTGCAAACGCTGTTCCTCAATATGTTCTACGGCGGCAAGATGAAAGGTATGCCCCCTAAACTGATGAGCGATGACGGCAAACACATTGTGATCCGCCCGCTTGCCTACTGCCGCGAAAAAGACATTGAGCGTTTTTCTCAGGCTAAAGGGTTCCCGATTATTCCATGTAACCTCTGCGGCTCTCAGCCGAACCTGCAGCGTCAGGTCATTGGCGACATGCTGCGCGACTGGGACAAGCGTTATCCGGGGCGGCTCGAAACCATGTTCAGCGCGATGCAGAACGTCGTGCCTTCGCATCTCGCGGATGTTGAACTGTTCGACTTCAAAGGCATCAACCACGAATCTGACGTGGTGAACGGCGGTGACCTGGCGTTTGACCGGGAAGATATCCCGATGCAGCCAGCTGGCTGGCAGCCAGAAGACGATGACAACGCGTTTGAAGAGCTGCGTCTGAACGTGCTTGAAGTGAAATAAGCGATTAGCGTCTCAGAAATACCTTCTGAGACGCTTCATTCTTTATTTCAGCAAACGTACGCGACAGGTTTTACCTTTAATTTTCCCGTTTTGCAGCTGCTTCCAGGCTTTATGGGCAACGCACTGGCGAACCGCCACATAGACATGCGCCGGGTGAACCGCAATCTTACCGATATCCGCCCCGTCCAGCCCCACCTCTCCGGTCAATGCACCTAATACATCTCCCGGGCGCATTTTGGCTTTTTTCCCACCATCGATACACAGCGTCGTCATTTCGGCTTCCAGCGGCACCAGGCTGACGCCGGCAGGAGCATTCATCCAGTTCAGTTTAATCTGCAGCATCTCAGAAAGAATGTTGGCGCGCTGCGCCTCTTCCGGCGCGCAGAAGCTGATGGCCAGACCGCTGTTCCCGGCGCGTGCGGTACGACCGATACGGTGGACATGGACTTCCGGATCCCACGCCAGTTCATAGTTCACGACCAGCTCAAGGGATTTGATATCCAGACCGCGCGCAGCGACATCGGTCGCGACCAGCACGCGGGCGCTGCCGTTGGCGAAACGGACCAGCGTCTGATCGCGATCGCGCTGTTCCAGATCGCCATGCAGCGACAATGCGCTCTGCCCGGCAGCATTCAGGGCATCACAGACCGACTGGCAATCTTTTTTGGTGTTACAGAACACCACGCAGGAGGCTGGCTGATGCTGGCTCAGCAATTTCTGCAGAAGCGGGATTTTCCCCTGCTGCGAGGTTTCAAAGAACTGCTGCTCTATGGCGGGCAGCGCATCTACGTTGTCGATCTCAATGGTCAGGGGATTTTTCTGCACGCGCCCGCTGATGGCGGCGATGGCTTCCGGCCAGGTTGCAGAGAACAACAGCGTCTGACGATCGGTCGGTGCGAAACGGATCACCTCGTCAATCGCGTCGCTGAAGCCCATATCCAGCATCCGATCTGCCTCATCCATCACCAGCGTGTGTAACGCATCCAGCGAAACGGTGCCTTTTTGCAGGTGATCCAGCAGGCGGCCTGGCGTCGCGACAATAATGTGCGGCGCATGCTGAAGTGAATCACGCTGCGCGCCGAACGGCTGTCCGCCACAGAGGGTTAAAATTTTGGTGTTTGGCAGGAATCGCGCCAGGCGACGCAGTTCGCCAGCAACCTGATCGGCCAGCTCACGGGTCGGGCACAGCACCAGCGACTGGGTCTGAAAAAGCGCCGCATCGATATGTTGCAACAGGCCAAGACCAAATGCCGCGGTTTTCCCACTGCCCGTTTTCGCCTGTACGCGCACGTCACGGCCCTCAAGGATGGCGGGCAACGCGGCCGCCTGAACAGGCGTCATCGTGAGGTATCCCAACTCGTTAAGGTTATCGAGTTGGGCGGCGGGCAGAATATTCAGGGTAGAAAAAGCGGTCACAATTGTCTCTCGTGGTGATCTTTGCGGTCAGATGGCGCGTATCCTCGCAGATCTCGCGGTCCGATGCGACAATTTAATCGGTTCTTCATCGGGCGGCGGGTCGGGCATCGGCTGAGGACGCGGGATGGGATCGGGCATTGGCACCGGATCGGTCGGGGTGGGATCGGACTGTCGTGATTGTTGCAATAGCAGAGCGTTGAGGATGCTCATCATTCCCTCCAGAATTGACTGTCATCCCTTTTAGGGTAGACGCTGAGATTCAGGAGGCAAAAAAAAGCCGACTATGAAGTCGGCGTCGTACGAATCAATTGTGCTATGCAGTAATTCAAAAAAGGAAGTAAGACAATATGGAGCGCAACGCCCATCGCTTGACGTTGCATTCACCTGCGGGAGTAATAGTGCACCTTACGGGGTAAACGTTTATTGACTTCGCTCAATTAAAAGAGCGTTTTGACCCCGTCGAAAGGAGAAAAAAGCGTAAATTTACAGCCATTTACTACGATGCAACCACCATGCAACACCACCAATCAAAACAACTAACATGACGCAAAATGCGGTAAAGCCATAGCGATACGCACCACCCGGAATGCCGCCCAGGTTGACGCCAAACAGCCCGGTAAGAAACGTGCTGGGTAAAAATACCATTGCCATCAGGGACATTGTATAGGTTCTTCTCGCCAGCGACTCCTGCATCACCTGCGCAATTTCGTCCGCCATCACCGCCGTTCTGGCAATACAGGAATCAATTTCATCCAGTCCGCGGCCCAGTCTGTCGGCGATATCCTGCATTCTGCGACGGTGATCGTCATTCATCCAGGCAAGCCTTTCACTGGCCAGACGCGCATACACGTCCCGCTGGGGCGTCATATAGCGGCGCATCACGATCAGCTGCTTACGCAGAAGGGCCAGAAAACCACGCGGCGGGATCTGCTGATCGAGCAGGTTATCTTCCAGGTCGATGATTTTGTCGTGGAGTTCCTCGATAAACTCACTTGCGTGATCGGTCAGCGCATCACACACGTCCACCAGCCAGCTGCCGCAGTCGACAGGCCCGGTGCCCTCTTTCAGATCGTTCACGATGTCATCCAGCGCCAGCACTTTACGCTGGCGGGTGGAGACAATCAGCCCGTCGTCCATATAGACACGCATCGCAACCAGCTGATCCGGACGTTCATCCGTGCTGCCGTTAATGCATCGCAGGGTGATTAGCGTACCGTCGCCCATGCGGCTCACGCGGGGCCGCAGGCTTTCCCCGGCCAGCGCATCACGCACATTGTTAGGCAAAAGCGGCGTTGAGGCCAGCCAGTCAGCACTGTCCGGGTGGGTGTAGTTCAAATGTAACCAGCAGGGATGCGCATTATCGATCACATCGTTGTCTTCCAGCGGTCGGGCACCGCCACGACCATCCAGCACCCACGCAAATACTGCGTCAGGAACGTTAAGTTCAGATCCTTTAATGCTTTCCACAGCGCCTCCACCATTTAACTCTTTCGGTGTCAGTCTAGCTTTCATGAAGGGTTAAGCAACAAAAATGCGTTGTGCAATGTATTGATATCGTGGCGGAGTGTCGGCCGGGTAAGCACGCGCCACCCGGCAAGAAAGGCAGGTGTTGTCAGAGAGAGTGCTCTGGCCGCTGAAGGAAGGCGGGTGAGCCGGACGATAAGGAGGAAGGTGTGCCCTGGTCAAGCCGGAAATTACGCGTGCGGGCCTGCAGTTCAATCACCTGGTTACGCAGCACATCAGAGGAGCCGTTAAGTTCCTCCGCCATTGCCACGTTACTTTGCGTGACCCGCTCCAGCTCTGACAACGCCAGCGTAATCTGAGATATCCCTTTCTCCTGCTCTGAGGTCGAGGCGGAAATTTCGTCCATTAGCCGGCTGACATTCCCTGACCCCGCCACGATCTCCTGCATATTCTTCTCCGCCTCCGATACAACGGTGGCACCCTGACTGACGTTACTGCTGGTGACTTCAATCAGCGCTTTGATATTCTTCGCGGCCTCTGCACTGCGGTGCGCCAGGTTTCTGACCTCTTCTGCGACGACAGAAAATCCCTTTCCATGATCTCCCGCCCTCGCCGCCTCAACGGCCGCGTTGAGTGCCAGAATATTCGTCTGGAAGGCAATGCCGTCGATCAGCGAGATAATCTCTGTCATCTGCTGAGCGCATTCGGTGATGGACTCCATGTTGGTGGCGACCTGCCCCATCAGCTCCCCGCCCTTGCGCGCCTGTCGCGTCGCCATGTTGGCCTGCTCGCTCGCCAGGCGGGTGTTATCGGCATTGTTTTTGGTGCTTGCCGCCATTTGCTCCATGCTGGCTGCGGTTTGCACCAGAGACGCCGACTGCTGCTCGGTTTTCACCGAAAGCTGCGCGCTACGCGACGAGAGTTGATCCGATAAGGTCATGGCGGTTTGCGATGACGCCCTGATCTCGCGCACCAGCGTAGCGATGTTGCCCGAAAGGCTATTAATGCCGGGAATGAGTCGACCCGCGCAGTTGTTGCCAAACTCGGGAATAGACACCCCCAGATTGCCCGCTGTCACCTCTTCAATACTTTTCTTCACCGTATTGATCGGTGTCACAAGATACTTCGTCATATAGACCCAGAGCAAAAATAGCGCAACGAAGTTGATTACGTTAAGGGAAATAAAGAGAGAGGGATTGCTGGAAAATAGAACAACGACACCTGCAGTTATCAAAAAAAGAGATAAAAGGAACCCGATAATAAAGGTCCTGACGCTCATATTTTTTAGCATGATGATACCCACAATTTATATTTTGGTCGGCATCTCGTTTTATAGCATTCCCTCAACCGTTTTTCATGGCAATCGTCACTGGTTTTTCTTTTCGCCGTTAGCAACCTGAGATTTTGCTTAAGTCAGATAAAAAACGTGTATTAGTGAAAATGTTCTGCGCGGCATGCTGCAATACTGGTCTCCGGCCACGTTAAGCGATACCATCGCCTGCCATGAGACGAGACAATCGCTCTCATATTTAAGGCGCTTTGCTACTATTATTCATTTATGTTTAGCAATGCTTAACAGGTTAATGAAAGAAATATATTTTATATTCTTAACGCGCTTCAGGGTATTAATATGACTGGTCATTTTTCACGATAAATAACTAACCTTGTTTGAATGCGCATGTTCGTTGCCAGATAAAGATGGACCCGGCAGGCGAAATTGGTGACCCTCTCAGGAGTGGGATTGCATAATGCTCAATATATCGTGGGACCCTGTATTAATCGCTATTTCTTATCTGGTCGCTTTCATCGCCTCTTTTGTGGCGCTGGACAGCGCCGGTAAAATCCCCCTTTCCAGCCGAAAGGCGGCCATGTTCTGGCGCATGGCCGGAGGGTGCTCGCTGGGCATCGGGATTTGGTCGATGCACTTCATTGGCATGCTGTCGATGCAAATGCCAATGATGATGAGTTACGACCTCTGGTTAACCCTTGCCTCTCTCGGCGTCGCGGTGGCGGCATCGACCACGGCCATTAATATTGCCGTTACCGGCAAAAAACTCTCTCCTGTTCCGCTGATCCTTGCCACGACGATCCTGAGCGCGGGCGTGGTATCCATGCACTACATCGGTATGGCGGCCCTGATGCTCAATGACAGTATCCTCTGGGACTGGCGCCTTGTGGCATTGTCCGTCGTAATTGCCGTCGTCGCCTCCGGGGCGGCACTGTGGCTGGCATTCCGCCTGCGTGATAAACACAAAGGGGTCTTTATCGATCGCCTTCTCGCGGCCCTGGTCATGGGTGCCGCAATCAGTGCAATGCACTATACCGGCATGAGTGCCGCCCATTTTCAGGAAATGGCGCACACTCTGCCCGGCGGGATCGGCGAACTGGGGTTGTCCATCTGGGTTTCGGTTACCACGCTTTGCCTGCTCGGGGTGATGTTAATCATTTCGCTTATCGATTCTCACTGGCGTACCAACCGGCTGACAGATAATCTGCGGCAGCTCAATCGCCAGCTTGAGCTACAGGCGCGCTTCGATGCGCTCACCGGGCTGGCTAACCGTCAACAGATGGATATCCGCATGCAGGATTGTCTGCGCAGTGCGTTGCTGAGTAACAGGCAATTTGCCGTGATTTTCCTCAACGTCGATCACTTCAAGCGGGTTAATGATACCTGGGGACACAACGTCGGGGATGAGTTACTGATCACTGTTGCGCAGCGCATTACGGCCCGGCTCACCCGGGAGATGACCCTGGCCAGGTTGGGTGGGGATGCCTTTATCCTGCTGGTACCGGAATGTGACGACGACAAACTCAACGCCCTGCTCAACGCCTTGCTTGGGGATATGCGACGTCCGCTTTCGCTCTGTGGACATACGCTGAGCACGACAATCAGCGCGGGCGTCAGCCGCTACCCTCAGGATGGCGAAACGCTACATGAGCTAAAGCTCAAGGCCGATGCTGCCTTACACCATGTTAAAGAAGAGGGCCGCAATGACTGGGCCATTTACAGAACCGAGATGTCAACCGCAGTCCCGGCAAAACCCGGTTTTCTGCAGGAGCTGTCTCAGGCGCTGGAGCGTGACCAGTTTGAACTGTGGTACCAGCCCACCTGGCATGCGGAAGATAAAACGATACATGGTTTTGAAGCCCTTCTTCGCTGGCGGCATCCTGAACAAGGTGTGTTATTGCCTAATCTGTTTATTCCCACGCTGGAACAAACCGGCTTGATCATTCCGGTGGGTAACTGGGCCATTGAAGCGGCGTGTCGGCAGCTTCATTTCTGGACGGAACAAGGTTTCAGCCAGTGGACGCTGTCGCTCAACTTATCCCCCGTCCAGTTCGAACAGCAGGACATTTTCCCTGTCGTGTCGTCGATGCTGGAAAAATACAACCTGTCGCCGTCCAGGTTAATTCTTGAGGTGACAGAAAGCACCGCGCTCAAAAATCTCGACCGCAGCATCGAGTTACTGGAAGCGTTTAATCGTGCGGGGATCACCGTCTCGATCGATGATTTTGGTACCGGCTATTCCAACCTGCTGATGTTGAGCGTACTCCCGGCAAAAGAACTGAAAATTGACAGAAGCTTTGTCACTTCAATGCTGGAAAATGAAAAAAGCTACAAGCTGGTCGAAACCATTATGAGTATTGCCCGCACCATGGAGATGAATGTGGTGGCAGAAGGGATAGAAACGGAAGCACAGCAGGCGGAGCTCACCCGTCTTGGCTGCGACTATCTGCAGGGATATCTTTTCTCTCGCCCGTTACCTGCCGAACAGGTCCCGTGGCTGCTGTTGCAGAAAAACTCAGACAAACAAATTATCCCCATTAATAAAACGCAAACCGACAGCGCCTATATTTCACAAAAAAATCATGCCTGACGGGGTTAAGTAGAGTATGTTTCAAATGAGTACACGCGAGTTAATTCGGTCATGATGGTCAGGCACAGTGTGCCGATGAGCAGGAAACGCCTATGTCACAACCTTGTTTTGATACGCTGAATGTTATTAAAACCCCCGTGTGGCTCATTTCACCCGTGTCGGAACAGATTATTTTTGCCAATGTGGCCGCTCTGCAGGTCATGAGTAATAAAACTCTCGATGCGCTGCGTAAAGGCACCTATTCCGCAACGGCGCAAACCCTCCTGTCGATGTATGTCCCTGAACTGAAAACAGAGCAGGAGATCGTCGAAATCTGGACAATAAGCCGGGATGGGCAGGATACACCATTAAGTTGCCGTCTCTCGCTGGCCCGTTACGCCCCCTGGGGAGATGTGATTGTTTTCGAGGGGTTCGCCCCGCAACTCCTCACAGGATTGAAGGCCAGCCGCTCGGCAACCTACCGGCGGAAAAAACAGGGGTTTTACGCCCGTTTTTTCCAGACCAACAGCGCACCGATGCTGTTAATCGATCCTGCGCGTGACGGCCAGATCGTCGATGCTAACCTGGCCGCGCTGAATTTTTATGGTTATTCGCATGATGATATGTGCAGTAAGCATACCTGGGAGATAAATACCCTGGGGCGAGATGTGATACCCATTATGACGGCGATCGCCGCGCTGCCCGGTGGCCATAAACCGCTTAACTTTGTTCACCGTCTTGCCGACGGCACTACCCGTCATGTTCAGACGTATGCCGGCCCCATTGAGATCTACGGTGACAAGCTGATGTTGTGCATCATCCACGATATCACCGAGCAAAAAAGGCTGGAGCAGGAGCTGGAACATGCTGCGTTACGTGACTCCATGACGGGATTACTCAACCGGCGCCAGTTCTACGCGATTACCGATCAAAGCGACCTGAATCATCTTCCCGCGCAGCAGCAGTTTAGCCTGCTGCTGGTGGATACCGATCATTTCAAGAACATCAACGATCTGTTCGGTCATCTGAAGGGCGATGAGGTGCTTATCGCTCTCTCCCGAACGCTGGAAGCCTGCAGCCGAAAAGAGGATTTGGTCTTTCGTTGGGGTGGAGAAGAGTTCGTCCTTCTGCTGCCGCGTACCCCTCTCGACACTGCGCTGCAGATTGCCGAGTCGATCCGTGCGGCCGTTGCCCGTATAACGCTTCCGGGGTTGCCCCGCTTTACCGTCAGCATTGGCGTGGCGCGACATAATCAGGGGGAGAGTATTGATGAGCTGTTTAAGCGTGTCGACGATGCGCTGTATCGCGCTAAAAATGACGGACGTAATAAAGTCCTTGCGGCATGAAACTGGAGTATCCGACAAAGCCCCGCTACAATGCCTGCCTCGGATAAAATAATTTCAGGTGGGTAGAATCTGCAATGGGAAAAACAGAAATAATACTCACCATAATTATTTTACTCCTTATTATATTTGGCTTCTGGTTTATCTTTAGCGGTGAAATCTGGTATTTCGTCGCGTTTCTGGAAAATACCCTTTACCCGACCTTCGATGCCCCATAACGCATGTTTAATCTCTTGTTTCACCTACCGAATTTGTCAGGTACCTGCATGCCGTACTGCCGCGTAAGATACGCGTCGTTATCCTCCAACAACGTTGATAACGAATCACTTATTCACTTGCTTATGTTGCCCGTTCTCTGACGGGCTTTTTTATTTCCGGCAATTCAGCCACGCCAGGCTATATCTTAATCATCTTTGTTGATAAAGGTGAGGAATGATGAGCAAGAAAATCCTGATGCTGGTGGGTGATTACGCCGAAGATTACGAAACCATGGTGCCTTTTCAGGCGTTACAGATGGTGGGCCACCAGGTCGATGCAGTCTGCCCCGACAAGCCGAAGGGCGACTACATTATAACGGCGATCCATGACTTTGACGGCGCGCAGACCTACAGCGAAAAACCCGGCCACCGTTTTACCCTTAACGCCGACTTTTCCAGCGTTAAAGAGCAGGATTATGACGCCCTGCTGATCCCCGGCGGCAGAGCGCCCGAATATCTGCGCTTAAATGAGGATGTGTTAAAGCTGGTTCAGGCATTTGACGCCGCACGTAAACCGATTGCCGCGGTATGTCACGGCCCGCAACTGCTCGCTGCCGCTGGCATACTGAAGGGACGGACCTGCAGCGCCTACCCGGCCTGTGCGCCTGAGGTCCGTCTCAGCGGCGGACATTACGCCAGTATCGGCATCGATCAGGCCCATGTTGACGGCAACCTGGTGACCGCCCCCGCCTGGCCTGCGCATCCGCAGTGGCTGGCGAAGTTTACTGCGCTGTTAGAAGGATAAAGCTCAAAGAATCCAGATGTCGTGAAGCTTCCTCAATACTGACTCCGGGGGTGTTACCCTCCCCCGGTGCGCTAACCAGCAGCCGCAGTTGCTCTTCTGCCGGTACTGCACTGGCAAACGAACGGGTTATCTGCCAGACCATCGTCTTCAGTTCACTTCCCGTCAGGTATTTTCCCTTCTGATGATCCAGCGCATCCAGCTTTGCCGACAGCGCCTGAAGTTGCGTCATTCCCTCATTCCAGCCCTGGAGCTTGCTGGCGGGCAGCGTCCGGGCCATCTGATACTGCTCCCAGCGTTTTACCAGCTCACGGGTTGCCGGGTCGTCCGGCCACAGGGATTTTGCCTGCGTCACCAGTCCCTGGGCATAGCGAAGCCGCCATCCCGGCGACTGGTTCATGACCCCGTTGACCTGATTCGTTATTCGCTCAAGCCAGATGGCAGATTCTGTCCGGCTGTTATCCGTCTTCCTGAAGGCATCGATTTGCGGGGCAGTCATGGGTTCTGGCAGCGGGGCAACGGAGGCGGCCAGGGTATTTGTGGCGTCATCCGGCTGATGCAGGACCTGCCACCCAAAAGCCGTTGCTGCGCCCAGCACCAGCGAGGTTGCCATGCCAGCCACAAAGACGAGCCACCGTTTTGCTTTAACTGTTGGCATCTCTGCCACCCGCACCCTGACCTCGGGCTCCTTATGGATGACATAGACCAGCTGGCTGGCAGGTCGCACCGCTTCCTCAGGCAAAGCAGTACCCCGGGAGGTCTTCTCATGCAGAGCACCGTTTTCCAGGCGACTTAAGGCACTGCATATTTGCTGCAGCAGGGATGCCGGGTTACAGGCGTATCTGAGTTCCTGACGCTTCAGAATGTCGTCCAGCGCCTGCAGTTGCTTTTCAGCCAGCTCAAGGGCTGTGAAATCAGCAGGCTGCAGTGACCAGGTGCGGAAAAGTTTCTGCAGGCGCTGAAAAAGTCCACTGAGAATTTCAGCCCGGGCCTGCACCGGCTGCGGCCAGAACTGAGCCCACTGGTAGCTCAGCATCGCTGTCAGGATGGCCAGCCCCTCGTTAAGCCCCCTGACCTGCGCCAGCTGGCTGCGTGCAAGGGTATACCAGGCACCGGTCTGCAGCTCAACACCGTTGATTTCAAACAGGGAAAGCGCCAGTTTTTCCACCTGCATCCAGTCGACGTCCGGACGTGCCGGGTGTGTCAGTTTGCTCATCTCATCGCGCAGCGCCGTAAATTGAGGCAGTGAACGCGGATCGCCGCCGGTTCTCACCGGACGGGGTTGTTCGTCATGCATGTTTCATTTTCCGGGGAAAAGCGAGCCAGAGTCAGGCTCAGGGTTTACTCAGGAAGCAAAGGGGCAATCATCATAAAGAATGCCTCTTCATCAAACCGGGCAGGATCGCCGCCCTGCACGCCTGCCGGACACCAGGTCCAGTCATTCTGTCTGCCGCTGCGCATAAACAAACGGTACAGGGACCGGATAGCGTCCGGCGCATGCAGACAGGCCTCAATACAGCCGGTTACGCCCGGCCCGTACAGGAAAATGGGGGTAAACCGGATACTTCGCTTTCCGTAGTGCAGGGTTATACCCGGCACCGAAAACGCGCTCCCGCCGATGAGAAATTCAACCAGCACAGTGGCAGTGGCTTCCGTGCGGATTTCTGTTCCGGCAAGCCACGTGTCCATTGACGCCTGTAGCTGGCTGATTCGCAGGCGGAACGCCGCAATATCCGCTTCCGCCTTCGTGTCAAAGGCTTCACTGCGGGGATGCTGGTCCTGCAGTTTTCTTAAAAATCGTGCTTTTGCCGACATGGTTTACTGTCCGTCAGAAGTTTAGAGGCGGGTCCGGGCATCAAGATACTGCTGCTGTTTGAGGTGACGGATCAGCACACGGCCTTCGGGCATAAACGCCGTGCCATAACGCACCAGACCAATCCCCCTGAGTTCGGCATCAATCGCATAACGCAGCTCACCCGGAATAGTCTGCTCAAGCAGAACCACATCAATTTTCTTAAGCCGAGGTTCGTACTTAAGCAATACCGCCGATAGCGTGCCCATTAGTTCATGCGCGGTACCCGGCATGCCCTGCAGAATTCTGGTCATATCCGGCAGACCGTAGTCCGGCAGGTGCGCCAGCGTGCCGGCGCGGCAGTTCAGAATGCGCTGCATGTTGTCGAGTACCGAAAGGATAACCTGATTCTGCTCGCTGACCTGGTGGAGGCTCAGGCCACTGGAGAAATTACCGCACAGCATTTCGTACAGTGAGGGTGTGTTGTGTCCCTGTGGCATCAGTCATCCTTCAGCGGTTGTAATGTCAGGTGGTTATTCCCGGCTTCCAGAATACGGGGTTTATCCGGATCGAGATCTTCACGTTCGAGAACCTGCTTCCAGGTGTTGTTAACCATATCGGGATGGCGGAAGAGACCGACCACCGCGACAAATTTCGCACCCGCTTCCATTGGCATATCAAGATTCACGTCCCCGCCCGGCTTCACCACCACATCACGGCTTGCCAGCAAATCCTCTTTGAGAATAGTGTCACTGTCTTTGAGCAACTGCGGGTAGACCGTTTTGTCGAACGCTTTGCGGTCTTTTAACTGGTAAACACGGACCATTACGGGTTCAGACAACGAGTTGCTCTCACGGGAGTCCGTGTTGAGCGCTTCACGCGCGGTAAAATCGAGATGCAGCTCTTTAATTTGTTTGTAAAAAATGGCGCTGAAGGCTGATTTGGTGCCATCAGTGACGCCCTGCGTCACCCCACAGCCCGCCAGGCTGAACGCCAGTAATGCAGGTAGCCAGCATGCGGGTTTACTCAAATTTGTACGTAACACGTCGGTTTCCTTGTTGTGGTGTTGCGGGCTGCAGCCCCGTGTAATAGCCCAGTTCCGTCGTAAATGTCTGCGGAATATCGTCCGGAAGGTCCGGAAGATGGTCCTGTTCCGCGCCCAGCACACCGTTCATCCCCAGCCAGAACGGGCCTTCGCTGAGCGGTGGAGCGGCCAGCAGTCGGGTCCGGGTGCTCAGGGTGATCTTTGCCTTAAAGCGCCAGCCGAGATAAACGCGCAGCATCACCAGAAAATCCTGATACAACAGACCATCCGGTTTCCAGCCCTGCGCTTCCTGTTCGTTATCCGTCGTGAGCGCAACCAGCAGCTGGCTGCCCGTATCCATCGCCTCGTCACCCAGAGGCGTATTGCCGTCCAGAAGAAAATCCTCATCACCGTAAAAACCCAGTGACTGGCTGACCTCTACCGGTCGAAGGCAGTACGGGCTGACCTTCACGGTGGTTTCCGGGGCCAGCAGGGTCACCAGCGCCTGCATCCCCTCCTGGGTTTTTCCGGGCTGCTGCAGCACACCCAGCAGCGCCAGAAAGCGGGATACCGGTGTGGCAATGTGGTTCGCGGTGCCCGGTATGCCCAGCCCCACCAGCCCCAGCAGCGACTGCGAAATGGTGTCTGTTCCTCCCGGCTCAAACGTGGCCGGATAGGAATATTTTCGCCAGATGCGGTAAAACTGCGTCAGGATGCGGTGGCTAAAAATATTCAGAAAGCCCTGCAGTGCGTCGTGCCCTTCACGGCGCTGAGTAATGTCATCGATATAAGCCGTAGGTAGCGGTGAGTCGACCCCGTACAACCCCATAAAGGTCGTGCGGATGCGCGGAGGCCTGCTTTCATCATCCTCATCATATTCGACGGCTTTCAACTCACTGGCCGGAAAACCCATCCCCGGGTGCGGTACAAAGCGTACCGGGTCGTCCGCCGGATGGCTGGTCGAACCCATCAGCGGCCGGTCCAGATGACGTTTTTCCAGCAGTTGACAGAAACGATAAAAGTTAATGCGGTGAAGGCTGGCTTCCAGCCGCGGGGTCAGCCGGGAATACGGCGATTGTGCTTCTCTTCCCATTCCAGGCGCTCTCCGGTCGGTTGCAGAAGAATGATCAGGCGGTTAAACAGATAGATGTCGGTGTAGAGTGCGAAGAAGCGGCTCAGCAGCTCGCCGAACAGACAGATATCGCCGCGCCCGGCAAACCCGTGACTATCCAGCGTCACTTCAATCTGCACACCACGGACAAGATAGCCCTGCTCGAAGCGCTCGGTTTCACTGTGCTTCACGTCGATGATGGCTTCCAGGCGGCGGCGGTTCATCTCGCTGTCGGTCCATTCATACAGCGCCAGGGTACCGCGCAGCACGTCGGCGTTGTCCATCATTGACAGGAACCCGCTGCCGAGATGACTCAGCACACGCCAGTGAAAGCGATCCTGCGCCGGGGGATAACATGGCAGCGTCGGCGCGCAGAGGTTACGCACGGCGATACTGACTGAGGTGGTTTTCATCACCGTATCGAGCACGGTGCTCTGCAGCGCACGCCGTGGTAGCTGGCCGTTGGTGCCGGTAAGTGTCAGGGAGAGGCTCTCGTCTTCTGGTACCGAGTGGTTATCAAAAGCTTCGCCGCCAAGGATAAGCCAGGTATTGTGCAGACCTGACGGACCGCGGCGCACGCGGGTGTGGTAGTAATATTCCGGTGCTTCATGACGCATCATTCCGCCTTTGTGGCGAAAACTTGAGAACGGCACATAAGTGTGTTGGTTCGAGGATATCACCGAATCGACGGTATAAATTTCGGTATGGCCATCCTGCACGCGCATCGGGCGCAGCATGTACTCAGTCTGCAGGGAGTTGAGCGTCAGCGGGTCAGATTCCAGCGGGAACAGGTTAATTACCGGCACACAGTTCATGCGCAGATGCTTTTCGGTAAAGCGGAAGTCATGTTCCCAGCGTTTCGCTAGCACCACATCAATTTCAAACCAGGGTAACTCAGCCGGAAAAGTGACAGTTTCCAGCCCGCGCAGGCCGGTGAACATGAATTTCTCGCGGAAGGTGAAATACTCCAGCAGCAACTGGTAACCGCTGAAACTGCTGTCACCCTTCGGCCACAGCCTGTCATCATCACCAAACCCCAGTGCGGTGAAATACCCGTCCAGTGGTCTTCTGTCTGTGTTACCCGGCATGCGCAACCACAGACGGGCCGTGTTCATGGTAAAAGCTTCATGCATGGCGCAGGCCAGCGGTGCGTCCGCATTGAAGTAAAACGGGATCTGGCTGAGATCGACACGGCTCCAGTCGGCAAGGAGGCTGCAGTTAAAACGCAGGCTAATGACAGAACGTCCGTCCGGGTCAGTCGACAGGCGGGCCTGCTCCAGCGCCAGCGGCTGCAGGGTTATCTCTCTGGTGGTGGTGTAGCGACAGCGTGTCCCCTTCTCACCGATGGGTCGTGAGTTCACCTCGAAGCCTTTGACAATACGCATCGGTTCTTTCATTTCGCGCCAGTCAGGGGTGAACTCCACCACCGACATCGACGGAATGGTGCGCAGGTAATGCGGCCATAGCAGACTGACCAGCCCTTCAGTCAGCTCCGGTAGATCGTCATCGAGCTTCGCCCGCAGCCGCCCCATCAGGAAGGCAAAGCCCTCAAACAGGCGCTCCACATACGGGTCGCGCGCGCCCGCTTTATCAAGATTGAGCATTGCCGCCTGCTCGGGGTGCGCACGGGCAAACTCTTCGCCGGCTTCCAGCAGGTAGCGCATTTCAGCGTCGTAATAACGCAGGGTTAAGTCGTCCATAAAAACCTGAATAATTGTGTTTTAAAAGCTCGCCATGTGTTATTAGCCACAAAGCACCGCACTGCCTGCCGGATCGAGCGCAATCAGGCCAGCCAGAAGCTGGTCCATCTCCGGCTGAAGTCTGGATTTATCGGTTTCACTGCGGGCGGCTTTCATGCGCAGCAGTCTGAGGCGGCGCGATTTGACCTCAAATAATAGCCCCGGCGTCCAATGCCCGAGGGTGATGGACTGTGCTGTGCCATCAAGCTCACCAAGAAGGTGCAGCGCCAGTTCATTTTTACCCTTCTGCTCGGCCACGCGGGCCATCAGCAGGCGCAGCAACCATTTGTCTTTTGTGGAATCGGCCCCCGGACGCATCTGCAGCCAGTGGAGTGTGGCATCCATACCGTCAGTGTCCGCTTTCTCGAGCGCTTCCGGCTCAAGGGCCAGAATATCGTTTCCCGTTTCACTCATGGCATTGATTGGCTCATCCCGCCAGCCGGACATATCGTCCAGCACGCTCTGGTTTATCCAGTTCAGCGTGACCTCATCGGCAAACGGCGTCCCGTCATTAAAGGCCAGTGTTTCAAGCCCGGTGAGGCGGCTCAGCAGTCCTTTCAGATCGGCGCTGATGATGTCGGCCAGCACGCCCTGCCCTGACTTCACCAGGGCCTGATGGATATACCACTGCAAATCCAGCCAGAGGTGGTTGGCACCACGCGAGAACGTGCTGTCCGCCTGGTCCAGTATCTCCAGCCAGCTCTGCTGCAGGTACAGACGTTTGAGCATGGCCCGCTCGTCTGCCCGCGGCGGTGCGATGCGCGTTTTTCCTTCGGCATCCGGCGCGGGGATCGCTCTCAGCGTGTCATGGCGCAGGCTTTTCATCAGCCGGTGTGCGGCAAGCCAGCCATCGGGCTGTTCACGCAGATACTCCGCCAGGGTCCGGGCCTGAGCCAGTAAATCCTGACCGGACGTAATGCGGCTCAGGACCGTTGCGTCAGGCCCGGTTGTGTGTGCGCCCTGTGACTGCGCCCTGTGACCGGCGTTCTGCGGTACCACGGCATCCACGCCACCGGCTTTCATCAGGCGGGATACCAGCGCGCTGAACAGGGCATTCATATCCGGACGTGACGCTTCCGGCTCTTTCTCCAGGCTGTCACGGATGAGCAGCAGCGCACCGGCCGTGCGCCGTGCATCCTCGCGCACCACCTCCGGCCAGAGTGACAGGCTGTCGAGCACACGGGAGCCTGCGAGCCACTCCAGCGCCGGTTTACGGCTCCGCTCGCGCTGTGGATGAAGCTGAGCGCCATAGCGCTGCAGCAATCCCGCCAGCAGCTCAAGCCCTTCGGCAAAGCCGGTTTCGCCGTCCTGGTGCAGACGCGCCCAGCAGTAACAGGTGGCAATCCGGATATCTTTGGCGGTGGTGGTCAGCAGTTTTTCGGCAAGCGCGCAAATCAGCCCGGTGTCGATGCCGGAAAGTTTATTGACCTCTTCCCGGATACGCTGGAAGTCATCGTCATATCCCGGATCTTCTCCGGCCGGGCAGGTGTCATTTACCGGAGCAAGCCAGGGCAGCCAGTTTTTCATCCATCCCTGCGCCTGTTGCCGCAGCTGAGTTTCGTCTGCCTGACAGGCGGCAATCAGATCCTGTAGCGTGCTCATTCTTCACTCCCGTCCATGTCATTGTTTCCGTCACTGGCCATCAGCGCCTGAGCGGTGGCTGCGCTGTCGACGCTGAATATATGATCCGGCAGCGTGAAGCCACGCAGAGCCAGTAGCGCCAGTGGGCCGCTACCCAGCTGTGAGCGCAACACCCACTGCAGGGTGCGGCCATCAGGCGCAGTGAAATTCATCATCCACTGGCTGCGATCGAGCTGCGCACACTTGCCCTGATCCAGCCAGCGAATAAAGCCCCAGGTCCCGCTGTAATCCCCGAACAGACGTGCACCGGCGCTGACCGTGGTCCAGGTCAGCATGGTTCCCGGCCTGTAAGTCTCTCCCGGCCAGCGGAAGCTCTGCCAGTCGGCCATCTGGTTGAAGTAGTGCAGCTTTTGTCCATCAATGGTCAGTTGCGTCTCCACCACCTGTGGTACAGGACGCGCCTGCAGCTCAAAAGTGATGCCCTGGCTGCCATCGGTAAACAGAATGTCCGAGAGCTGACTCAGTTGGTTAATGGCCCGCAGGAAGGCCGGGTTAAAACTCAGCCCCTGGCTGTTGACCTTATCCGGCACCCACTGGCTGCCCTCTTTGTGCAGCACACCGCTGAGTTCCGTCGTCAGGAAGCGCTCAATGCGTCCGCTGTCCTTACGCACAAATTCAGCCAGCATCGGCAGAGAGGCCTCGCTTTTACTCTCAGTAAACGGGAAGCGCCCGTCAAAGGCGGTGCGCCAGTTCGCCACCACGGAGCGGCTCCATTTGTCATTCAGGCTGGCCGCTGACGGCTGAAGCACGGTCTCCCAGGCCTGGGTCAGCGGCTGCACAAACATCGTGCTACCAAACCCACTCCATTCCTCGCCAAGGCTTGCCGAAATCAGGCTGCCGTACTGCTGGGTATCGGTGAGATCAACACTTTTGCCCTGGAATACGGTCTGTGCCAGAGTCCGCATCATCTCCTGCGGATCAGAGGCACTCGCCACCTGTTGCAGGCGCAGGCGCACGCGGGTGATACGGGTCAGGTACGTCTGCAGGCTCAGTGAATTGTCCGCCGACATGACGTTGCTGCCGTTGTTTTTGCCCAGTAACTGAAGCAGCGGACCGAAGGTGTCATCCAGCGGCCCCTGCGGTCCTGATGCAGACTGGTCAATCACGGGTTTGTCCTGTCCGCCGACCAGGTCTTTAGCCGATTTAATGATGGAATCCGATAGCGCTTCGCGTTGCTGGCCGGTCTGCCCCTGCCAGGCGAGGGTATTGATCAGGGCAATCAGTGGCGACTGCCGGACGTCACTCATCAGCGTCAACTGGTCGGTAACATCCGCAATATTGTTTGCCGGGTTAAGCTGCAGGCTGTTGAGAAAATTCAGCCAACTGCCGGCAAAATCAGTGAAGTAACGTTGCGTAAGACGGGCTTTCAGGGCTTCCGGTGACAGATCCGCCGATACGGCTTTATGGGAATCGCTCAGCACCCAGTCGATTTCATCCCGGCGAGAATTCGCGGCCTTTTCGATAGCCTGCTGAATACCCCCCTCCCATGCCTGGCGGGTAAACATACCCGGTACCACTTCATTAGTGGTAAACAGACGGCGGGCACCAGTACCGCTGGTCATGTCTTCCAGAGACACATCGGCAAAGTTACGACGCACGGATTTGAGCATGTTCTCGTACAGCGTGCTTTCAGCGTTACGCCGACCTATGTGCTGCAACAGTACCTGCCGGCTCTGGCTGACCAACTGGGCATCCGGTGTGATTTTCCACTGTGGCTGCTTAGGCAACTCGGTAATAAAGAAGGCCCACAAATCCGGCGCCAGGCTTTGCCACAGACCGGCTGAGATGCCCATCTGCGTCGGCTGCACGGTTTTCATGGTCTGCGCGTAAAACGCACCGTCGGCTTTATCCGGCCGGGCCATCATCAGCCAGGCTTTCAGCTGGTCATAGCCCGGTTTCGCCAGCTGTGCCCGCTGGTCGCTGCCGGGAGCCGAGTTTGCCAGCGCGCTAAGTTTTTGCACCAGGGCGGCATTTGCCGGGTCACGTATCAGGCGGTTGTTCGCCACACCATACCAGGGCAGCATTGCGTCGAGCAGTTGCTGGTTATGGTCAAGCCCGAAGCGCTGATACCATGGCGTGCCCTCCTCAGCATTATGCAGCAGGCGACCAGCGTCGTTTCGTAGGTTATGCAAGGCTGTTAGCTGGTAATCAGAAACGGAAGGATGTTCAACCAGTGCCCGCACTCTGTAGGCAATGGAAGAGATCTGCCCGTAGTTCATCGCAAAAGAGAGCAACTGACCAGCCCCCCAGAGCCCCATAACCGCCATGATGCTCCATGCCAGCGTGCGCTCCCAGGCCATGCCAACACGGCGACCACGTACACGCATGCAATCTTCAATAACCCCAATCCAGGTTGCTGGCAAAGTCAGCGCATGTTTGTGTAATGGCTGCGCATGCTCGTGATCCGCATGCTTTTCAGTCTCATCACTGAAAAATTCAGGCTTATTTACCTGGCTGAACATCAGCCCCCGCAGTGGAACACGTTGCTGAGAACTGTACAGCCATGGCGTCAGACGAGCTGCCCATAACTTGCTTCCCCCTTGCTCAAGCTGCCGGGCAAGACGCAACAGAAAATCGTATTGACGCTTTTCGGCAATCTGCGAGAGCCCTTGTTCCCGTAGTTGCGGCAATAGCTTTCTGAGTTGCGTTTCCACTGTGTGTGGCATCGCCCGCAACGGCAGAGTGATACCAACCGACTGCGGATCACGCCCTACCTGAGACCACTCGCTACCACACAGACGCCACAACCAGACAGGCGCAGAATAACGCAGCACTTCGCTGATTTTCTCCAGCCCACGTAAATCGTTATCGCTCACCTGCGCTGTAAGATTCTCCTCTTCGCTAACCACACGAACAATTCCGTCCAGCGGGCGGCCACGTCGCAATTCGCGCAGTGCTGAGTATTTTTCAACATCAACTTCCGGGGATAAGTTCCCACCGTAAATCAATACCGTACGGTCACCTTCTTGCCACTGACTGCTTTGCAGGCCAGGAACCAGTTGTTCGATGGCTGCCTCTTCACCGGTAATTAACAGCAGACGGACTTTGCTTTGCCACAAGAAGCCATAGCGTCGGCGTAAATGAGCTTTTACAGGATCCTTTTTACTGAACTTTTTATATGTATTACGAAAATTGGCTGTGACGGACTTCCCTCCCTTACCAGGCTTAAAGCGAGACTCTTTTTGATAGAACCACACACCGAAGTTCATCAACATCAGGAAGACGGAAAATAAAAACATGCATAAGAACCAAAGGCTCACTTTTTCTTTAGCGGATACCCACCCAAAGATGTCCCCATAGTAGTAACATCCTATAACAGTCACCACACCAAAGATTATAAGACAGGAAACAAGGCCAATGACCCTCCATTTTGCTGGGGTGCTCAATTTAATGCTCCTTGCTATTATCAAACGGTTTAATGACATTAAAAACATAGTCATCACCAACTTTGGCGATTATTAAAATCGGCTCATTATTTTTTTCTGAAATGAAAAACGCCAGAACAAACACCAACCAAAAATGGGCGTCATCTAACTTACCCAGCATCAAATTTAAATGATTTATCTCATAACCCCATTCAGTATTCACAGATAAAGATGAGAAGCTTAATATTTCCGAAACATTTAAAGCATCCTCTTTACTCATATTGCTAAAAAGTATTTTTGTTGTTTTGAGTACATCTGACTGGTAGGTCATCATGTGGATGAACTCTTGCCTGGTTAGATTTTTATTGCATGCCATCGTTCGCAATGCCACACCATTATTGTCTTTTTCTAGCAACTGCTCTTGATGAGTCACCAACAGAATTGATGCGAACTCTGTTGTGCCAGGGGAATACCCCCCAACACCTTCAATGTTTATAGATAAGATTATTGACGCCCGACCCGCTGCAATATCAGATAACGTATCAAATTCCTTCTCCAGGGTTTTATCCCAATGATAATAATCGCCTAAACAATTATCATTAAAACCGATTGCATTCCAACATTCTTTAAATATTGAGAAAGTAATATAAGTACTACTATAGGTAAATACAACATCAAATACACATGACTCACTCAGCCGAAACAACCTTGCTCTGACAGACGCCAATAACTCATATATCAATTGTTCTTCAGTATATGCAGAATTATTATGATCACGTAGTTTTAATTGCTGATCATTATATATTTCATAAAAATCAGACAATGCTATATCGGTTTGTGATATGACAGAAGGAAGAAACAACTTATAAGCAGACACATGAAATTTTTGACTCGCCCATTCAGCCCAGCCTTTTCTGGTCAGTGCTGCTTCGCGCTCTCTCGCTTCGAATACCGACAAACATAAACCATAGTAATAGATTCTAACGGGAACAATTATAGTAAAGGCAAGCAACCCAAAAAGAAACAGCAGACTAAATAATTTTAATAGTTCACTCGCTTCAGCAGTAGCGATAAATTTAGATCCTCCCCAACATAACACCAGAGCCAACAAAATACTTAAGAAAGAAAAAAACCATCTACTCCATCTAATTCCAGTGACATTTTCGCCTGGAGGAATCATTTTCACAGGCCAATTCATATCGTTCTCCATCATTGTTAATGGCTCACTTACCTTTGGTTAAAAACACTTTTTAACATGCCTGACTTTCAATTCTGGTTCTAATATCGGAGTATGAATGGAGGTGCGCACCACAATTATCTACATACTTACTAAATACCCCACCCTGATAAAACAGTCGCTGTGCATTCAAAACATCAAGTCCAAACTTAATAACATCATTTTCGGATGGAGAAAACTTTGAATAATAATATCCCAGTGCAGGGCGCAATAAATTTACCATCTCGCACTCACAGAGTTTATGGACAACATCCATTTTTCGATATGCGCGCAAAATTTTATTGATAACTAAAATACGACTTATTTCTGAAAAATTTAATTCTGTTAACCCGAGCGAGTAGTTCAATTTTTTCTTGCATTCACCATCACCATTCACTACCTGAACCATTCCGTCCCCATCGATATATGACCATGCATTAATATTGCGTAATAATTGTTGCTTTTGCCATTTATCCAGAATATGCATCAACAGACTAAATACTGACGGGTCGAAATAGCGAAGCAATATATCACCAACTGATTGAATCGGCTGTACGACTGACAAAGCGATCTGTTCAGCAAGCTGTTCCCCTGTTAAATCCGTCGAAATCCACGCACAGACGCTACGCCCTTCCCCCGAATCAAGCTTCTCGACTTTCAACTCATTCAATGAATGGTAAATACTATTATTAAACAACTGGCCATCTTTTTCACTTAACGTACTAAGAGGAAAAAGATAAAGTGGTAAAGCGCCTTGAAGTTCTCTCTGGTGGAATTTAACAGGATAAGATTTATAATCTCTAAGGATATCGGACAAAAAAGCTTCTGATTGATACTGTTCTAAAGATGCATCTATCAGTAGAAAGCAATGCCCATTTTTGCTAAAAGCAGCATTGTTGATTTTTTCATTTATATCGTAAAAAGATTCACTATCCATAATCAAACCTATCAGACCAACATTAAAGGATATATTACAATTTATTAGCGCCCATGGCATTCAAACAAAACATCACTATACCAGGGCTAGATTACGGAACCCCGCACCCCGCAAGAACTGTAGCCAGATACCCTCTGTCCATCGCCGCTTTTCTCATCTTGCGCCGCAGTCCCGCCTTGAACACCATTTCTTACCGAAGAATATTCACTGCAATATGTCTTATCCCTGAGAATAATTCGGCGGCATTCCCTCTTCTTATTCGGCAATCATCTTCATTCAGTGCTGTATCCAGACACCAATGCAAACGGTTTTCGATCGCCCAATGTTCCCTGATCGATCTTGCAAATTTCTCCACCGTTAATTAGCTTACTTTTTTAAACAAAAAATGCGAATTTATTAGTACAAAAAATGTACTTTTGATGATCTTGCCCTGATGGCTTCCCGGGTCACTAAAATCACAAGAACTCAGCCAAAAAAATAACTGGCTGCCAGTTTTTCAGAAATTCATTTTGCAACAGAGACATGACTAATGGCGTTCATTTATTTAACCACCGTAAATTCGCACTCGGCATTACAATAACGAGAGGCATCACAACAGTAATTTATTTAGCTAGTAGTAAAACCAGTTTTCATCTGAATAAATAAATTTCCCACTGGGACAGGCTGGTTTGCTTTTATCACCCGGCTCATGCCAACTTTCATTATCTTTTAATTGTTGCTCACGTTTTTTTGTTATTTTACTGAGATTGACTGTTGCGATGCGTTTCATCCCCAGCAACTGAAATATCTCTTCAGCCAGCTTGCAACAGGTGGGAGCACAGGCTTTGTAAGCAAAGAATGCAATTAACCCTGAGAGTCCCCCGGCTCCCAACAATACCATAACATACAACCAAAAATATGTGGTGACAAATGACACAAGCCCCTCCCAGGTACCATCAATCACTTCACTAAGGATCCCCGAAAAAAGTACCATAAAAAAAGAATCCCCGTGAGAATAAACATATTTTTTATCCGCCAGAGCATATGCGCAATATGCCCCATATCACATTTCGGACATATCGAAATTATACGCTCTTCCGGTAACGCTATGGCATAGACCTCATAATGGTCATGCTGCCACCCGGCAATCATGTCCACGTTATCTCCCGCTTTAAGTCGGGTTACCCCGACCCAGCCACGAAACGTTCTGCCATTAATCATCCCTTGCACATATTCCGCCGGATCATTTGAAGATTCGCTTTCAGCCATCATTACAGCCCCGGCCCCAGGGCTCCCTGCAACAATCGCTGCTGCCGCCACCGCACCTCGCTGCCCGTCAGCTATCTCCGGCACAGAGTGGGTCCGGTAGGCATCTGCATCAAAATACTCACTGAATTTCTCATAGCGAAAAGACTCCAGTTGTCCTGATATTTTCTCCAGAGGTCCATAAGGCGGCAATACCGGCGGAGGGGGAAGTTCACGCGTCCACGGCCTGTCGTTCATCACCTCAATTTCCTGTTTTGTACGCAGGTCTGCTAATTTCTCTGGCTTAACAAAGCGGGAGCATATCTGATGCTGCGCTTCTGAATTCATGAGATATCCTTTATTGCTGCTTCCAGCGCTTTATTCTGGTCTGCCACACTGCGGTGAATGGTGCTGTGCCAGATACACATTTCTTACACCATATCTGAAGCTCGTCGTCTGAAATCCAGGTCACAACCACCTGCAACAAAGTTATCGCCACCATGGCTTCCCGGGTCAGTAAAATCGCCAGTGCTCTGACTCCAAAAATATATTTCCACTATTTGTTTTTTCATACATTAATTCCACACCAGAAACATGCCATTACTAAAAATACTGGTTGCAGTAGCCTTTTCCACTGTTCATTCAGTAGTAAAACCAGCTCTCAGATGAATAAATAAATTCAGAGCTGGGGCAGGAAATTTTATTTTCATCATCCGGATCATGCCACTCTCCTTTATTTTTCAGTTGTTGCTCACGCTCTTTTGTTATTTTATTGAGATTGACTGTTGCAACATTTTTCATCCCCAGCAACTGAAATATCTCTTCAGCCAACTTACAACAATTTTTTGCATAAGCTTTATATGCAAAATAGGCGATCAATCCAGAAACAACTAATGACATAGCGAATAGTACATACAGCGAATCCTGGTATGCCCCCCAGTAACCGGAAAGCTTTCTATCATTTAAAACATCATGAAGCATAAACATAAACATGCAAATAAACATTATTATCGCGACAAGAATAAACATATTTTTAATGCGACAAAGCATATGCGCAATATGCCCCATATCACATTTCGGACACACAGACACTATTCGCTCTTCCGGTAACGCAATGGCATAGACCTCGTAATGGTCATGCTGCCACTCGGCAATCATGTCCACGTTATCTCCAGCCTGAAGCCGGGTTACCCCGACCCAGCCACGAAACGGTCTGCCATTAATCATCCCCTGCACATATTCCGCCGAATTATTCGAAGATTCGCTTTCCGCCATCATTACAGCCCCGAGCCCGGGGCTCCCTGCAACAATCGCTGCAGCGGCGGCAGCTCCTCGCTGCCCGTCAGTTATCTCCGGCACAGAGTGGCTCCGGTAGGCATCTGCATCAAAATACTCCCTGAATCTTTCATAGCGAAAAGACTCCAGTTTCCCTGAGATTTTCTCCAGAGGACCATAAGGCGGCAATACCGGCGGAGGAGGTAATTCACGCGTCCACGGCCTGCCGTTCATCACCTCAATTTCCTGCTTTGTACGCAGGTCTGCTAATTTCTCTGGTTCAACAAACCGGGAGCATATCTGATGCTGCGCTTCTGAATTCATGAAATATCCTTAATTGCCGCTTCCAGGGATTTATTCTGGTCTGCCACACTGCGGTTGAATGGTGCTGTGCCAAATACGCATTTCTTACACCATATCTGAAGCTCATCGTCTGAAATCCAGGTCACAACCACCTGCAACAAAGTTATCACCACCATGGCTTCCCAGGTCAGTAAAATCGCCAGAACTCTGACTCCAAAATATCTTTTTACGAGTTTTTCAGAAATGTATTCCGCACCAGATGCCATTTTGGCGGCTAATTCCTTTTTGCCTATATCTTTTACGACTGGACTCATTACTTCCAGTAGAAGACCGACCGATTTTGTGACAACCAGAACATCAACAATTGTTTTTACCCCCAAAACACCGACTAGGAAAAAACGATTGTTTTCTATTTCAGCCTTGACAGCGAGAACATCCGCATACACCGAAATCAAAGACGCAACCCCACCCGCTGCCGCCCCAACTCCCTTGACCCAGGACACCGTCAACTCACGGGTTTCCAGCCCTTTTTCTATTGCCGGTAAAATAACCGACGTCCCCTGGCTCACCGTCGCCAGACCGCTGGCCAGCAGGCTCGCCAGCGGCTTCTTCTCATCCCTGACCTGTCCGCACAGGTAGATAAAATCCATCGCGTTCAGCACCAGCAACAGGCTGTTTATCCGTGCAAGCCTGTATTCACCCCTGCCCTTTTCTGATGCAAAGTGCTCTTCCAGCCTGCTGTTCATCCTCTGTTTATTCGCGGTGACTTCATTCCGGCTCGCCATAAAGCGTCCGCTGCGGCGGATACCTTCCAGCACCGTCTGGCGTAACGCCGGAGCATCCCGGAGGTACTCATCCACTAACGCGTGAACCGTCTCTGACGGTATCCCCGCTCTTATCATAAATATCAGCCTGAACGCCGTGGTCGCCAGCTTCTCGCCTGCCTTATCCACCCGCAGAATACGGCTTACCCTGTCTCCCACCGTAACGATAAACGCATCCGTGTTGAAGAGCTGTACTTCCAGTTTGCTGGCATTTTCCTGCAGCCCCTTCACCACCGTGGACAACGATTTCTGGTAGTACCCCTCCAGCTTTTTCAGGTTGCCGGCCTGCTGCATCAGGGCAGCCGTCATGGCGGTCGCCGTCAGCGGAGTCACGTCTTCATCTTTTTTCGCTTTCACCGTCGCCAGATACGGCTCCAGCTCACTGATTAACTGCGGGTTATTGCCCGCCACATGCCGCCACAGCAGGTTCTCACGGTTTTTAGCGCTGTACGCCTTCCACCAGCCGTCTATCTTTGCCGCCCCTGCCGGACAGCTGTTAATCCCGTGCATCGCCATCCCCACCGCTGACTGGTAGAACACCCCTGCCCGCTGCGCCTCACAGTGGAAATCATCCAGCGTTGCCAGCAGCAGCGGCGCACTGAGCCAGTTCACCACGCTGACGATACGCTTCAGGAAGACAGCGTTAACCGTGTCAACCAGGCTCGTGTAGCAGGTATCAAAGTTCGCCTGTCGGGCTGTGTTGAGCATTTTCTGATAGGGCGCCCAGCTTTCGGCCCGCACGCCACTGAAGTCCTGCGAGGGTTCAGGCAGATTTAACGCCAGCTCCTCATCGACCTGCGCCTGTATCGCGGCAACCCGGCGCTGGTGAGCAGCCAGCGGCTCGGGTGGGCTCATCAGCACGCTCTCCGGGTATGATGCCGTCACGTTCTGCGTATGCCAGCGCCTGACTAAGCTGTCATCTGCCCTGATTTGGGCCAGCACATCAGGCTTATCCTTATACCTTTTCTCCAGCGCCTGCAGACGGGCATCCAGATATTCGTCTGTCAGCAACGGGCTGTCTATTCTCCGTCTCCGCATCCCATTCTCAAGAGACTCGGCATTGCCTTCCAGCAGCATTCTGACGGCGTCGAGGTTTGTTTTGGTGGCGAACTCAAGCTCACGCTCCTGCAGAAACTGCGCCTGACGCCCCAGCACATCCTGGCTCCATCCGTTCAGCTCATGGACAATCCCCACCGGATCCCAGAGTGGAAGCAGCAGCGGCGTCATCCCCTCGCTTCGGTTTTGCATGGCCGTGACCGTCGCGGCTGCCCTGCCGCTGCGGTTTTTTGCCCACGGATACAGGCTGGACTGCATTTTCACCACATCGTGACTGACCTGCCAGGGGTCATCCACCGTTGGATCCCAGAGTGACGTTGCCCGGCTGACATTTACCACTTTCACATCATCCGGACCGGGCAGCAGACCCGAAACAGAAGGCGCCTGATAGTCCAGCACCTGATTCAGGCTTGCTGCGGTGACATCGGTCCCTGTTTTTGTGCGCAGAGCCCCCGACACTGAAGGCATCACTTTCTGCATTCTCGCAATGCGAACCTCCGGCCTGGTGCGATACCGGTCGAGCGTCTCCTGCTCCCACGGATACTGGCTGAACGCAAACCACACATTGCCGCACTTATGCGGGGACTCAATGCTCATAAACTCGACGTTCTGCGCAATATGTTCGCCCGTTTCGCACAGCGCCTTATCCACCGGGGCAGGGTTAGACGCCACCTGCTGCAGCCACAGTGAGCCGTCCGGCGCGACGCTGTAGCACTGCCAGTAATTAGTGCCCTGCTTTCCTTTTTCATAGAAAACGTACAGGTAACCCTGACGAAGCGCACGGAGGGTGTATTTTTCATTATTGGCGAGCTTTACCCCGGTGATGCGCGGATCATTCGCCCATCCCGGTAAAGCGGTATGAATATTTTCCGGCACAACGGCATAGCGCACGGGCAGTACCGTCAGGCCTTTGGTTGTGCATAATCCCTGGCATGCCATATTCATGTCCTTTTCTAATTAAGCCTGCAGATAAAAAATTGCTTATTCAGCTGGTGAAAAAATTAGAGCCTGCGATCACCTTATGGCTGGAGCACTGACAAAGCACACGGTCCTGATCCTGTACCAGAAGCATGCCATTACTGATGATACCCACAGCAGTGGCCTGGATGGGGAATGTTCCTTTACAGATACTACAAATGGCCTTATCATTATTTTGTGCCACCTGCCTTCCCTCACTGAAATAATTTGCAGTCGCAGAAATTATTTTCCCATTGCTCGTCCTGTCTCCCAGGACAGCTAATTTCACAGCCATCTTTTACTCCTCGAACATTAGCTAAGCATCACCACAGCTCCTTGCTGTTGGGCAGCAGAAATGACTCCGGGTTTGCAGCCAGAAGGTAGCACAAGCGTTGAATTTAACGTCGCCGCAGGTTGCTGTTGAACCGCAATGCATTTCAAAGTGACGTTTTTCCCAGTACCAACTTCAACCCCCGCATCACTTAACCGTATAAATGACCCACCACAAACCAAAAAGATTTCTTTTTTAGCTGAAATAACAACACTGTTGTCTGAACTGGCGATGGAAAGCTTTTCCTTAGCAAATAAATTCAGCGCATCTGACTGCGCCTGAATATCTACTTTGCCCTCCGACGCATACATTTTTATTCCCAGTTTATGTGCGAACAGGCTCAGAATATCGCCCACCGCGAGAGTAAATCTTTTGGCAATGCTAATATCTGCATTTTGGCCAGCAGTAACAATTAGATTTTCCCCCGCCGAGACTTGTAAGCTCGCAGGGGTGACCTGCGCAATTCCTGAAGGGGCAGACAGAAGTAACGCCTGTTGCTTTAGATCATTAAGCGTTTGATTCATTAATGATGTTTGTTTCTCAAGATCGGCCAATTCCGCCTGAGCTGCTTGAGCAGCATGACGTAATCCAGAAGTCACCTCTCTGGCAGCGTCAAGCTCTTTGAGCGCAGCTTGCATTTCGCGCTGTAATCCCTGCGCCTTCGCCTGCCCGTCAGCACTGATAAATATCCCTTTCTGCGCCCGGATGGCGCCCCAGCTGTCGGTCCTGAGTTCAAACCCCTCGCCGCGCTGCTGTTTCTCGCTGTCGACCAGATGCCCGAGATTTAGCTGGCTCTTGCCGCCGTACTCCGTGCTGACCTTGATATGCTCTTTCCCGCGCTCGTCATCGAGGCGGATTTTGTTGTTCGCCGGCGTGCGCAGAACGTTGCGTTTGTAGTTGCGGATGGTTACGGGGTCGTCGTGCGCCGAATCGTGCAGCACGCCGGCAATGTACGGCCGGTCCGGGTTGCCGTCCTCAAAGCCAATCGCCACTTCGGTGCCCGCCAGCAGCGGCAGGTGCAGGCCCCAGGTATCCCCTGCGTACGGGCGGGACTGGCGCACCCACAGGCTCTCGAACCCGGTTTCCCAGCTATCGCGGTCAAACAGCATGTTGACGCGGTAACGGCCGTCCTTATCGATATGCCCGTAGGTGTCATTTTCAGTGGTACTGGTGACGCGGGCCGGTAAGGTGCCGGCCATCACGGGACGGCTGCCGGGTTCCGGGCGGAAACCAAAATCGGTGTTATCCGGAATGCCGTCAACATCAACCGTAAAGTCCTTATCACGGCGCGCATGCGTGCGCATCGCCGTGATGACCACACCCTGCGCAAACACCTCCGCCACTTCATACCCGCCGGTGACTTTCAGCCGCATCCCCGGAGAGAGCGTCGGACAGCTGGTGACGGCCCGGGTCTGCGTCTGGCCATTGAGGTAGCGCTCATGACGAATGCGGGCATAAAACGCCCCGGACTCCGGCGCCGGATTGCGGTCGTGAGAATTCCCCGCGGTCAGGTAGTTATCTCCCCAGTGGTAAGCCTCCCCACAGGTGGTGGCATCCCCGCGGGTCGCATCGACAAGGGTATTCATGTCTTCCGTGGCCTGGCGGTAGTTGTAGTCCCGGGTGCTGACCTGCTTCTGCACCACGTTATGATGGCTCTGCATCTCCCACACCGAGTCCACCCCCTTTGAGTGCTGCCCTGACGGCGGCACCGACGGCAGCGTCAGACCTTTCTCATACCCCTGCTGGCTGTCGTAAAACTCCACCACGTCGATGTTCAGCCGCGTGTCGGTGGTAAAGCGGAACCAGATACCGACCTCGCCCAGCAGGCGGGTAATAAAGTGCAGGTCGTTCTCACCGTACTGCATCACCTGCTCACGGCGCGGGTACGCTTTACTCAGCGAGAACAGAAAATCCTGGCCGCGCATGCCGTGGCGCTCGTGCAGGATTTTTTCCACGATTTGCGGGACAGACATGTCCTGGTAAATGGCGTTCTGGTGCGAACGGTCGAGCAGCGCCAGACGTGGCCTGAGCGTCAGGGCGTAATGCGTTTCATCTTTTGACGTGCCCAGGCGCTCAAAACCGGTCACCACGCCCTGAATCACCCGCACCGGCTGCTGCGCTTTGATGCCGTAACCCTGGTCAACCGGGGCCTGCAGCGTCAGCGAGCCGGGTTTCATCAGCATCATCTCCCTGCTGATGGCGTGGTTACCGCTGGTGAACTCAATACGGTAGCGGAACGGTGTGCTCAGGGCTTCATCGCCTTCAAACGCCAGCACATCGGACTCTGCGTCACAGCCCTTCACCACGAGCAGGTGGTGGTTATGGCTGTATCTTAACGGAGGATTATTACTCATGCGTCCGCGCCCTCCTGAACGTCAAATTCCAGGCCAATGCCCTCTTCTTCGCTCCAGCACAGGTGTAACGACCGTGGTTTTTGTCTTTCGGCCATACGGGTCAGCAACTGCTGGCTCAGCACCGGCAGAATTTGTTGAATGAGCAGGCTGTCGACGTTGCGCGCACCGGTATCCGGCAGCAGGCAGGCCGCCGTCAGCGCGTTATACAGGCTCTCATCAATCTGCGTGATCAGGCCGTAGTGACGGTACAGACGCTGGCTGACCTGCCCGAGCTTCATTTCCACGATGGTGCGCATGGCGGCCTCGCTGAGCGGCCGGTAAATCACCGTCTGGAAGCGGGCCAGCAGCGCAGGCTGGAAGTGGTCGCGCAGCAGCGGGCGTAGCCGTCCATGCAGGTCGGATTCGATCGCCTCCGGCTGTTCGTCCAGCAGCTGCATGATGAGGTCGCTGCCGAGGTTCGAGGTCATCAGGATGACCGTATTACGGAAGTCGATTTCCCGGCCTTCACCGTCGCGCATAAACCCGCGATCAAAGACCTGGTAGAACAGGTTCATCACGTCCCGGTGCGCCTTCTCTACTTCATCGAGCAGGACTACGCTGTACGGGCGTTTGCGCACCGCTTCGGTGAGGATGCCGCCCTGACCGTAACCGACATATCCCGGTGGTGAGCCCTTCAACTGGGATACGGTGTGCGGCTCCTGGTACTCGGAGAGGTTAATAGTAATCAGAGATTTCTCGCCGCCAAACAGTTCGTCCGCCAGGGCCAACGCTGTTTCGGTCTTACCGGTGCCGCTCGGTCCGGTCAGCAGGAACACGCCCTGCGGACCGTTCTCCGGCGCCAGACCCGTTTTACTGGCGCGCAGACGCTGCGCAATGGCATTCAGGGCCGCGTCCTGGCCCACCACACGCCTGCCCAGGCTCGCTTCGAGACTCAGCAGTTCCGCCTGCTCATCCTTCATCAGCGAAGAAAGCGGTACGCCTGTCCAGTCAGCAATCACCGTGGCAACGGTGCGGACGTCCACATCCAGGCCCAGCAGCGGGGTGTGTTGCTGAACAGCCGTGAGCTGCTTCTGCAAATCCGTCGTTTCTGCCTGGCGGGAGATATCTGTGCGGCAGGTAAGAAGCGCTTCCGTCAGCTTCAGCTCCTGGCCGTACTGAGTTTCCAGCTGGTCAAGCTGCAGGATAATACGGACTTCGTCCTGTTCGATGGCGGCAAGGCGTTCGCCGTGGTTGCTTTTGCCCAAGGCGGCATCTTCCAGCAGCGCCTGCTTCTCCATATCCAGGGCAGTGAGCTGCGCCTTCAGGCGGGTCAGTGGCTCCGGTACCGTATCAAGACTCATGCGAATGCGGGCGGAGGCGGTGTCCAGCAGGTCCACCGCCTTATCCGGCAGCTGGCGGCCGGTCAGGTAGCGGCGGGAGAGCGTGACGGCGGCGCGCACCGCATCGTCACTAATGTGCACCCCATGGTGCTCAGCGTAGCGGGATTTCAGGCCACGCAGCATCAGACACGCCGTGTCGTCGTCCGGCTCGTCCACTTTGACCATCTGGAAGCGGCGCTCCAGCGCGGCGTCGCGCTCGAAGTACTGCTTGTACTCGCTCCAGGTGGTGGCGGCGATGGTGCGCAGTTCCCCGCGGGCCAGCGCCGGTTTCAGCAGGTTGGCCGCATCGGCCCCGCCCGCCTGGTTACCCGCGCCAATGATGGTGTGGGCCTCGTCAATAAACAGCAGCACCGGCAGCGGGGACTGCTGTACCGCCTCAATAATGTTCTTCAGTCGCTGTTCGAATTCGCCCTTCACGCCCGCCCCCGCCTGCAGCAGGCCGAGGTCGAGGGTGCGCACGGAGACGGGTTTCAGCGCGTCCGGGACGTTACCCTCCGCAATGCGCAGCGCCAGCCCTTCCACAAGTGCCGTCTTGCCGACTCCCGGCTCGCCGACCAGAATCGGGTTGTTCTTGCGGCGGCGCGACAGGATATCAACCATCTGACGGATTTCATTGTCACGACCAAACACCGGGTCGATTTTACCCTCGCGGGCGCGGGCGGTGACATCGAGGGTGAATTTATCCAGGGCGTTCTGCAGCGCCGGATTCAGCCCGCCCTCTTCCGGTTCTGCACCGGCAGGACGGCCGACAAACTCCACGTCCCCGACACTGGCCAGTTCCGCCTCCTGCTGCACGTCCGGGCGTTCGTCGGACTGCGCGTCCAGTAACGGACGCAGGCGCTCCAGCTGACTCCGGCCCAGCGTCAGCAGCGGCCACAGACCGTCGCAGCGGACCAGACTCTGTTTTTCAACCAGCGCCATCAGCAGGTGAACACTGCGGATCTGTTCTTCACCACTGAGCGAGGCAATCATCCAGGCGTCCTGCATCAGCGTCCGGATGTTCCCGGAGAGTTGCGGTCGCTGGCGTACCGAGCGAGGTTGTTTGTCCAGCCAGCCGAGCAACTCCTGCCACAGGCTGTTCATGTCCCACTCATAACGCCGGGCCAGCACCGTCAGGTCACCCTCGCCCTGCTCCAGCAGTTTAAGCAGCCAGTGTTCAGGCAGGATTTCCGCGTGGGCGCGGGTCTGGCACAGGGAGGCTGCGCCTTCCATCGCGCGGGCGCAGTAAGGGTTCAGACGACGTAACAGGATGGCTGGATTTTCCATGAGATTCTCTCTTTGTCGGTTCCTGGACACGCTACCGCCCCTCGCTGTTCACCAAAGCGCATAAGGTCAGGCAGGCAGAATGTGTTTTTCTTTGCTGAGCGCCTGCGTCTCAGGCGCTCAGCAAAAAACTGCGGACAGGAAAGCCCTGCCCGCATCAGGATTACGCGGTGGCGCGTTCGTTCCAGGAGTCGGAATGAATGATGTTGCCGTCCTTGTAGGTCCAGGTGATTTTTTCGTAGCGCAGCTCCACGCGCTCAAGATGGTTGTGTTTCTCTTTGGAAGGATCCTTGATGTCGTACATTTCAGGATTCACTTTCACCACTTTCACGTTCTCAAGTTTGGTGTTGAAGTACTCCACTTCCTGACCCGCGTCGTTGATTTTGTACCACTTGAATTCAGCAGACTTAAGGGTCTGACCGGTGGTCACCGCCTTGTACAGATACGGGCTGGAGGAGTCGATTTCCTTGGTGAACAGGAACGGCGTGTGGATACGCGTGCCGGTCAGCTTGCCGGTGTTGTTATCGGTCGGGATGTACAGGTTGTGCTCCTGTGCCACCACCTCGATACTGCCTTCGCGATCCTGAACGTCCACAGACCCTTTAATGTCCGCGCCGCCGTCGTCTTTCAGCCAAAGATAAACAGGAATTGCCATGTTAATTACTCCGTTTTATTTTCTGGGACGCCATCATCTTGCGATGGCGCCGGGTTTTTGCCGGGTATCTGACAGGCACTGGCCTGCGGTACCAGACTGATTTCGACACGGCGGTTAAGGGCACGCCCTTGTGCCGTGTCGTTAGAGGCGACAGGACGGCTTTCGCCATAGCCCTGCACCGCAAAACAGCTTTCCGGCACGTCGCCGGTATCACGCATCCAGTTGCGCACGGACTCCGCACGCTTCAGCGACAGCGCCTGGTTGGCCTGTTCATCGCCGGTACTGTCGGTATGCCCCGCCACCACAATCAGCCAGCCTGGTTTCGCTTTGATGCCCACCAGGGAGTTCACCAGCAGCTTCGTCGAGCCAGGTTTAAGGTCGTATCTGCCGGTATCGAACAGCGACATGCTGTCGAGGCGCACAATTTTCGGTACCGGTTTCGGCTGCAGTTTCGGGGCCGGTGGAGGGGGAACATACGAGCGGATCGCATCCAGCACCGGCATGCGCAGATCCCTCCCCTGATACAGACCGAGGCTCATCCGGACCGGTACGCCATTGCGGGCCAGACCATCCAGCTCTGCCGCATCGTCACGAAGGGCAGCAACGGCATCAGCTTTTGCTCCGAAATCATCCATCGAAATACGGTCATAACGGGCGATATCGAAACTCACACGTTGCAGCAGTTGGCGATTGTTCCAGCCACTGCTGAGCAGCGCGGCAATGGCTGCCAGCGTGAGGATCCCGTGCGCATACCGCCAGGTTCGCCCACGCGGCGTCAGGCCGCGCCCTTCCGGCAGAAGCGGCAGGATAAAATCCGGGAAAAGGGAAACAACCGTGCTGTCCGTTCCCACTGGCTGCCAGCCGGTCACCTGCTGCATCGCCGTGTGACGGGAAAGCCACACCGTCCAGGCCGAAGTGGCCAGACTTCCGGCCAGGATCGGCCCCATTCCCCATAGAACCGTGGCAGGTGTGATGACCGGAATATCGGGATTGGTATCCATAAAGGCCCTCTGGACGTGCTGACGGAACCAGTTCATCAGACTGTTCATCAGCACCTGCTGCTGCATCGCTGGCGTTCCGCCTGCGGTGACCCATGCAGCGACCGCCCCCGGAGCAGAAGATGCCTGCCAGACCTTCACCCCTTCCCCCTGAATGGCGGCCAGCCAGAGCATGTCATTCGTCATTGCGCTGCCAACCTGACCATTCAGAACCAGGGGCACAGAATGACCGGTTGCTTTACGCAACTGGCTGATTTGCCAGCGCAGCGCCAGCAGACGACTGGTGAGGGCTTCGCTGTCAGGGTGTTGCTGCGGACAGACACTGACCATCACCGACAGTTGACGTCCCCAGTCGGGACGCAGCCACAGTACCTGACGGGCTACCTGCTCCAGACTCTGATGTTCCTCCACGCGGATCCAGCATCCCTGCGCGACAGTGAGCACCGGTGACTGCGGCATACATCCCAGCGGCAGATCGCCACAGACCAGCACCACGGGCTGACGGTAAGTGGCTTCCGGGAGGTCATCCAGACGCAGGATGAGATCATGCCGAACACGACGGCTGGCGACAGTGCAGAGCGTCAGAATAAGCCCCAGAATCGCCAGCAGAACGAGCACAGAAACCAGTCGGGTGACTGGCAGAAAACCCAGGCAGACCACGGCACTCAGCAGGGCGGCCCACAGCGCCAGCCCGCGCTGTTGTACAGGACTCATTTCACGGCCCCCGGCAACAGGGTCAGGAGCATCTGATCCAGCCAGTGATCCAGTCCCCACCAGAGTGCGGTTACCATCACCACGCTCAGGCCAATACGTACTGGCAATGATGCCAGGCAGGCGCCCATTCCCCGCCCGGCACGGCTTTCCGCCAGTACAGAATGGGTCTGTGGATAACTGAACGGCGTAGCATGCTCACTGAGTGCACTGAGGAGTTTCTGGCGTTCCGGATCGTTCAGGGAGCGGAAACTGCCGAGAAATCCCAGCATCATAACTCGCTGGAAGCAGGTCACGACTGCAGGATCAGGAGCCGGTTCTCGCAGCACATCGCGCATTCGATCGCACAACGTGTCACCGGCATCCATGGTGCCGAGGAAGTACCCCTGCAGGGGGATGTCATACCACTGCACACAGGCGTCATCTTCCACACCGCGACCTTTGACCGCTTCGTCAAGCAGCGCACACTGTGCAGTGAGAATATGCCGGCAGCTGGCTTCATCGAGTTCGCTCGCTTTCAGCTCGTGCTGCACGCGCTCCACATCGGCAATGCATCGCTCCCACAGCATACGCCCCTCACCCTCCTGAAAGACCGGACCGTGACGCAGGCTGATGACCTGCAGCCAGGTGTCCTGCAACAGGGCATCAATATCAATGGACGCGGCAGCGCCGCGTTTAGGCTCACTCATGTTCTCAGTACCGCAAAGAGTTCAAGTTCAGGCTCACCGAGCATCCCCGGGACGTAAAACATACAGGTGCCACCCTGAAGCATTTCAGTCGTCAGAGGATGGGAGACATCAAGGCTGAAGTACTGGTTTTCCAGGCGCAGTGGAATGGCGGCTGGCACATGACGCAGCGGCGTCAGCGGTACGCCCACCCGCGATGAATTGACGATACTTCTGACATGATCGGGACTGCCAACTTTGCACTGGCGCGGGAACTGCTCCTGCAACTGGGCAACCGACATCGGTGAACGCACGGAAAGGTAATAATCCGCCCCTTCACGCAGACGTGGGTCATGCAGACGAGCCTGCCAGAAGTGCAGCCGGGCATCGTGCTCAAGCTCAATGGCCACCACCCGAGACGGCAGACTGGCTTCCAGCAGATCGCCCAGTAAGTCAAACAGCGGAGGAAAGACATTATTCAACTGCTCATGCTGCCAGACCGGGATCGCACTCACCTGATGCTCCAGTGAGAAGGTCAGCAGGCTACCCGCCAGACGTGCCAGCTCAGGATACAGGCGTTCAGGTGGGCTTTGCGGATGACGCTGAAACTGTCCCAACACGGGCTCAGCACTGTTCAGGGCATTAAGCAGCCAGAACAGAGACACATCTGCCACGGCAAAATCGGCCATTCGCTCATTACTTTCCCGGCGCATCGCCATCAGACGGCCCAGGCGTATGCGTAGCTGGCTCATTAGTTGTTCGAGCTGGGTTACCAGCCAGCGGCTGCCCTGGATAGCCAGAAGCGGAGGGAGAAACGATTCATCGAGTCCCCACACTCCCTGCGAATCCTGCAGCAGGCGCGCGACCGGACACGTCAGATAATCACTGTTGCTCTGATGAGCGAAACGCAAAGTCAGCTCCGGGCGCATCACCGCAATCTGACGGGTGTCATCCCCAAAGATATTGCGAACATCCTGCCAGCGCTGGCGATAGCGAACAGGACGCCCGGCTACTTCATCGGGTTTAAGGCAGTTACCGCCATTCGCCCGCAGCAGCGGAAGTGCCAGAACCACCACTGCCTCCTGTGACTCACTTTCAAGCGCCAGCACCGGTGGTAAATCGTCAGCATTATCCGTGTCGATAAGCGTCCCGTCGGGGAAACGGACGTGCAGATGGCGGGCCTGCAGGCGGCCCAGTTTCAGGGGCTCCGGCTCGAAAGTGGCCTCAATTATCCCCCAGGGATGACTGAGGCCTAACCGGGCAATACATTCCGCAGTCCAGGCCGCATACGCGGCCTGTTGCTGGAAGTGCTGGGGTGAGACCATCTGGCCCCGGCCCCATAACGGTTGTTCCGTCTTCATTGGCTTCCTGCCTTTACTTATGCTTTAGCCTTCGGCATACGGGAAACCAGCGACAGGTTGACATCCATCCCTTCTACCTGGAAGTGCGGCACGGCGTACAGCTTCACGCGGAAGAAGCCCGGATTGTCTTCGATGTCTTCCACCACCACTTTCGCGTCACGCAGCGGGTGAGAGGCCTGCAGCTCGTCTCCTGGATCGGTCATTTCGGTGACCAGAGTGCGCACCCAGGTGTTGAGCTCCAGCTCCAGCAGGCGACGGTCTTTGGTGGTCCCGATGTTTTCGCGCTGGATAAGCTTCAGGTAGTGGGCGATACGCGACAGCAGGAAGATGTACGGCAGGCGCGCGTTGATACGGCTGTTGGCGGTCGCATCAGCGGTGTCGTACAGCGCGGGCTTCTGGGTCGAGTTCGCCGAGAAGAAGCACGCGTAGTCACGGTTCTTGTAGTACGACAGCGGGATAAAGCCGAGATTCGCGAACTCAAACTCGCGGGTTTCCGGGATCATCACCTCAGACGGGATTTTCACCTGATTGCCGGTGCCGAGATCGTACAGGTGGATCGGCAGATCCTGAACCGCACCACCCGCCTGCGGGCCACGAATTTGCACGCACCAGCCGTTGTTAATGAAGCTCTTCACCATGTTGGCCGCAAAGGCGAACGAGGCGTTGGTCCACAGGTATTTGTCGTGGTCCGGGCCTTTGACCTGCTCAACGTAGTTGAAGCTGCGTACCGGGACGGTGTCAGGTCCGTATGGCAGGCGCCCCAGCACGCGCGGCATCACCAGGCCAAGATAGCGGGAGTCATCCGTTTCGCGGAAGCTTTTCCATTTGATGTACTCGGCGCGGTCAAAGTAGTTGCCGATGTCTTTGATGGCCGCCACTTCTTCCATTGAGGACTTCATAAAGAACGCCGGACCCGCGGAGCCAATAAACGGCATGTGGGCAGCCGCAGACACTTTTGAAATATTACGCATCAGCGCCACGTCCTGCGCAGACGCATCAAACTCATACGCGGAAATCACCGCAGCAATCGGTTCGCCGCCGGGCGTGTCGTACTCCATCGTGTACGTCTGACGGTACAGGCCACTCTGGATAATTTCCGGCGAGTCCTCGAAATCCTGACGCAGTTCGTCTTTGGAAAGATCCAGAATCTCGATTTTAACGTTCTGACGAAAATCAGTCTTATCCACCAGCGACTTCAGTCCGCGCCATACGGATTCAACTTTCTGGAACTCATCGCTGTGCATCACTTCATCAAGCTGGCGGCTAATCTGGAAATCCAGTTCCGCGATGTGGTGATCCAGTAATGTCTTATCGAGTTTCTCGACTTTCTGGCCGGACTTCTGCAGGCACTGCATAAAGACCTGGACGGCTGCCGTAACGCGCGCATCAGCGGACGTTTCCGCCATTACGGTATTGTCTTCAAAACCATTCAGGTCACCAATTTCAGCAACCGGTGTTAAATTAATTTTGTTGAACAGGGACGCATAAACGCCATTCTGCGGCAGCGTCTTTTCAATTGTCGCGCCGCCTGTCTGACTCTGGGATTCATTATTGACTGACATAAGCATTTTACTCGTTATTATTCCGTTAACAGGTTCCGGTAGTTAATCCTGGGCCGGGGCAAGCGCGTTCAGTTCGCGGCGCAGTTCATCAGTGAGCGCCGGGTCCTTTAAAATAGTTTCCAGTTCTTTCCTGAAAGTGACGTTATCCAGAAGATTGGATTTCAAATCCCGCAGTAAATTACGCATGGCGAGCATTGCACGAAGCTGTGGAATTTGGCGTGCCACCGCTTCTGGCTCAAAATCTTTCATATTCTGAAAAGCCAGCTTCACGTTTTCTTCAGAGCCATCGTTCGCCAGGGTATTTTTAACGGCGATATTCACTTCGGGATGAAGATCAGCGAGAACGCTGTTGAAGTTATTTTTATTGATGTTGATTTTTTCGCGTTCTGAAAGGGTCCCTTCCGCCCTGCCATTGCTGTAATCGCCGACACTCAGCAGCTTCAGCGGCAGCTCAACTTTCTTCCGGGCACCACCCGTGACCAAATCCAGTTTTATATTTACGCGTGCGCGGGGTATCTCGTTCTGAAATGATTCAGACATGGTTATTTATCTCCTGAATAAATTAATCCCTTGCAGGGTTGAATATCGCCACATAAATGCAGGGGTGTTTTATTTTAACCAGTAACTTTCGTTGAGACAAAACGGCTAATATAAAAATTAATTTCAGTACAACTTACTGTACATTTAAACCTGAATTAACTACCGCGTCCGAACGGACATGATCACCAAACCGGCAGACCTCTCGGTCAACCTGCAATAAAATGGCTACAAATAAAGACTTATCCCGGATGATATTACAGGATAGTACTTAATACTGAAAAGCCCTGGAAATGTCCAACAGTGGACTTATGAATAAAACCGGGATAACCACAGAGACTATTTAATATATCTGGTGTATCGGATTTAAGACAATCATCCACTGGATGCATGGAATGTGTATTCAGGAAACGCCATTCAGCGCAATATCAGAAAAGTGATACTTCTGCTGTGGCGGGAATGGTCAGAAGGAGAAACTGGCGCGACAAACCGCGCCAGTTCAGGGTTTAGTGATGGTAATCTGCCGTTAGCCAGAGGTCAGTACACATCAGTGCTTCTCAATATACATCGTCCGGCTGTACGCCACGTCTTCCGGGTTATTAATCGGATATCCTTTCACCCACGGCTTGATAAGACGACCATTGGTGTACTGGTAGATGGGCGCGATAGGCGCCTTCTCCATGAGGATTTTCTCCGCCATGTTGTAGTCGATATTACGCGCTTTCGCCGTGGTTTCCAGCGTCGCCTGCTGGATCGTCTTATCGTAAGCCGGATCGTTGAAACGCGAGATATTGCCGCTGTGGGTTGAGGTCAACAGAGATAAGAAGGTAGAGGGCTCATTGTAATCCCCCACCCATGACGCGCGGATCACATCAAAATTGCCGGTATTGCGGCTGTCGATATAGGTTTTCCACTCCTGGTTTTGCAGTTTGACATCCACGCCAAGGTTTTTCTTCCACATGGACGCCACCGCGATGGCGATTTTCTGATGGTTTTCCGAGGTGTTGTACAGCAAGTTCAGCTTCAGTGGGCGCTGAGGACCGTAACCTGCGGCCTGCAGCAAGGTTTTCGCCTGCGCATTCAGCTCCTGCTGCGACATTTGCTCAAACGGTGAAGGCTCAGGCGTGAAGCCCGCCGTCACGTCAGGGGTGAAATGCCAGGCCGGCTTCTCGCCGGTCCCCAATACCTTTTCCGCCATCAGGCGGCGATCGATAGTCATACTCAGCGCAAGACGGACCCGGGCATCGGCCGTCGGGCCCTTTTGCGTGTTAAACGCATAGTAATAAGTTCCGAGCTGCGGTGGCGTATAAACTTGTCCCGGAATGTCCTTCAGGAGCTTCTGATACATGTTTTTCGGGAACGACTCGGTAATATCGATATCCCCGGCCAGATAGCGTTTCGTGGCAGCGGATTCCTGATTAATCGGAATGAACGTGACTTTTTGCAGGACAGTTTTGGCGTTGTCCCAGTAGTGGGTATTCGGCACGACAACCAATTTTTCATTCACCACGCGATCGTTCAGGACGTATGCGCCATTCCCGACCAGCGCGCCCGGGCGCGTCCACTCTTTACCACTTTCAACATTCGCTTTTTGCACCGGGTAGAAGGCAAAGTTTGCTGTCAGGTTGCTAAACCACGGCAGCGGTTTATCCAGCTGAACGCGTAACGTTCGGGCATCCACCGCCGTCACGCCCAGGGTATCAGGCGCCGCTTTGCCGTCAATTATCGCCTGTGCGTTGCTGATCCCCGCCAGGGCCGCAAACCAGGCAAACGGAGAAGTTGTTTTTGGATCGACCAGACGCTGCCAGCTGTAGACAAAATCCTGTGCGGTGACAGGCGAACCGTCAGACCATTTCGCATTATCGCGCAAGGTAAACGTCCAGATACGGTTATCGTTGCTCTGCCAGCGCGTCGCCACGCCCGGGGTCAGTTCCCCTTTCTCGTTCTGATTCACCAGCCCTTCGAACAGATCGCGAATCACCTGAATCTCTGGCAACCCAACCGCTTTTGCCGGATCGAGCGAAGCCGGTTCGTCTTTAATGTGTCTGACCAGCTCCTGTTTTTGCGCCAGTACCGTGCCCTGTGGCACATCAGCAGCGTACGAGAGTGTAGAAAGTCCGCACAGGCACAGTGCGGTGAAAAGACGCGAAACAGGATGCTTCATAAGATCCCCTTTAATAAAGGCAGGTAACAAGCAGATGCGTAATTATTTGTTTCGACAATAAGAAATGCAAATACCTTCGTCAGGAATAGTGATTTAAGGCAATTCTCAACCGTTGCGGAAACTATTTGATTAACCGCGGGTTTTGCACAACACTGCCAGTAGAGACTTCTTTATCAGGATTTCGTATGGCAACCACCCGACCACGAGCGGAACGCGGCGCCTTTCCGCCGGGCGCAGAGCAATATGGCCGCTCATTCTTAGGCGCATCGCTGATCTGGTTCCCGGCCCCCAATGCCGATCGCGACAGCGGATTGATCATTGCCGGCACGCACGGGGATGAGAACTCATCCATCGTCACGCTCTCATGTGCACTGCGAACGCTGACCCCTTCTTTACGACGTCATCACGTGATCCTTGCCGTGAACCCCGATGGCTGCCAGCTTGGATTGCGGGCGAATGCGAGGGGCGTCGACCTGAACCGTAATTTCCCGGCGGCAAACTGGCGCGCCGGGGAAACCGTTTATCGCTGGAACAGTACCGCCGAGGAGCGTGATGTGGTGTTACTGACGGGGGACAAACCGGGCTCGGAGCCAGAAACGCAAGCGTTGTGCCAGCTTATCCATAAGATCCAACCCGCCTGGGTTGTCTCCTTTCACGATCCGCTGGCCTGTATTGAAGATCCGCGCCACTCCAGCCTGGGCGAGTGGCTGGCACAGGCGTTCGCCCTGCCACTCGTCTCCAGCGTGGGCTATGAAACACCCGGTTCATTCGGTAGCTGGTGCGCTGATTTGAGCTTGCCCTGCATCACCGCAGAATTCCCGGCGATCTCCTCCGACGAAGCCAGCGAAAAATACCTGAAAGCCATGATGCAACTGCTGTGCTGGCAGCCTCAGAGATGAAGCACGCCGCTGGTAAAATGGAGCGCTGGTGAGACGTCAACGGCGAGCCATGTCGGGCCATCCAGATCGGCAAAACGCACCTGCGTGGCCAGCGGCAGCGCCGCGCTAATCGCCCGGGAGGTGCAGAGCATACAGCCAAGCATCAATCCGAAGCCCTGCGCCCGGGCTTCTGCCGCCAGTGCCAGCGCTTCTGTCAGCCCACCAGTCTTGTCGAGCTTAATGTTGACCATGTCGTAGCGGCCTTCAAGTTCGCGCAAATTCTCACGGGTATGGCAGCTTTCATCCGCACAAACTGGCAGCGGATGAATAAAATTCTTCAGTGCGGCATCATCCTTCGCCGGCAGTGGTTGCTCCAGCATGGCCACGCCCAGGTCAGCCAACAGCTGGCATCGTGCGGCAAGCCCTTCGGGATGCCATGACTCGTTGGCATCAACAATCAGCGTGGCTGCGGGAACCGCCGAACGAATGGCGACCATTCGCTCGCTAATCAGACGATCGTCGAGCTTCACTTTTAACAGCGTGGCCCCGGCGTCAAAAAGGGCTTTTGCGCTGGCTGCCATCTGTTCCGGCTCACCAATCACCACCGTTTGCGCGGTAATGACGGATGTCGGCAATGCTACACCCAGCAAAGACGGCAGCGATTTTTGCCGCGTTGCGGCTTCGAGGTTCCATAGCGCACAATCAATGGCGTTGCGCGCCGCACCGGCGGGTAAACGCGCCTGTAATGCCTCACGCGTTAGCCCTTTTTGCAGATCAGGGACCAGGGTCATGATCTGTGCCATCACGGATGCCAGACTTTCCCCATAGCGCGGGTAAGGCGTACATTCCCCGACACCTTTAACCCCCTCTGCTTCAATTTCAACCACCACCACGCTGGCTTCACTTCTACTGCCGCGTGAAATTACAAACGGGGTATGCAATGGCCAGGCTTCTTCATAGACCTTAACGCTTCTCATCACTGACTCCTTGCGGCCCGTAAAGGCGAAAAAATTGGTTTGCCGTGTTATCCGCTGATGGCATACACTAGCCCCGACGTTAACTATATGTAAACAGGAAGATATCTATGTCACAACTCGTTCATTTCCAGGGCAACCCGGTTGCTGTAGCAGGTTCCATTCCGCAGGCTGGCAGCAAAGCAAAGGCTTTTACTCTGGTGGCTAAAGATCTGTCTGACGTCACACTGGCTCAGTTTGCGGGTAAACGCAAAGTGCTGAACATTTTCCCAAGCATTGATACCGGCGTCTGTGCCGCATCCGTGCGTAAATTCAACCAGCTGGCGACTGAAATGGACAACACCGTTGTGCTGTGCATTTCCGCAGACCTGCCGTTTGCCCAGTCTCGTTTCTGCGGTGCTGAAGGTCTGAGCAACGTCATTACCCTCTCCACGCTGCGCAGCGCGGATTTCCTGGAGAACTACGGCGTCAGCATCGCGGAAGGCCCACTGAAAGGTCTGGCTGCACGTGCTGTACTGGTTCTTGATGAAAACGACACTGTTGTCTTTAGCGAACTGGTTAACGAAATCACCACCGAGCCGGATTACACTGCCGCGCTGGACGTGCTGAAAGCATAATAAGTCCTTAGTATTCTATACAACGTATTCTCAACCTCGCCACGGCGGGGTTTTTTATTTATTTTCAGCTGAATCGTTAAAGCTAATCTGGTCATACTTCACATTTTTAGCGCAATTATATTTTGTACATTCATCTTTTTGTGATTTCTCCTACACAAAACTTGTTCAGTTATCACCTTTTATTGCGCAGTGAGACACATCACATTTCCCTTTTCGGCAAAACATTAGATTTGCTTACGAAATCAAATAATCGTTTCAGCAAAAAGGGATAAACATGAAGATAAAACTGGCTTTAACGCTTCTTGCGGTACTGGTTTCAGGTCATGCCGCGGCGAAAACCTGGGTGCTGACAAGCGCTGAAAGCAGCATAGAAAAAGGAAACTGGAAGATTTCCAGTAATGAGCTGAACGTTAAAAGTCAAACGTTCAGCATTGAGCAAAAAGTCTTGCATGGCGGTAAGCAGGAAGGCAGTAAAGTCATCATTATTCGCAGCAAAGATGGCCTGACCATTGCCTTAAGCCCGACGCGTGGCATGAATCTTCTGCATGTTGAAGGCTTTGGCACCCGACTGGGGTGGAACTCACCCGTCAAAGAGGTGGTGAACCCGGCTTATATCAATCTTGAAAGTCGTAACGGTCTCGGCTGGCTGGAAGGATTCAATGAGATGATGGTCCGCTGTGGCTATGAGTGGACAGGCCATCCGGTGACGGCCGACGGTCAGATTTATACGTTGCACGGCAAGGCAGGAAATACGCCAGCATCCCAGGTTGAGGTGGAAGTCGCGGATGCTGCACCGCATGAAATCCGCGTCAGGGGATTGATCAAAGAGAGCACTTTTAAAAAAGCGGATCTGCAAACCCTGACCGAACTGCGTTACGTGCCGGGCACCAACCAGTTCAGCCTGCACGATGTGTTGACCAACCATGCAGATTATCCTCACGACTATCAGATCATCTATCACAGCAACTTCGGTACGCCTGTCCTCGAGGAAGGCGCACGTTTCCTTGCCCCGGCAGCCAGCGTGAGCCCATTCAATGACTACGCCAAAGCGGGTGTTAACAACTGGCAAACCTATGCAGGGCCGACAAAAGACTTTGATGAGATGGTCTTTAACATCAAACCACTTGCGGATAATAACCATGAAACGCTCGCGGCCGTGGTCAATAAAGCCGGAGATAAAGGCGCGTCAATACAGTTTGATACCCGCCAACTCCCCGTACTGACCTTATGGAAAAATACCGATACGCTGAAACAGGGTTACGTCACGGGGATTGAGCCGGGGACCAGCTACGCCTACCCCGTCACCATTGAACGCGAGCAGAAGCGGGTTAAGCAGCTGCAGCCTGGCGCCAGCGCGCAGTTTGATCTGACCTATACCCTGCTTCACAGCCCGCAGCAGGTGAAAGAGGTTGAAAGCAGGATTGCGTCGATTCAGGGCGAGACAAAAACCGAAATCGTGACCGCGCCTCTGGCGAAGGAATAAGCGGATAGTAAAAAAGCCTCTCTACAGAGGCTTTTCGTTATTCGTCACCCTTTTTGTGATTTAAACCGTACTCACGGAGCTTATTCGCAATCGCGGTGTGCGAGACACCAAGACGTTTTGCCAGCTTGCGAGTGCTGGGATAACTGCGATAAAGCTGCGTCAATACCGAACGTTCAAAGCGGCTGGTAATTTCATCCAGTGAGCCTTCCATTGCCTCTTCACCCACTGACACCGTTCCGGCGTCGTAATCCGGCAGCAGGATATCCTGCGGTCGCAGTTCATAGCCTTCCAGCTGCGTCAGCGCCCGATAAACAGCGTTTTTGAGCTGACGAATATTTCCCGGCCAGCCGTAGCGCATCAACACCGTACCGAGGTCGGAAGAGAGCTTAGGCCGCGGAACCCCCTGCTCGTCGGCGAAACGGGCCACAAACAGCTCGGTCAACGGCATGATGTCCTGCGGACAATCGCGCAGCGGGGGAATATTCAGCGTCAGGACATTGAGACGGTAATAGAGATCTTCGCGGAAGATCCCTTTTTGCACCAGTTCGACCAGGTTTTTCTGGGTGGCACAGATGACGCGCACATCCACATGTACTTCGTGATCCTCACCGACGCGGCGGAACGTGCCGTCGTTCAGGAAACGCAGCAGCTTAGCCTGCATACGAGGCGACATCTCACCAATCTCGTCCAGCAGCACGGAGCCACCGTTAGCCTGCTCGAAGAACCCTTTCTTGCCCTCCGGCGCGTGACCAAACAGCTCGCTTTCAACGGCATCTTCCGGGATAGAGGCACAGTTCAACGCCAGATACGGTTTTGCCGCACGCGGGCTCGCCAGGTGCACAGCGTGCGCCAGCAGATCTTTCCCGGTACCGGTATCGCCGGTAATCAGCAGCGGTGCGGTCAGGCTTGCGAGCTTACGCGCCTGGTCAACCACATGGCGCATTTTCGGGCTGACGGCAATAATCTGGCTGAAGGCGCCGACATCCTGACTGGAGAGGTTTTGCAGCTGACGGCCCATGCGTAACGTCGATCGCAGCATGATCACCGCTCCGGTTAACACACGTGCATTCCCTTCCCCTTTCAGGTAAACCGGCGTGATCTCCATCAGGAAGTTCTGCCCGTTAATCACCACATGCTCGCTGTGCGTGTTCTGCGGATTACTGTCCAGCCAGCGCTGGAAGTTGAAGCCGGGGATCAGCTGTGCGGCGTTATGATTGCTGAGCTTCTCCTGGCTCTGGGCGAAAAGCTGGCAGCTCGCGTGGTTTACTCGCTCAACTTTACTTTTTAAATCCAGGGAGAGGAACGGCTCCGGCATCGCTTCCAGTAGCGCGCTCAGTGCAAGGTGCTCACGCTCGGATGGCATCCAGGGAATGGTGCGTACATCCGTAACGCCAGCGATACGGCGGATTTCAGCCATCAGACTGCTGAATGTATTAAATTCAATTTCGGCAAAATTGAGGTAAATTCGCCCGACAGGATCGATCTCAATGCCACGTAAATCAATGCTACGTAAAACAAGAAGATCGAGTAATTCGCGGGTCAGACCGAGACGGTCTTCACAGAAGACTTCAAGACGCATGGGAAATTCACCGTTTTAAGCCAATAACATTAAAATGATATGTCAGAACACGGTGAACCGGAAGATGGCTGTCAAGAAATATTGACAGCCCGCACGCTTAGTGAACAAAACCTCACGGAGCCGGTTTTTTATTGAGCGTCTCTTTGAGCTGACCGATCAACTCACGCCTGAAATCGCCCAGCCGGGGCTTATCGCCGTCAATCCACGGGAGTGGACGGCAGACTTCCATCGCTTTAATACCCAGGCGTGCCGTCAGGAGGCCTGCGCCGATGCCCTGGGCTGCGCGAGCTGAAAGACGCGCTGCAAGATCCTGCGACATCCAGTCCATGCCCACTTCGCGGACCAGTTCACTCGCCCCGGCAAAGGCGATATTGAGCAGGACCAGCTTAAACAGTCTGATCCGACTGTAGTAACCCAGTTCTATGCCGTAAAGGTTTGCGATACGGTTGATCAGGCGCAGGTTACGCCAGGCGATAAAAGCCATATCAACCAGCGCCAGCGGGCTGACGGCAATCATCAGCGTGGATTCCGCCGCAGAGCGGCTGATTTCACGCCGCGCCTGAGCGTCCAGCACCGGCTGAACCATATGGGAGTAGAGCGTCACCACTTCCCGATCGTTCTGGGTTTCGTGAATGGCGGCATACCAGCGCTGGAGTGCCGGGTGCGACTGATCGATTCCAGCCTGGCTGGCCAGCTTTTCACAGAACACGCGGCCTTTACCGGTGCCGTGACTGTGCAGCAGATCCCGGGCCTCATCACGCTCGTGCGCGCGCTGTCGCAGACGCCAGAGCCGACGCCACTCGGTGGCAACCGATCCAACGCCCGCCCCGACAATCAGCGCGCCCGCGGCACATCCGCCGAGCGCAACCCAATCCTGGGTTTGCCAGGCATTCATCGTCCACTGTACACCCTGCCCGATCACGCTTACGCCAAACAGCGTCAGACCCGCAGTCACCATTTTACGCCACAGGCTGCGTTTCGGACGCAACGCGGCTTCCACGGCCGCCTCCGCAGGTCCTTCCTCAACGCCCGGCTCCTCCGCGAGCGCCGGGGAAAAATTATCTGCCTGCGCACCGCTGAACGTCTGCGCCGTTTTAAACGCCTCCTGCTGCGCCTGCTCAAGCGTTCCGGTAAAGTCTATGCGCGGTTTTAACGGTTCCGTCATCGCAATTTATCTCCAATCAAAAACTCCAGCGCCGCATCCAGACGGATGTGGGGCAACGGGGTGTCGACGCTCATGGCCTGAGGGCGGAAGGCTTCAAACTGGAAGCCCTGGCTCTGCCAGAAGGCCTGGCCCGGCAGGCGCGAGGGCACTTCGCCCGGATAGACAGTAAGCGGTTCGCCGTCGCTGAGGCGATTGCCGCGTAAGGCCGGAATTTTCTCGCCATTGAGGTCAATCAACCCGCTTTGCGTCGCCTGCACGGACGCAAGCCCCAGGCAATCCATGCTGATACCTTCAAACGCGGCGTTTTGCCAGGCATCCTGCACCAGTTGCTGCAGCAGCGATACCATATTGGCATGCTGATCGACCGTCACGTGATCGGCTTTAGTCGCCGCAAACAGCAGCTTATCGATCACCGGTGAGAACAGACGGCGAAATAACGTCCGTTGGCCGTAGTGAAAACTTTGCATCAGCTGCGTCAGCGCGAGGCGCATATCGTTGAAGGCCTGCGGCCCACTGTTAAGCGGCTGCAGACAATCCACCAGCACGATCTGACGGTCGAAGCGTAAAAAATGGTTTTTATAGAAACCCTTGACCACTTTTTCACAGTAGTAATTGTAACGTTCCCGCAGCATACCTGCATTGGTGTGCTTGTCGGCCTGCGCCAGCTTCGCCTCTCCAGTACCGTCCACATCCGGCCATGGGAAGAACTGCAGCGCGGGTGCCCCCGCTAAATCCCCCGGCAGGACAAACCGCCCTGGCTGGATGAAATGCAGACCTTCCTGCTTACACTGATGCAGATACGCTGTCCAGGCCTCAGCAATAGCCGCCAGACGGTTTTCATCTGCTGGTGCCAGCGGATCCAGACCTTCGCACAGCTGTCGCCACGTCGACGACCACTCTGCACGTTGCCCCTGCAACAGCCCCGTCATCTGCCGGGACCAGGTGAGGTAATCCTGCGCCAGCATCGGCAAGTCGAGCAGCCATTCGCCGGGGTAATCGACGATTTCGAGGTACAGCGTTGAGGTGTCCTTAAAGTGGCGCATCAGGGATTCATTCGAGCGGAAACGCAGCGCAAGGCGAATTTCACTGACTCCTCGTGTCGGCGTCGGCCAGCTGGGCGGATCGCCGTAGAGCTGCGCCAGCCCTTCGTCATAGGTAAACCGGGGAATACCAAAATCGCGTTGCGGAACACGCTTAACGCCCAGCAGACGCTCTTCCCGAACCGCGCCAAGCAACGGCAGGCGCGCGCCAGCGTGCAGATTCAGGAGTTGGTTTACCATCGCGGTGATAAACGCCGTCTTACCGCTGCGGCTTAGCCCGGTCACCGCCAGACGCAGATGACGGTCAACGCCGCGGTTGACCAGTGAATTGAGTTCATTTTTTAGTCGCTTCATCGCCATCCTTCGTTGCCCGGAAGCCATAAATACCTTGCTTCAGAATACAATAGATGGGGGCAGATCGTTGATTATCAATTCTTATTTATTGCTATTGCCGTTTTCTCTCCAGTAAGATGAACGGTATTGCTGTCAGTCCTGAGTGAGTAAGGTGTATGTCACCCACCATCTATGATATCGCACGGGTTGCGGGCGTATCGAAATCAACCGTTTCCCGCGTTCTGAATAAACAAACCAATATTTCTCCCGAAGCGCGGGACAAAGTGCTGAAGGCGATTGACGAATTAAATTATCAGCCCAATAAACTGGCCCGTGCCCTGACCTCTTCTGGTTTCGACGCCATTATGGTTATTTCTACCCGCTCAACCAAAACCACCGCCGGTAACCCTTTTTTCTCCGATATCCTTCACGCGATTACGGCAAAAGCGGAAGAAGAAGGTTTTGACGTCATTTTGCAAACGTCAAAAAGCAGTGAAGACGACCTGTTGAAATGCGTGAATAAAATAAAACAGAAGATGATCAAAGGGATCATTATGCTGAGCTCACCCGCTAATGAATCCTTTTTTACCACGCTGGATGCCTATGGCGTCCCGGTTGTGGTGATTGGCAAAGTGGAAGGGGATTATCAGAATATCTATTCCGTTGATACGGATAATTTTCATGACAGCGCCACGCTGACGGAAGCGTTTATTAAGAATGGTCGCCGCAACATTGCCTGTTTGCATGCGCCACTTGATTATCACGTGTCGATTGATCGCCTTGCAGGGTATAAAGCTAGCCTGGAGAAGCACAATATTGCGCTTAACCCGGACTGGATTATGGATGGCGGTTATACCCATGAGAGCGCGCTAACGGCGGCGCTTAAACTGTTGTCCTCACCCACGCCACCTGATGCCGTATTCGCCACTGACAGTATGAAATTACTGAGCCTCTATCGCGCGGCGGATGAGTTAAACCTGATGATCCCGGAGCAGGTGGTGATAGCCGGATACAGTGACCCAATGCTGTCGCTTATTTTAACCCCCGCGCCTGGTGGCTTTGATATTCCCACCCGCAAACTGGGTGAAGAGAGCTGCGACCTTCTCTTCAGGCGAATTGCCGGTCATCCTGCTCCACAGAAAGTGCTTGTCGATACGCATTTTTTGCTGGCCGCCTCCCTGCGCTAACACCAGGGGCTGACAGCCCCTGGTGACATCGGTCAGAACGCGTAGTTTACGCCAACCCCCGCATAGTGGAAGCGGTCGCTTTCGCCCTCATCGTGGTTTTCCCACTCATAAGCGTATTCCAGCGTCATGGACAAACCATTATTAAAGTCATACGCGTAGAGCATACCGAGTCGGTTGAAATCATGCCCTTCACGCTCGGGATCGTCCTGCCAGTCCCAGTTTGACCAGCGATCGAGCCCCAGGCGGGTATACGGCGTGAGCGTGGTCTGGCCTAATGAAATGGGCAGATAGGCACGAATTTCCTGCGTGGAAAATTCGCCGTTATTACGAGAACCATCCATATTAAAACCACGCTCTAAATAGTAATTCACTTTTGCCGCAAAGGTTTCGTTAAGGGTCCAGGTAAAGCCGGTTTCTGTTTCGACGCGGCTGTCAGCATAGCCGGTTTTTTCCAGATCGTTGGCAAACTGATACATGGCAAACCAGCCGCCAAAACGCCAGTCGTCGGTTAATTTAATATCCCAGTCAGGCTGGATTTTATAGCGCTGCATATTCGCGCTACCGTCTTTCGCCCCGTGCTCATCTTTGAAGTGGTAGCCGTAATTACGGAAACCACCGGTCAGGCCGAGGGTAAAATCATCGGTTCCGATAAAGCGATAACGTAATTCAAATTCCGGACGATCAAAATAGGTGCCGCGGGTCATACTGCTGTAATCAACCGGCCCCTCCTGATACATGGCCAGCGAAATTGTCCATGCGTCCCAGGTGGCATTAAACCAAACGGACGGTTCATATAAGCCGTCTTTATCCTCGCCCTGCCCTTCGACGTTTTCAATTTCATACATCGCGCCAATATTAAATTCCCACTGCGTCGCTTTTTCAGTTGCCTGCGCACAGCTAACCCCTGCGCACAGAACGAGCGCAGCACTTCTTAGTAGAGTACTCATGTAATATTCCCTTTATAATTAACAAACAAAAAAACCGGAAACGTGAATTTCCGGCAAACACTTTTTTATCTGATAGCCGCTTCGGTTTCCGCGTCGAAGAAATGGCACTTATTCATATCGAACTGAATACCGATATTATCCCCTGCGGCATAATCATTCGCGGCTCCTGCGCGGACAACCAGCTCATGTCCGCCGACGGTGGCATAGAGCATAAATTCCGCGCCAGTGAGTTCAGCGACGCTGACTTTCGCCGCAATGTCATCATCACGGTTCTGCAGGGTCAGGATATCTTCCGGGCGGATGCCAAACACCACCGCTTTACGCTGATACCCCGCGTTATTCAGAGCCGCAAGTATCTCCTGTGGGATTTCCAGGCGCAGGGTTTCCGTGACGAAATAACGATCGTCTAACGCGCCGCGAATAAAATTCATGGCAGGCGAGCCAATGAAACCCGCAACAAACATATTCGCCGGTTCGTTATAAACCTGCTTTGGAGCCCCCACCTGCTGAATAATGCCGTCCTTCAGGATGACGATGCGGGTGGCCATCGTCATCGCTTCCGTCTGATCGTGGGTCACGTAAATCATCGTGGTGTTGAGCTTTTGATGCAGCTTGCTGATTTCCGCTCGCATCTGCACGCGAAGCTTGGCATCGAGGTTGGATAACGGCTCATCCATCAGGAAGACACCCGCTTCACGCACAATCGCCCTGCCTAACGCCACGCGCTGGCGCTGTCCCCCCGACAATGCGCCGGGTTTACGCTTCAGATATTCACGCAAACCCAAAATCTGAGCCGCCCAGTTAACCCGTTCCTCAATGATCGCCGGGGCGATTTTTTGCATTTTCAGGCCAAACGCCATGTTGTCGTAGACCGTCATATGCGGATACAGCGCATAGTTCTGGAAAACCATGGCAATATCGCGGGATTTGGCCGGCACGTCGTTCATGCAAACGCCATCAATTACCAGTTCCCCTGCGGAGATCTCTTCCAGCCCCGCAATCATGCGCAGCGTTGTCGACTTGCCGCAACCTGACGGACCGACGAAAACGATAAACTCTTTGTCCTCTATGTCGAGATTGAAATCCTTTACCACATGAACCTGGTTATCATAGATTTTCTGGATATGTTTCAGAGACAATTGCGCCATCATTAATTCCTTATCAATACGTCCGGGATGCCCAGAAATCGGTCAGGCATTTCCAGGTCAGTTCCCGCGTTGAATGAAGTTGTAATCCCGCATGGTGCAGGCCCGATCCAATCCCAACCGATAGCATTCCCGCAGCGTTGATCGCCTCAACGCCTGCGGGGGCATCTTCAATACCGATGGCCGATTCAGGACAAACCCCCAGACCAGCGCAGGCGGCGAGGAAGATCTCCGGGTCAGGTTTCGAACAGACAATGAGGGAGGCATCGGCACAAAAATCAAAGGCGTCCTCAATGCCGAGCGCCGTCAGTATGCGGGGCGCATTCAGGGAAACGGAGGCGAGCCCAATTTTGACCTTCGCCGCACGTATCTCCGCCAGCACCTCGCGGATGCCCGGCAGCAGCGACGCCTCGGTCAACGACGCCAGAGACGCGACGTAGAGCGCATTTTTCTTACCCGCCAGCGCCAGGCACTGTTTATCGTCGAATGCCCCCTCTTTTGAACCGTGTCGCAGGATCCGCTGCAGGGATTCCATGCGGCTAATTCCCTTCAACTCCTCGTTAAACACCTCGTCGATGGCAATGCCAATCTCCTGCGCTACCGCGCGCCAGGCGAGGAAGTGCAGATGCGCGGTATCGGTGATGACGCCGTCAAGATCGAAAACAACAGCTTCAGGCTTCATGGCTGGCCTCCGTGGTAGCGGTCCCATTATCAGGCGTAAGAAAATCCCTTAAGGACAGTGCCTGCCGCTCCGTGACGCACAACGTTTTTCCCCAGAGGGTTAACGTGACGGGTGCGGTGGTATCGATTGTTAGCACGTCTTTTTCAAAGGCAAAGCGCATGCGCGCGTTCCGCCAGCGCAGCGGAAATGCAAGTTTGCGCCAGTGAGCGGGCAGCTTCGGCGCAAGATGCAGTTCCCCTTCTACAATCTGCATACCGGCAAATCCCTGAATCACGCCGGACCAGATCGCGCCGGTGGCGGCAGCATGAATGCCGTCGTCGCTGCTGTGGGGATCGTCCCCCAGGTCAATGGCGACACCAGCACGCCAGAAAGCATAGGCCCCTTCCGTATCGCCGCAACGGGCCGTCACAATGCCGTGAATGGCCTTGCTCAGCGAAGAGTCATGGATCGTACGGGGCTCGTAGAACGCCAGGTTGGCGGCACATTGCTGCGGCGTAAACCGTTCGGGCAACAGGTAGTTAAGCATCACAACATCGGCCTGCTTAAGGATCTGCATCTCATTCACTTCCGCACGGGAGTAATCGAGCAGAATGGTCTGCTTCCCCGCTTTCGCTTTATAACGGCTCAAATCAATAGCCGGTTTCGCCATGAAGGTATCATCCTGTGGGATCACTCCGTCTGCATCGGCTTCCGGTAACCATAATCTCGCCAGGAACCGGGTGGCATTCTCCGTAAAACGCCCATCTTCACGCTCAAACATCGCCATAAACCGACATGCACTGGCAACGTTGTTCCAGGCCAGATAGTTGGTGTAGGCGTTATTGTTCACATGTTCCGTGTATTCGTCCGGTCCAATCACGTCATGGATTTCCAGACGATCATTGACTTCCGTTGCGCGCCCCATCCAGAACGCGGCGGTTTCCATCAGCAACGTCAGACCTTCTTTGCGCATAAAGGCATCATCCTGCGTCGCCTGCCAGTAGGCGACCACGGCCCAGGCAATGTCCGCCACGATATGGTGTTCAGCCAGCGCGGAGGCCACCTTCTGGCGCGTGCCCGTTCGGATGTTGATGGCGGCAAACTCCGGCGTCTCTTCCTGACCACTTGCCGCACTCTCCCAGGGGAACAGCGCGCCCGGCCAGCCGTTGCGACGGGCTTTTTCCCGGGCGCCGGCCAGGTTAAGCCAGCGATAGCGCAGCAGGCTCCGGGCGACCTGCGGACGGGTAAAAAGATGGAAAGGCAGCAGGAAAATTTCCGTATCCCAGAAGACGTGGCCTTTATACCCCTCTCCCGTCAACCCTTTTGCGGCAATGCTGCTTCGCTCATCATGGGCCGGGGTCATGGCGGTCAGATGCCAGACGGCGTAGTCCAGCGCCATCTGATCCTGACCTTCCGTCGAGTCCACCTCTACCCGGGCGTCGCGCCAGACCTCTTCCCAGACACACGCAGAGCTTTCCAGCAGCGCGGCATAACCCCTCGCCGCACACACTTTGAGATCCGCCAGCGCGCTGCGTGCAAACGACGCCTGCGACAGGGCTTTATCGCTGCGGTGAGCAACCCAGACAAGTTTATCCAGCGTGACAGTGTCACCCTGAGCCACCATCAGTGAATAGTGCGCCAGCAACCGACGATTTTTTGCGGTGAAGCAGCTATCGCTGTTAGCAGACAGCTGACAAAACGCCGAGATGACAACCTCAGAGCCCCGGTCCTGCGTTTCATAGACACCCTGCAGGTAATGCTGGTCAAACACTCTGACCGACACTTCATCCAGATGCTGTCTTCCGCTGTTGGTTTGCGTCGCATCAATGCCGGTGTTCAGCACGACCTGCGAGTCGGCATCAAGCGGCGTAATCGAGAATTGCATCGCCGCTAACGGCAACTGATCCAGCGAGACGAAACGGCGGCTCTCCAGACGGTAGCGTTTTCCGTTGGGCGAGCGCCAGACGACGCTGCGCCGGAGTTCGCCATTGGCAAACACCAGCTCGCGTTGCCACGCGAGGATCTCGCCTGAAAGCAGCGTAAAATTCACCCCATCCAGTTCAATATCCATACCGGTGATATCTGGCAGGTTGATCAGTTCCGTGGTCTCGTGAGGACCCGCCTGATGATAAAGCCCGGCAAGATACATGCCTCTGGTTTGCCGGGTGTACTCTTCTTCATGCGTCGCCCGGATCCCCATGTAGCCATTACCGCAGGCCATGATGGAGGCGTATTTATTCAGGCTGTGGGGACAAAAGCCCGGATCGGTTAAGACAGAGACGTTTAGCATAATGAGACGCTTTCCCCTGTTTCTGCCGACTCATACAGCGCGGCGACAAGCTGCTGGATAACCAGCCCCTGTTCTGCATCGGCGATCGTTACGGGTTCCCCCAGCACATGACGGACAAAGGCATCCATACTGCGTAAATGGCGCCGATCGTCCGCCTCTTCTCGCTGCGTGAGGGTATGTAAAACACCAGCGTCGTCGTGATAAATGTGGGCCGGGAAAAGCGTGGCCCCTGCCTTTTCACCGCAGAATGTGACGTTCATGATCGATTGCTCACGGATATTCAGCGCAAACGAGGTGTCCAGACGCAGAATGCCGCCGTTGCAAAATTCAATGGTGCCGAACAGGGCATCTTCAACGGTAAACTGAGCGGGATCCCACGTGCCAAACTGGCCGCTGCTTTTGCGGTTTCCCAGCCTTTGAAAGCTGTGCGCCGTCACCCGTTTAACCGCCGGGAACCCCAGCACGTACATCGCGGCATCCAGCATATGGATACCAATATCAATCAGCGGTCCACCGCCCTGTAACGATTTGTTGGTAAAGACGCCCCAGCCCGGCACCCCACAGCGCCGCAGCGCCTGCGCCGTGGTGAAATAAATTTCACCCAATGCGCCGTTCATCACGGCCTCACGCACCTGTTGCGTATCCAGTGCGAAACGATGGTGAAAATCATACGCCAGTACTTTTCCCGCCTTACGCGCAGCGATGCGCATCTGGTCGGCCTCTTGTGGCGTCATGGCTGGCGGTTTCTCGCACATCACATGGCAGCCGGCTTCCAGCGCTGCCATCACGTGTTCAAAGTGAAACCGGTTAGGCGAACAGACGCTCACCACATCCGGCTTAACCGCTTTAAGCATCTCCCGCACATCCTGCCAGGCAGAGGGGATGGCATGACGTTCCGCAAACGCCTGTGCCTGTTCAGGGTGGCTATCCATCACAGCCACCATCTGAACATCACTGCGTGTGGCGTAATACGAGGCATGCACTTTTTCCGCGACCTGCCCGGCGCCAATAATGGCGACGCGCAGGCACGAAGGTGTAGAGGGACTCATCACGCTCGTCATCCTTAGCATTCACGCAAATAAGTGAGAGAGTCCTGGTACGCCTGAGCCGGGTCGTCGGCACGAACACGGCACTCATACACCACATAGCCCTGGTAATTATCCGCGCGCAGCTGATCGAACAGGCTGGCAAAATCGAGGCTACCGCTTCCCGGCTGATAACGATGATTATCGGCAATATGGACGTGACCAAGCAGATCGCGGTTGCGATGCAGCGCCTCCGTCAGTGAATCTTCTTCGATATTCATATGGTAGAAATCGCCGATGATCTGTACGTGTTTCAGCGCGTTCTCTTCGATATAACGACGCGCGTCCGCCAGGGTATTGATCATGTGATCCTGATAGCGGTTCAGGGGTTCCAGGTAAATCGTCGTTCCGGTACGCCCCGCCACCTCATCCAGCCAGCGCAGCGAAGCACTCACCGCGTTGCGGTCGCCTTCGAGGCTGCGTGGGGAGGTCATCGGTGGCAGGCGGAAGGTAAACATTCCCCAGGCTGCAGGCACGATAATGCCCTTGCCCCCTACCTCTGACAGGGCCTCCAGAATACGTTCAATCTGTGTTAACCCATTCAGCCGACGCTCTTCAATGAAGTCGCCAATCCAGCCATCGTATCCCCCACATGCTGTCGTCACCGGCAGGCCAGTGGCGTTGATCGCGGCTTTTACCTCATCAAGGTTTTCTACCAGCAGTTTGCCGTCAATTTCATAGCCATCAAAACCCATCGCTTTGATGTACTGGAACTTCTCCAGAATCGGGGTTGGGAAAAAAGCCTGGTTTTGGGTTGCGATTTTCATTGGTGCTCTCCTTAGCTTAAAAAGTGACGCCCATTTTGATGCTCAGTTCAGGGTGCTGATCGACATACTGCATGTAGCTTTCAGCGCTGGTGGTAAAAGTGACAACCGGGTCGATCAGGTCCTCGCAGTTGAGATAACCGTTCATCAGCAGCTCCCAGCAGGTCTCCTCAATACGTTTGCGGTTCCAGCGCGGGTAATCCGGATTGGGTTCGCTGCAGGCGCGCGAAAAGACGATCTTCGCGTTATTGAAATGCGCTTCGCGACCGAGGTTGAAGCCTTCTGCGAACGGTTTCGCGAAGGCGACGTAGGAGATAGTGCCGCCGTAGGCGAGTCCGCGCAGCGCAGACTGCAGTGCATCAGCAAAGCCGCTGGTTTCGATGATCACATCCGCGCCCTGCTTCCCGGTCAGCTTTTTGATCTCCAGGCCGATGTCCGTACCGACTGGATTAAGGCAGTGGTCTGCCCCATGGCGGCGGGCAATCTCGCAACGGTGGGCGATAGGATCGACACCGATGACAATTGACGCGCCGGCTTTTTTCGCCAGTTGGATCGCAATCTGGCCAATGGCCCCAAGCCCGACCACGACCACAAAATCCCCGACCCGGACGTTGGCATCGCGCACGCCGCTCATGGCGAACTGTGCCGGATCGTAGCAAACGGCGTTTTTCCAGGACGCGCCCTGCGGCATTTTACGCAGCTTGTAGTTATTGACCGCGTTAACAATGACCGTCTCCTGCAGCGGACCATAGCAGCAGACGCTGTCGCCTGGCTGGTATTCCGTCACGTCAGCACCACATTCAATAATGTCGCCAACAATCATATTGCCCAGCTGGAACTTACCGAATTCGATCCCGCGGGCTGCACCGGCTTCACGCGGCGTGAACATCTGCCACTCCGCGTTGAACTCTTCATCAATAAACGGGCTTGCCGCGCGGAAATCCACAACTTCGGTGCCGTGTTTCGGTGCGCCAAAGCGGGCACGAATTTTCACTTCATGGACAGCAACCGGACGATCTTCATACTCCACCAGCGCCGCCACACGAGGCGCCGTTGCAACTAACTTTTTCATGACTTGCTCCTGGGAAAAAATACTGGCCGCCTCAGCCCTTAACGCCGCCGGCGGTCAAACCACTTTTAATAAAACGTTCTGATAATGCGTACATGATGACCACCGGAAGTGCCGTCACCAGCGATGCCGCCATCATGCGACCCCAGATATAATCTGGCGTGCTAAAGAGGGTGTTCAGCCCGACCGGCAGAGTGAAATTGCTGGCACTCGAGAGGAAAATGGAGGCAAACAGATAGTCGTTCCACGCCACCATGAAGCAGTAGACAAAGACCGACACGAGACCGGAAATCGCCAGCGGCACGGTGATGCGAAAGATGATCTGCAGGCGATTCAGACCATCCATCATCGCAGCCTCTTCTATTTCGTCCGGAATGGTGTCGAAATAGCTGCGCAGCATGAAGACGGCAGTGGGCAACGTCTGGGTCACCATGGTGACGATCAGCGCCAGTTCTGTGTCATAAATGCCGAGCGCGGTGATGATTTTGAACAACGGTACGACCAGCAAAATCCCGGAGAACATGTAGACGGTGTAGAAGCTCGCATTGATCGTCGCACGTCCTTTAAAACGCAGTTTGGACAAGGCGTAAGCCCCGAGCGTACCGAGAAATACGGCAATCACCGATGAGATCAATGACACCACCATGCTGTTTCTGAAGTAGTCCACAAACGGGAAAATCAGCGGGTTGAAAATGTCGACGTAATGCTGCAACGTCCACTCCTGCGGCAATATAGTCGGGTGCAGGGATATCGCCTCTTTTGCGCTTTTGAACGACGTCATCAACATCACGAAAAACGGGAACAGTGTGATGACAAGAAACAGCAGCAGCCCCAGATAAAAACCAATACGGCCCAGTACGCGTTTATTTGTTGCCATTGAGGTTTACCCTTTTTCTGGTCAGCAGGATCACCGCGAAGATGATCACGAACAGCACGACGGAGATCGCGGCTGCTTTACCCAAATCATTGAAAGCGAAAGCCGTTTTGTAGAGATAGACGCCCAAAATATCGACCTTGGTCGTCAGCAGGTAGACATCCGCAAACATGTAGAACATCCAGATAGTGCGGAGCGTCACTACCGTCGCCAGCACCGGCATAATCGCGGGCAGCGTGACGATACGAAAACGCTGCCAGGCATTGGCACCGTCCATTTCCGCAGCTTCATACAGCGATTTATCAATGGTCTGTAAAATCGCGAGAAACGAAATGAACGCGTACGGGAAGTAACGCCAGATGGCGAACAACACTACCAGCACAAAGCTGCTGCCTGGATTGTCGAACCACAATGGCGCCTGGTCATACAGATGCAGCAGATCAACGCCCAGATAGTTCACAATCCCGTAGCCGTTGTTGAACATGTATTTCCAGGCAAACACCAGTGATATGGACGGGGTGACATAGGACAAAATCACCAGCGAACGGGCTGTTTTGCGCAGGCGAAACTCGCGGTTAAAGAAAAGGGCAACGGCCAGCCCCAGCACCGTACTCCCCATCACAACCAGTGCGGTGTACCAGTACGTCATCCACAGCGAATGCCAGAAAGCGGCATCACTGAGAATGCGAATGTAATTGTCCAGCCCGACAAACACGGCGCTGATGCGCGGGTTAAGCGGCAAACGTAAAAAGCTGATTTCAATGTTGGAAATCATCGGCCAGGCCACCAGGCCCCCCAGCAAAATCAGGCTGGGGGCCAACAGCAGCATGGCGAAAGGCATATCTGAACGACCAGAAAACAACGTCTTCATAATTTCCTTCCGCAAAGCGCTCCTATCGTTGTGACATCAGGTCAGTCAGTTGCTTCTGGCTGCTGCTCAACGTCGCGCGGAGATCGTGTTGCCCCACCGTGACGTTATGCACCATGGAACTGATAATCCCGGACCCCGTCACATCCCCCATGCGAGTGAAGTTTTTGTCCCCCACGGCGCCAAACACCTGGACATTCGGGAACTGCGCGATCAGTTCGTAAGGCAGTTGCCCAAAGGCTTTAATCACATCATTTTTTTTCCAGGTATCGGTGCCGACGACCAGTTTGTTCACCGGCAATGCCGCGCCGGGCGACATCATTACCCAGTCCGTTGCCTGTTGAGCCTGTTCCATCCAGGTGACAAACTTCTCTGCGGCTTTCGTTTCGTCTTCAGTCTGACCGGCGGTGATCGTCAGGGAGGTGACCATGCCGTAGACGGCAGACGACTTTTCTGTTGGCACAACAAAGCCGAGGTTGGCCGGGTTTCCGTCTTTAAAGACCGCCGGCAGGATGTAGGTGGAGTAAACGGCCATGGGGGCAGAACCGTTCATGAAGGCATCTTTGATCTCCATGACATCGTTTGAGCCAGGCATGGTGTTCGCGGCCAGCGCTTTATAAAACGCCAGAGCGCCCGCCATTTCAGGGGTATCGATATTGATATTCCCTTTTGCATCAAAAACGTTCGCGCCACCGGAAAGTGCAAACTGAGAGAATGCCTGCTCGGTCATCACGCTTTCCGCGGTTGGCAGCGCAATGCCGTAATGTTTCCTGGCCGGGTCGTTCAGGCGCTGGCTGGCGTTAAGCAACTGTTTCCAGTTATGCGGCTCGTCAATACCCGCCGCGGCAAGCACATCTTTGTGGTACCAGACACCGGACAACCAGGCGCTGATCGGCACCCCCGTCCATGCAGAACCGTCTTCCGTACGAACAACGCGCAAGATGCCGTCATAGAAGGTGTTTTCACCGACCGCCTTGATGGCTTCGCCGATCGCCTTGCGATCCAGCAGTTGTTCCTTGTCCATCACCTTCGCGTAGTCGTGGCTGACTTCAATCACTTCGGGCAGCGCGCCGGTTCTGGCCAGCGTAATCACTTTGGTGTTATAGGCATCTTCTTCTACCGGCACCTGTTTTACGGTAATGCCGGGGTTCTCTTTCTCGAATTTTTCGATCAGTTCCGTAATAACCGCCTGACGCTCCTGCTCAACCGACGAGTGCATAAACTCGATGGTGACAGCAGAGGGTTTGTCATCCTTGCACCCTGATAACAAGGCGCACGAAACCAGTGCTGAGATCAGCACAATTCGGGGCATTTTCATGTTTAAGATCCTTTTTTAGTTTTCTTTAATCCACAACACCTGCCATGGAGTAAGGGTTAGCGTTGTATCGGTAATAACATTTCCGGCGATCAAATCCCTGCCAACTGAAATATCGGATTGCACCGTTTGTGTACGTTCGCTGAAATTAAATATTGCGGTTATCTTTTCACCCAATGCCGCAACGCGAGTGATTTTTAAAATAGCGTCATCCGGTGCACTAAAATACGCTTCACTGTCAGGATGAAATGCTTTTTCTGCCCGACGCAGCGCAATTAACCGGCTTAACGCGGAATAGACCTGACATCGCAAACTGTTTTTATTTTCCAACGCGCCATCAATTTGGCCTGCAACATATTTCTCTCGATTAATCGCACGGTTGTATCCCAGGCGCTTAACCCCTTCATAATCATTACGCGAACCCAGAATACTTTGAATATAAACCGCAGGCACACCCGGAAAACTTAACAGCACGGCGTGCGCCAGAATAAAGCGGGCCACGCGTTGATTATCATCACAATCAAGCGTACTTAATGCATCCAGATAGGTTACGTTAATTTCATAAGGACTTCGGGTACCATCCGGGTTATTTTTCCAGTTAACCAGCGCCCCTTCGTGCTGAAGTTTTTCAACCAGGGAGAGGATCTCTGATTCGGGTAAAATTCCCCGTAACGGATTAAGGCCAATCCCGTCATGCGAGGCCAGGAAGTTGAACCAGGTGGTGTTCGTGGAGGGCAGCGTTAGCGACGCAGCCCACTCACTGAGAACACGAACATCCTGACTATGCACCGCATGCAGTACCAGCGGAGGCAGCGAGAACTGGTAAACCATCTGCGCTTCATTTTCACCGTTGCCAAAGTAAGAGATATTGTCTTGATGCGGAACGTTGGTCTCCGTGATGATCACCGTGCCAGGTGCAACGACGTCGGTAATGGCGCGGAAGAGCTGAATGAGGAGATGCGTTTGTTCAAGGTGGATGCAACATGTTCCGGGCGTTTTCCACATAAACCCAACGGCATCCAGCCGGATGTAACGCGCCCCTTCAATCAGGTAATGCAGCAGCACGTCGACCATCGCAATCAGCACCTGTGGCGAGGCGAAATTGAGATCGACCTGGTCGTCACTGAAGGTGGTCCACAGGTGGCGTACGCTGCCATCATGAAGCGTGAAAGGTGTAAGAAGCGGTAATGCGCGCGGACGCGTTACGGCGGAGAGGTCAGTTTGAGGATCGACAGCAATAAAGAAATCATCGTACCCTGGGGTTTGTTTAAGATAATTAGCAAACCATTTGCTTTTGGCTGACATGTGGTTACAGACAAAATCAAACATCAAACTGGTTGACTGTTTTAATTCGGCAACGTCTCGCCACGTTCCTGTTTCAGGTGCAACTTCATGATAATCAATGACAGAAAAACCGTCGTCCGAAGACCATGGATAAAAAGGTAAAAGATGGACGTGAGAAAAAGAAGCAGAAAGCCATTTATTATAAAAACGTGTAAAAACAGGAAGTGCCTTCTCCCCTTCTGCCGAAAATTGATCGGCATAGGTAATCAGCACAACATCATTTTCATCCCAACCCGTTTTACGCGTTTCCGTAATAACAGCAGCAGCCTTTCCGATATTTTCCATTAGCGCATTGAGCTGGGCATCAGAAAACATTTCCCCGTAAATACGATTAATAAGTTCTTTAATTTTTGCGTTCACTTTATTTTCCATGGTAGCGGTCCCACAGATGGCAATCTACTCCCATGGAAAATATCTGTCAACGGACCGGGAGGCAGAAAAAGGGCATTGCAAAGCAGCTCAACGCAGTATTGTGAGCTGCCGCAAAGAAAGAATGGGGAAAAGCGAAAATAGCGTTAACTGTCGCCAGCCCTGCTCACGAAAGAGAAAGGCCAACGCGAGGGGGCATTACCGGGTGAAATAACGGCGTGAAAGCCGTTTTGCAACGTTTTGCAACAGCGGTTCGAGTGCCACGGCCAGCACCATTCTGACCGGCTTGCGGGCAACCGATTTAATCGCCCACCCCGCTACCCCAGCCGGACCGTAACGTAACGCGGTCATCAGGACCAGCTTACCTGCGATTTTCAGGCCGGGTTTTACCTTCTGACCGGCCTGTTGCCAGTGTTGTTTCATCTCTTTTCTCTCTTAAAGCTGACGGAAACGACTTCTCAGCGTAAAGGTATCGGATGTGACATAACGTTCCATTTCCCGTAACCGCTTCTCACCGGCGGCGAGTTGCTCATCCACAGCATTGAGGAGATCGCTGCTGGTGGGAGCACCTTCCGCAGCCAGTTCCCCTTCTGGCATCGGGTCAAGAACAAACGACAGAATGATGTACGCCACCAGGGTAATAAATGCCAGACCGAAGAAGATCGACAGCACGGTGACCACGCGGACCAGTTTTACCGGGACATCAAGATAATGGGCCAGCCCGGCACAGACGCCTCGCACCATGCCCTGCTGCGGAATACGCCACAACTTTTTGTTCAGATTCAGTCCAGACATTAACGATCCCTCCAGTTTGGGTGTTCGGCATCGAGAATGGCTTCCAGCGCCTGAATGCGTTCGCGCATTCTGTTTGCCTCTTCTGAGAGCTGTGCCAGACGCTGTTGTTCACCCTGGGAAAGTTCGCCCCGTGAAGAACGGTTGCTGTAGTGCAGCCAGAGCCATATCGGCAATACGAACAGCACGAAAATAGTCAGGGGAATAGCCAGAAAAAGCGCGCTCATGTGTACTCCTTGTCTTACGAGGCGGCACGCTCAGGTGCCGCAGGCATTATTATTGGTTATCTTGCTTCATTTTGGCTTTCAGTGCCGCCAGTTGCTCGCTGATTTCATCATCGGCTTTCAGATCGGCGAACTGTTGATCCAGCGACTTCTGCTTGCCGATGCTGTGGCTTTCGGCTTCCGCTTCCATCTGGTCGATACGACGCTCAAACGATTCAAAACGCGCCATCGCCTCATCCAGTTTGCCGCTGTCCAGCTGACGACGCACGTCGCGGGAAGAGCTCGCCGCCTGGTGACGCAAAGTCAGCGCCTGCTGACGCGCCCGCGTTTCGCTCAGTTTGTTTTCAAGCTCACCGATCTCTTTCTTCATTCGGCTGAGCGTGTCATCCACCAGCGTCACTTCATGCTCAAGAGTCGCCACCAGCTCTGCAAGCTTCTGTTTTTCAATCAACGCCGCACGGGCCAGATCTTCTTTGTCCTTTCGCAGCGCGAGCTCCGCTTTCTCCTGCCATTCGTTCAGCTGAGCGGTAGCCTGCTCAATACGACGCGTAAGCTGTTTTTTCTCCGCCAGCGCACGGGCGGAGGTAGAACGCACTTCAACCAGCGTGTCTTCCATCTCCTGAATCATCAGGCGTACCAGTTTCTGCGGATCTTCCGCTTTCTCAAGCAGCGAGTTGATGTTGGCGTTCACGATGTCGGCAAAACGAGAAAAAATACCCATAATCGAATCCTCATAGTTCTGTAATCGGGCGATGCCCTGCTGTACAGATAATACAAAACCCGTGCCAACTTTTATCTTATTGATTTTTATGAGCCTGATTGCTTTTCAGGCAGCGCGCAACTATGCTTACCTGGTGAATATCGCTAAGGAGTGGTTAATTTCATCATGCCTGGATACAAAGACAATTTACTCGGTGAAGCCAACAGTTTTCTGGAAGTGCTGGAACAGGTCTCCCGCCTTGCGCCGCTCAATAAACCGGTGCTCATCATCGGTGAACGCGGAACCGGAAAGGAGCTAATAGCCAACCGTCTGCATTATTTGTCCGGGCGCTGGGATGGCCCCTTCATTTCCCTTAACTGCGCGGCGCTCAATGAAAATTTGCTCGACAGCGAGCTCTTCGGCCATGAAGCGGGCGCCTTTACCGGCGCTCAGAAGCGTCATCCCGGACGCTTTGAACGCGCCGACGGCGGCACACTGTTTCTCGACGAACTGGCCACCGCGCCGATGCTGGTGCAGGAAAAACTGCTGCGTGTGATTGAGTACGGCGAGCTGGAGCGTGTCGGCGGCAGCCAGCCGCTGCAGGTCAACGTGCGCCTGGTCTGCGCCACCAACGCCAACCTGCCGGAAAGGGTCGCACAGGAAAAATTCCGTGCCGATCTGCTTGACCGGCTGGCTTTTGACGTCGTTCAGCTTCCCCCGCTGCGCGAGCGGCAAAGCGACATCATGCTGCTGGCAGAACAGTTTGCTATCCAGATGTGCCGTGAACTGGGTCTGCCACTGTTCCCCGGCTTTAGCGACTATGCCCGGGAGATGCTGCTTGCTTATCACTGGCCGGGAAATATCCGCGAGCTGAAAAACGTCGTCGAGCGTTCCGTCTATCGCCACGCCAGCAGCGAGACGGAGCTGGACAATATTATTATCGATCCTTTTCAGCGCAGCGCCCCCCCGGTACCCACTCCGTCGTTGTCGGCCGATGCGCCCCCCCTTCCCCTGGATTTACGTCAGTTCCAGCACGACCAGGAGCAACAGCTGCTGGAACAAAGCCTGAAGGCAGCAAAATATAACCAGAAACGGGCGGCTGAACTGCTGGGCCTGACCTACCATCAGTTAAGGGCATTGCTCAAAAAGCATCAAATGCGCTGACAATATCAGCACTTACCCGCAGACATTTTTACGAAGCAGGCGTAAGTGCGATACACTTTGCAGATCGAACCTAAAAACCTTAAAAATTATGCGTCTGGTTTTATCGTCCTTTTTTGCACTCGGTCTGTTCAGCAGCCTGGCCTTTGCTGCGCCCGGGCAAACGCCGCAGCCTGACATTCGAGACAGCGGCTTCGTCTATTGCGTCAGCGGCCAGGTGGACACCTTCAACCCGCAAAAAGCGGGCAGCGGCCTGATTGTGGATACCCTCGCCGCCCAGCTTTACGATCGGCTGCTTGATGTCGATCCTTACACCTACCGTCTGGTCCCCGAGCTGGCGGAGAGCTGGGAAGTACTGGATAACGGCGCAACCTACCGTTTTCATCTTCGTGATGATGTGGCGTTTCAGCGCACGCCGTGGTTTACCCCCACGCGCAAGCTGAACGCGGACGATGTGGTCTTTACGTTCCAGCGTATCTTTAACCGCAATCACCCGTGGCATAACGTCAACGGCAGCAACTTCCCCTATTTCGACAGCCTGCAGTTTGCCGACACCGTTAAGAGCGTGCGCAAGCTGGATAACCGGACGGTGGAATTTACGCTGACCCGACCGGATGCCTCTTTCCTCTGGCACCTGGCGACTCACTATGCGTCCGTTATGTCGGCCGAATACGCGGCGAAGCTGACGAAAAAAGATCGTCAGGAACTGCTCGATCGCCAGCCGGTCGGCACCGGTCCGTTCCAGCTGGCCGAATACCGCGCCGGGCAATACATTCGTCTGCAGCGCCACGAACATTTCTGGCGCGGCACGCCGCTGATGCCGCAGGTGGTGGTCGATCTGGGTTCCGGCGGGACGGGGCGTCTGTCAAAACTGCTCACCGGGGAGTGTGACGTGCTCGCCTGGCCTGCTGCCAGCCAGCTCACCATTCTGCGCGACGACCCGCGCCTGCGTCTGACGTTACGTCCCGGCATGAATATCGCTTATCTGGCCTTTAACACCGATAAGCCGCCGCTGAATAACCCTGCCGTTCGTCATGCGCTGGCGCTGGCGATCAACAACCAGCGCCTGATGCAGTCGATCTACTACGGCACAGCGGAAACCGCCGCCTCAATTTTACCGCGCGCCTCGTGGGCCTACGACGGTGAGGCTAAAATTACGGAATACAATCCGGCAAAAGCGCGCGAACAGCTGAAGGCGCTGGGCGCGGAAAACCTCACGCTGCAACTTTGGGTGCCCACCAGTTCCCAGGCGTGGAACCCGAGCCCGCTCAAGACCGCCGAGCTGCTGCAGGCGGATATGGCGCAGGTCGGCGTGAAGGTGATCATCGTACCGGTAGAGGGCCGTTTCCAGGAGGCGCGCCTGATGGATATGAATCATGATTTAACCCTGACCGGCTGGGCAACCGACAGTAACGATCCGGACAGTTTCTTCCGTCCGTTGCTAAGCTGTGCGGCGATAAACTCGCAGACCAACTACGCCCACTGGTGTCACCGGGAGTTTGACGCCGTGCTGCAAAAAGCGCTGGCTTCCCAACAGCTGGCTTCCCGCATCGACGCCTATGATGAAGCGCAGAAGATCCTCGCGCAGGAGCTGCCGGTGTTGCCGCTGGCCTCCTCCCTGCGTCTGCAGGCCTATCGTTATGATATTAAAGGCCTGGTGCTGAGTCCTTTCGGCAACGCCTCGTTCGCCGGTGTGTCGCGTGAAAAAGAACAAGAGGTGAAAAAACCATGATTATTTTTACCTTACGTCGGCTCCTGTTGCTGCTGGTGACGCTCTTTTTCCTGAACTTTGTCGGCTTCAGCCTGAGCTATTTCACGCCGCATGCCCCGCTCCAGGGCTCTTCCCTGTGGGATGCCTGGCTCTTCTGGTTTAACGGGCTGCTACACTGGGATTTTGGGGTGTCCAGCATTAACGGACAGCTGATTTCCGAGCAGTTAAAAGAGGTCTTCCCGGCCACGATGGAGCTGTGCATTCTGGCCTTCGGCTTTGCCCTGATGGTTGGCATTCCCGTGGGGATGTTAGCCGGCATTTATCGCAACAAATGGCAGGATAAGTTTATCAGTGCGCTGGCCCTGCTCGGCTTCTCCATCCCGGTCTTTTGGCTGGCGCTGCTGCTGACGCTTTTCTTCTCGCTGACCATGGGCTGGTTGCCGGTCTCAGGCCGTTTTGACCTGCTTTACACGGTGAAAACGGTGACGGGCTTTGCGATCGTTGACGCATGGCTCTCCGATTCCGTGTGGCGCGATGAGATGATCGTTAGCGCCCTGCGCCATATGGTATTGCCGGTGCTGACCCTGGCGGTGGCACCGACGACCGAAGTGATCCGTCTGATGCGTCTCAGTACCATCGAGGTGTTTGACCAGAACTATGTCAAAGCCGCCGCGACGCGCGGGTTGTCGCGCCTGACCATCCTGCGTCGCAACGTCCTGCATAACGCCCTGCCGCCGGTAATTCCACGTCTGGGATTACAGTTTTCTACCATGCTCACGCTGGCCATGATCACCGAGATGGTCTTTAGCTGGCCCGGGCTGGGACGGTGGCTGATTAACGCCATCCGCCAGCAGGACTACGCGGCGATTTCGGCAGGGGTGATGGTGATTGGTTCGCTGGTGATCATTGTGAACGTGTTGTCCGATATTCTGGGTGCCATGGCCAACCCATTGAAGCATAAGGAATGGTATGCCTTACGATAGCGTATACAGTGAAAAGCGCACACCCGGTGTGCTGCGTACCGTGTGGCGTAAATTCTACGGCGACACCACGGCCATGATCGGCCTTTATGGCTGCGCCGGTCTGGTAGTACTTTGCATTTTTGGTTCGTGGTTTGCGCCTTATGGTATCGATCAGCAGTTCCTTGGCTATCAGCTACTGCCGCCTTCCTGGTCGCGCTACGGTGAAGTCTCCTTCTTCCTGGGAACGGACGATCTCGGACGTGACGTGCTAAGCCGCCTGCTGAGCGGTGCTGCCCCTACCGTGGGCGGGGCGTTTGTGGTGACGTTTGCGGCAACGATCTGTGGGCTGGCGCTGGGTATTTTTGCGGGCTCCACCCATGGTCTGCGTTCGGCGGTGCTTAACCACATTCTCGATACGCTGCTCTCGATCCCCTCTCTGCTGCTGGCGATCATTGTGGTTGCCTTTGCCGGTCCGCACCTGTCGCATGCCATGTTCGCCGTCTGGCTGGCGATTCTGCCCCGCATCGTGCGCTCGGTTTACAGCATGGTGCATGATGAGCTGGAGAAAGAGTATGTCGTCGCAGCCCGTCTGGACGGCGCAACGACCTTCAATATTCTGTGGTTTGCCGTTTTGCCTAACATTGCCGCCGGGCTGGTCACCGAGATCACCCGCGCCCTGTCGATGGCGATTCTGGACATCGCTGCGCTTGGCTTCCTCGACCTCGGCGCGCAGTTGCCGTCTCCTGAGTGGGGCGCGATGCTCGGTGACGCGCTGGAATTAATCTACGTTGCGCCGTGGACGGTGATGCTGCCGGGTGCGGCCATTATGGTGAGCGTGCTGCTGATCAACCTGCTGGGCGACGGTATTCGCCGTGCAATTAACGCGGGGGTGCAATAATGCCGCTTCTTGATATTCGCAACCTCACCATCGAATTCAAAACCGGTGAAGGCTGGGTTAAAGCCGTCGATCGCATCAGTATCACCCTTGCGGAGGGTGAGATTCGTGGGCTGGTGGGGGAATCTGGCTCGGGGAAAAGCCTGATTGCCAAGGCCATTTGCGGCGTGGCAAAAGATAACTGGCGCGTGACCGCAGACCGTATGCGCTTTGATGATATCGACCTGCTGCGCCTCTCCCCGCGCGAGCGGCGTAAGCTGGTCGGGCATAACGTCTCGATGATTTTCCAGGAGCCGCAGTCCTGTCTCGACCCGTCGGAACGCGTGGGCAAACAGCTGATGCAGAACATTCCCGGCTGGACCTATAAAGGCCGCTGGTGGCAGCGCATTGGCTGGCGCAAGCGTCGCGCCATCGAGCTCCTGCACCGCGTCGGGATCAAAGATCATAAAGATGCGATGCGCAGCTTCCCCTATGAGCTGACCGACGGTGAATGTCAGAAAGTGATGATTGCCATCGCGCTGGCCAATCAGCCGCGCCTGTTGATTGCGGATGAACCCACAAACGCGATGGAGCCCACGACACAGGCACAAATTTTCCGCCTGCTGTCGCGTCTCAACCAGAATAACAACACCACCATTTTGCTGATCAGCCATGACCTGCAAATGCTCAGCAAATGGGCGGATAAAATTGATGTGATGTACTGCGGGCAAACGGTCGAAACCGCGCCGAGTGAAGACCTGATCACCGCGCCGCATCATCCCTATACCCAGGCGCTTATCCGCGCCATTCCGGATTTTGGCAGCGCCATGCCGCACAAGAGCCGCCTGAATACCCTGCCAGGGGCGATTCCGCTGCTGGAATCCCTGCCGATAGGCTGTCGTCTGGGGCCGCGCTGTCCCTACGCGCAGCGCAAGTGCATTGAAACGCCGCGTCTGACGGGGGCTAAAAACCATCTTTATGCCTGTCATTTCCCGCTGAACATGGAGAGAGAGTGAAATGGTCGAAACCTTGCTGGAAGTCCGCAACCTGAGTAAGACCTTTCGCTATCGTACGGGGCTGTTTCATCGTCAGACGGTCGAAGCGGTAAAACCCCTGAGCTTTACCCTGCGTGAAAAACAGACCCTGGCGATCATCGGTGAGAACGGTTCCGGCAAATCCACGCTGGCAAAAATGCTGGCGGGAATGGTCGAACCGACCGACGGTGAAGTGCTGATTGACGATCATCCGCTGGCGTTCGGTGATTACTCTTTCCGCAGCCAGCGCATCCGCATGATTTTCCAGGATCCGTCGACCTCGCTCAATCCACGCCAGCGCATTTCGCAGATCCTCGATTTTCCGCTGCGTCTGAACACTGACCTGGAGCCGGAAGCGCGCCGCAAGCGCATCGTTGAAACCCTGCGTATGGTTGGGCTGTTACCGGATCACGAAAGTTACTATCCCCATATGCTGGCTCCCGGCCAGAAACAGCGTCTGGGTCTGGCGCGTGCGCTGATTTTGCGACCGAAAGTGATCATTGCCGACGAAGCGCTTGCCTCGCTGGATATGTCGATGCGCTCTCAGTTGATTAACCTGATGCTGGAATTGCAGGAAAAACAGGGTATCTCTTATATCTACGTGACCCAGCATCTGGGAATGATGAAGCACATCAGCGATCAGGTGCTGGTCATGCACCAGGGGGAAGTTGTTGAGCGCGGCAGTACGGCGGATGTGATGGCCTCCCCGCTCCATGAACTGACAAAACGCCTTATTGCCGGTCATTTCGGTGAAGCATTAACCGCCGATGCGTGGAGAAAGGACCGCTAAGCGCGACGCTTCACAAAAACTACCCCATTAATTTAAGGATTAAATAGCCTGCGAGCGCTATTTAATCCTTAAATTTTTCGTCTCCATCCCTGCTCCATATTTTAAGCAATATCAATCAACAGTTCTTCTCCAGAATATCCGGACATTACGGAGGAGAAGAAATGAACACTGCCACTTACGTTTTAAAATACACAGAGTATCTCATCAGAAAATGCCGCTCATTTTTAATGACGGACCTGCATTTTCATACCGTGAGGCTTAAAAAATCAACCGGGGAAACTCCTGACATTAACTCGCCCACGACGTTGAGTGAAAAAATATGTCATCGTCTGGTCTATGACCATAATAACTTCTACACGATGCTTGCGGATAAACTCGCCGTTCGGGCATACGTTTCCTCCAGAACAACGCGCGTGAAAACGGTGCCATTAATTGGCGTTTATACCAGGCCATCACAGATTGATTTTTCAGTTCTTCCTGACAAATTCGTCCTTAAGTGCAACCATGACAGCGGCAGCACAATAATATGTACAAACAAAGCGCAATTTAATGAAAAAGAAGCGTGTAAAAAACTGAGCCTCGCGTTAAAGAAAAATATGTACTACACCACGCGCGAATGGCAGTACAAAAACATTACGCCAAAAATACTTTGCGAACCGTTTGTCGATCTCTTCGATGATGCAGACAGGAACACAGCGCCCGAAATGCTGAGGATCCATTGCTTTCATGGCGTTGCCCACTATGTAGAAGCGGATTTTACGGATGATAACGGCAAAGGGTTTATCAACGTTTATGACAGGCACTGGAACTTACAACCCTTTCAGATGGAATATCCGAATACACCGTTGGCGCCAGGCGAACCGGCCTTGTTCCGGCAAGCGTTGCTGGCATCCCAGGAGCTGGCGGATGGCATTGACTACTGCCGCGTTGACCTTATGCTAAAAAAAGATGAAATTTATTTCAGCGAAATAACCTTAAGCCCGAGACGCGGTAAACTGACGATTACCCCGCAGGAATGGGATGCTAAGCTAGGAAAAATATGGCATTTACCGCCGGCAGGCACATTTGACCTGCCGCTGACGCTCACGAGTCGGGCCAGGTGAGTTTAAATATCGAGTGGTTTTGCGTCGATAAGGTATAGGTAACATCGCCACCATGAGCCAGCATGATGGCTTTTACCACCGACAGGCCCAAGCCACAGCCTTCCGGGTTCACATGTCTGGCGCCATTATCGCGCTGAAAGGGTTGAAACAGGAAATCATGAAACTCTCTGGGGATGCCCGGTCCCCCGTCCTGAATAAGGATATAATTGCCTTTATCAGAAACGCCATTTTTCACGATGAGCGTGCGCGAGGTTGAATAGTGTAAGGCATTATCAAATAAAACGGTCAGACACTGATTGATGCGTAATGGATCGAATACGCACTGCTGCTCCCTCAGGTCTGTATTGACGGTAAACGCCTTACGGCTGAACTCGGGCATGAACGTATCGAGTGCGTTCTGTATTGTCCCTTTTAGATCGGTTCTGGACTGGCATAACCTGTATCCCGCCCCGCCATTCGAACTGACAACCCGGAGATCTTCAATCAGGCGGGTTAACCCTTCCGTCTGTTTGAGAAGATTATTAAACAGCACCGGGTCCGGGGTAAAAACGCCGTCAACCAACCCCTGAAGCCGCCCGCGTAAGATCGTGACCGGGGTTCTCAGCTCATGCGCGATAGCGGCATTCCAGGATTTCCTCTGAATATCCAGCGTCTGTAATTTTTCCGCCATTTCATTGAAATCCGTCACCAGGTGATTGATCTCACCCAGCCGGGAACTGGCGCAAAATGCCCTGGCGTTCAGATCGCCCTGAGAAATCTTTTTCAGGCTGGACGCTACCGCGTTTAGCGGGGTGAGTATCCGCGATGAAAGTTTGACCGTGAAAAAGAGGGCAATAATCATACTGATCGTAGTCGCGGTCCCAATCCATACCCAGTCCCACATCGTCATCTGCTCGTCATCGCCCGCAGCAGGGCCGCCCGGGAGGTGATCCAGAATAAAGGAGTAAAAAAACCAGGAGCCAAGTATGGCGATGGCAATGATCGTAAACGTCAGCAACAGCATATACGTTAAGATCTGACGACTCAGGAAAGACTCTTTGTTCATTTCTTTTCCCCAAGCCGGTAACCCATGCCTCTGATGCTCTCGGGAACACCGTAAAGGCCGGCCAGCTCCAGTTTTTTACGCAACTTGCTCATGTGGCTATCGACCGTTCTGTCGAGTGTATCCCCTTCCGGCAGACACGCGTTGAGTAGCTCTTCGCGTGAGCAGACCTTTCGCGGATATCTCACCAGGTATGTGAGCAATTTAAATTCGGTCGTCGTTAATACCGGGGAGACAACTTCTGCCCCCACGGTGACTTCCACGTAGAAGTCATCCGGGTAGACAGTAATAAATGGCGTTCTGAGCGGCTGGGAACCTGCCTGCTGAAGCGCGGGTTTTGTCCTGCGCAGCACCGCCTCAACCCGTGCGACAACTTCAGAAGGGTTGAAGGGTTTGATCACGTAATCATCCGCGCCCAGCCTCAGCCCCATGAGCTTATCGACATCCTGATCGAGAGCGGAAACCATAATGACGGGGACAGCGCTTTCCTGACGAAGCGTGGTAAGTACGCTCCAGCCGTCACATACGGGCAGGTGAATGTCCAGCAAGATGAGATCCGGTTTATGGAGGCGATTGAGCACTATGGCCTGTTCGCCCTGCCTGGCTCGGAGCGTTTTCATTCCCGAACGCTCTAAGTAACTCATCAGTATATCGGCAATTTCGTCTTCATCTTCAACAACAAGGATCAGCGTATTTTTGTGCATTTTATCTCCGCGGGTAAAATCCCTTTGAGCTCGCTATCAGATATCTTTAGCACAATAAGACACAGCCTCCGGGAAAAAGTGCCGTAGTCGCGAAAATTTCCCGGCTGATTTACCTGCGCGGTTATTTCTCCATACAGCCTACACATTCCGTCAATAAAGACTCGACAATACCCGTTCAAAATCGCTATTGGGGCATAACCCTTTTGGCAGTGAGCGTTGCAAATTAATCCTGTTACTTAAAGACTTTATGAAGTTGGCTGAAATAATGAACATGGAACTTTCTAAATATTTCTCTCCTAAAAAACTGGGAATATATTCCCTGTTCCTGCTGCTGTCCTGGGGATTACTTTATACCTGGCTGATGCTGGTACACAAAATGGATGAAAAAGTCGCCTCAACGCTGCTCTCATCACCCATCATTTATGGCTGCATCGCATTGTCGGTTGTCTCTCTGATAATCCAGAATAAAGCCGGCGCGTTGACCGAGCTGCTCGTCGTTGCCTTCTGGCTGATGGTGATTTTTGTCTATCTCATTATTACGTTCACCGTACTGTTAAACGCGATGCCCGATATCGAGGATCTGATCTTTTACTACGAGTGTTATTTGATCATTTTTTTTGGTGGAGCCCCGCTGTACCTTATTATGAGAATGATTTGAGCCGCTGCTCCACACAGCCTCCATCAACCGCCCATTTCCGCTAAACAGGCGCGCGGTAGACTCTCCATCACGGTATTTTGCGCAAAAATAACTCACCTAAAACATCTGATAAAACTTATCCATAATGATGAACCGTAATAATCTTCGTTCTTCTGAACCTGCCGGAGTGATGCACTCGCTAAAAAAACTCGCGATACGGCACCGGAAAAAACTGGTTGTCACTTTTTTCCTGGTGGTGGCCGAAAACGTGACGTTTTTACTTTATCCCGTTCTGGCTGGCATCGCGATAAATGCCATCCTCGCCGGTGAGACGCTTAACGCCGCGCTGTATGGCCTGATGGTGCTTTGCATGTGGTTCATCGGTGCGGCCAGACGAAGCGTAGACACGCGCACGTTTGCACGCATTTATGCCGGACTCGCGGTTTCCGTCGTCCTGGCACAGCGCAAATATCAGCTTAACCATTCGGCGATCGCCGCCAGGGTAACGCTCTCGCGCGAATATGTGGATTTCTTTGAAATGCACCTTCCTCTGCTTATTACGTCGCTGAGCTCACTTTTTGGTGCCGCAATCATGTTGTTGTTTATTGAATTTTGGGCCGGCGTCATGTGCTTTTCGTTTGTATTTATTCTGCTCGGATTTGTCTCAGGATATGCCCGTAAAAATGAATGGCTGTTCATGCGCCTGAATAATCGGCTGGAAAAAGAAGTGGATTATGTCCATAAGGCGGGCACGGCCACGCTTCACCGACATTACTCCACGCTGGCGCGTTTACGTATCGCATTATCTGACCGCGAGGCGTGGGGTTATTTATGGGTTGGCGTGCTCGTTGCCGCGCTTTTTACGCTGACCATCGTCTGGATGACGCGCTCAACCGGCATCACTGCCGGACATATTTACTCCGTGATGACCTACATGTGGATGTTCGCGACGAGCCTCGATGACGCACCGCAGCTTCTTGAGAAATTTTCGCAGCTCAGGGATATCGGCAAGCGCGTATCCACTGATGATGAAATTCACGTAACCGGACGTTAATTTAATGCCGCATTTTTTTATTGAACGCCCCATTTTCGCATGGGTAGTAGCGCTTTTTATCGTTCTGGCAGGACTCCTGTCTGTCCCCCGTTTGCCGGTTGCGCAGTATCCGGCGGTGGCGCCGCCTGGAATCATTATTTCCGTCAGTTACCCGGGGGCCAGCCCCGATATCATGAACACGTCGGTGGTATCGTTAATCGAGCGCGAAATCTCTGGCGTAGATAATTTGCTCTACTTTGAATCATCCAGTGACACAACCGGTTCGGCATCGATTACCGTCACGTTTAAACCGGGCACGGACATCAAGCTGGCGCAGATGGATCTGCAGAATCAGATTAAGATTGTCGAGCCTCGTCTGCCTCAGGCGGTAAGGCAAAATGGGATTAACGTCGAGGCCGCTAACTCTGGCTTTTTAATGATGGTGGGGCTGAAGTCCGCGACGGGTCAATTTGAGGAAGCCGATTTAAGCGACTATTTTGCCAGAAACGTCAGTGACGAGCTTCGTCGCGTGCCCGGCGTAGGGAAAGTTCAGCTGTTTGGCGGCGAAAAAGCGCTGCGCATATGGTTGGATCCCATAAAGCTCCACGGCTACGGGCTTTCGGTGAGCGATGTTCTTACCGCCGTTGGCCAGCAAAATGCCCTTGTGTCGCCCGGCAAAACGGGAGATGAGCCAGCCTCTGCAGGACAAGGGGTGACGTATCCCATCACCGTGAAGGGACAACTCTCCTCGGTTGAGGCGTTCAGGAATATCACCCTGAAATCTGATGCATCCGGCGCCCGCCTGAAACTGTCCGACATTGCGCGGATTGAATCTGGCCTGCAAAGCTACGCTTTTGGCATCCGTGAAAATGGCGTGCCCGCAACGGCGGCGGCAATCCAGCTCTCGCCAGGCGCCAATGCAATGAGTACGGCTTCCGGCGTACGGGCGCGCATCGACGAACTTTCCCGGGTGTTACCCGAAGGAATGGCGTTTACGATCCCCTTCGATACCGCGCCGTTTGTGAAACTTTCTATCGTGAAGGTTGTTCAGACATTTGTGGAAGCGATGGTCCTGGTCTTCCTGGTTATGCTGCTGTTTCTGCACAAGATACGCTGTACGCTTATCCCGGCGATTGTTGCTCCCGTCGCACTTCTTGGTACCTTCACCGTGATGCTGTTGAGCGGCTACTCCATCAATATTCTGACGATGTTCGGCATGGTGCTGGCGATAGGGATTATCGTTGATGATGCCATCGTGGTCGTAGAAAACGTTGAACGTCTGATGGAGGAAAAAAGCCTGTCCCCGCGTGACGCCACGCGGCAAGCCATGCAGGAAATCACCCCAGCAATTATTGGCATCACGCTGGTGCTGACCGCCGTCTTTATCCCCATGGGGTTTGCGGAAGGATCCGTCGGGATTATCTACCGACAATTTTGTATTTCCATGGCGGTCTCCATACTGCTGTCCGCGTTTCTTGCCCTGACGCTGACGCCTGCCCTGTGCGCAACGTTACTCAAGCCGCATAAGGCAGGAAAGAGCGGAGGCGGAAGGTTTGCGGTCGGATTTAACGCGCGCTTTCGTTCGCTCACCGCCTGTTACGAAGCCGGGCTGGGTGCCGTTCTGAAGCGAACCGGGCGTATGCTGCTTCTGTACGCTGCGCTTTGTGCTGCACTATTTCTGGGATTGTCTTCGTTACCGTCGTCCTTTCTGCCGGATGAAGATCAGGGCTACTTTATGTCCTCAATCCAGCTGCCTTCTGATGCCACGATGCAGCGCACCCTCAACGTAGTGAAAAAATTTGAAGAGGAAATTGCGGCCCGGCCGGATATTGAAAGCAACATTATGATCCTGGGCTTTGGATTTTCAGGTTCAGGACCAAACTCGGCTATGGCCTTCACCACGCTGAAGGACTGGAAAGATCGGCAGGGTGCGACGGCCCAGGAGGAAGCCGACCGGATACAGGCCAGCATGGCGAACGTCTCTGATGCCGTCACGATGAGCCTGCTCCCGCCGGCCATTTCGGATATGGGCACCTCGTCGGGCTTCACCTGGTACGTGCAGGACAGAGCGGGACTGGGCTACGAGGCGTTAAAGCGCGCTGCCGACGCGCTGGTCCTGCTGGCCAACCAGCGCCCTGAACTGAGTGATGTGTATATAGACGGGCTTCCGGAAGGAACAAGCCTTGCGCTACAGGTGGACAGAGAAAAGGCGGAAGCGATGGGGGTCTCATTTGATGAAATCAACCAGACGCTCTCCGTCACCCTGGGCTCAAATTACGTCAATGACTTTACGAACAACGGCCGCGTTCAGCAGGTGATTATTCAGGCCGATGCGCCCTACCGAATGCAGCCTGAGCAGTTACTGACATTATCAGTGAAAAACCGGATGGGGCAGATGGTGCCGGTATCAACGTTTGCCACGCTTTCCTGGCACGTTGCGCCCCAGCAGTTGACGCGTTATCAGGGATATTCGGCTATTCGCATTACCGGAAATGCGGCGCCGGGAGAGTCCAGCGGCACCGCAATGAAGGTTATGGAGAGTTTGTCCAGAGATTTACCTCAGGGCATGGCTGGCGAGTGGGCAGGGAGCTCATTGCAGGAGAGAAAATCGGAATCTCAGCTTCCGGGCCTTATCGTCCTGTCGATACTGGTCGTGTTTATGGTGCTGGCCGCCCTGTATGAGAGCTGGTCTATTCCATTTGCGGTCATGCTGGTCGTTCCGCTGGGCCTTATCGGCGCGGTCATAGCGGTGTCGGTTGCCGGCATGACGAATGACGTTTTCTTCAAGGTCGGCCTGATTACGCTTATCGGCCTGTCGGCCAAGAACGCCATTCTGATTGTTGAATTTGCGAGGCAGCTCCATCGCCAGGGGCAGCCCCTGCTGGCGGCAACCATTCATGCCGCTGGCCAGCGCCTGCGCCCTATTCTGATGACGTCGTTAGCCTTCATCTTAGGGGTTGTTCCGTTGATGCTGGCCCGTGGGGCGAGCGACAGTACGCAGCATGCCATCGGTACCGGCGTATTTGGCGGCATGATTAGCGGTACGCTTCTCGCCATTTTCTTCGTACCGGTTTTCTTTATCGTCATCGCGCGCTTCATCGACAACCTCAGGAAAGCGTGAATACCCTTGCAGGATCGCGTTTCCTCGCTGGTTGGATGAGGCGAAGCTGTTGCCGGGTGATATACTGGACGAATGCTGAAATTTTGAGCCCCCGCGAGTCCGCGGCGCATTCTTCGGGGCAGGCGTCTTCGGAGAACAGCGAGAAATATCGTGACACAAGGGGCTGTGAGTGGGCTATAATTTCGAGCTAATTTCGAATGATTTTGAAATACTGCCTGTAATGCTATGAATTACAAGGCAAAATTAGCAATGAATATAAGGATTAAAGCTATGGGTTTTCTTTCCGGTAAGCGCATTCTGGTAACTGGCGTTGCCAGCAAACTGTCCATCGCATACGGCATCGCACAGGCAATGCATCGCGAAGGCGCTGAGCTGGCGTTCACCTACCAGAACGACAAGCTGAAAGGCCGTGTTGAAGAGTTTGCCGCGCAGCTGGGTTCCAGCATTGTGCTGGAATGTGACGTTGCACAAGACGAGAGCATCGATGGCATGTTTGCGGAACTGGCAAAATCATGGCCGAAATTCGACGGTTTCGTTCACTCCATCGGCTTCGCACCAGGCGACCAGCTGGACGGTGACTACGTGAATGCGGTAACCCGTGATGGCTTCAAAATCGCGCACGACATCAGCTCCTACAGCTTCGTGGCGATGGCAAAATCCTGCCGCGCGATGCTGAACCCGGGCGCAGCCCTGCTGACCCTGTCCTACCTGGGCGCAGAACGCGCTATCCCTAACTACAACGTGATGGGTCTGGCTAAAGCGTCTCTGGAAGCCAACGTACGCTACATGGCGAACGCAATGGGCCCTGAAGGCGTGCGCGTTAACGCCATCTCTGCAGGTCCAATCCGCACCCTGGCAGCGTCCGGCATCAAAGATTTCCGTAAAATGCTGGCACACTGCGAAGCGGTTACCCCAATCCGTCGTACTGTTACCATTGAAGATGTGGGTAACTCTGCAGCATTCCTGTGCTCTGACCTTTCCGCGGGTATCTCCGGCGAAGTGGTTCACGTTGACGGCGGCTTCAACATCGCTGCAATGAACGAGCTGGAAATTAAATAAGCTGTGACTCTCTTCCCGCCCGGGAAGAGAGTTTTCTCCCGCCCCCTCCCTTCGTTATTCCGTTCTGCTATTTGTTATCACCTAACAATATTTTTCCCTTTATCAGCCTTACGCCAGGATATTGATCGCCATTTTGAGATCAAGGAACGCACATGGAACAACGCCGTTTTTCCGGCAAAGGCCACTGGTACCACGAAACCCAGTCAAACCACGCGCAGACGGATGTTCTGCCCCTGGTGCCCGAAGCCGCTAACGTCGACGATCGTTTTTTGCTCGATTTAGCCTTGCCTGATGAGATTGTCGCCGCCTGTTCTGGCTGGCTTACCCCTGCCAGAGCCTTATGTCATCTGCTGTTTCCGCTCTCGATTCCCGTGAACCGCCTGCACACGCTCAGCGCCTACGACAGGCTCAGCACCGCGCTGACGGTCGCGCAGGCCTGTGGCGTCCAGCGGCTTTGTAACCACTACGCCGCCCTCCTCGCCCCGCTTCCCGGCCCGGACTCCTCTCGCGAAAGCAACCGACGCCTGGCGCAAATCACGCAGTATGCCCGCCAGCTCGCCAGCTCCCCTGATGTCATTGATGATAAAGCGCAAAACCAGCTGGATGAGGTGGGCCTGTCCATATATGACATTGTGGTGATTAACCAGATTATCGGCTTTATCGGTTTTCAGGCGCGCGTAGTCGCGGTGTTTCAGGCGCTGTTGGGACACCCTGTTCGCTGGTTGCCGGGGCATCATATTCAGCCGCACACCCTGCCCGCGATCCACAGCGCGTGGGTGCCGCTGTTACCGGTCGTCGAACTGCGCTATGCGAGTGCGCATCAGCTTGAGTCGTTGTCCCGCTGGCAGGCAGAGCCCACGCTTGAAGCGCTGACGCCGGTCCTTTGTCATGAGCCGTCGCTGCTCGACCTGACGGGAGAAATCCTGATACACAGCCGGGAAACGATTGCCCTGACCTCTCCTGCGGTCTCCGCTGCGGTTGAGTTGCTGACACGTTCACCGGACCGCTTCAGTGCCGCACAGTTTACCCCGCTCACGGATCAAGGACTTTCAGCCGAACACGCCATCGCGCTGCTGACTCAAAGTGCGTTTGAGGGCTGGCTTACGCGTCTGAAAGTCGCGTTGGGTAAAGAGGAATAACCATACTAATTACCCAAAGACCGCTTGCTGAGACAGTGAGAATCGCGTAAAACTGTCAGCCGCTCAATGGCTACGAAAATAGAACATTATGTTTCAGGACAACCCGCTGCTAGCGCAGCTTAAACAGCAACTGCATTCCCAGACGCCGCGTGCAGAAGGGGTCGTAAAAGCCACGGAAAAGGGCTTTGGCTTCCTTGAAGTTGACGCGCAGAAAAGCTACTTCATTCCGCCTCCGCAGATGAAGAAAGTGATGCATGGCGATCGCGTCATGGCCGTCATTCATACCGAGAAGGAACGTGAGTCCGCCGAGCCGGAAGAACTGATTGAACCGTTCCTGACCCGTTTTGTGGGCAAGGTGCAGAGAAAAGACGATCGTCTCTCTGTCGTACCGGATCATCCCCTGCTGAAAGATGCCATTCCGTGCCGTGCTGCCCGTGGTGTTGAGCATGATTTTAAAGACGGTGACTGGGCCGTGGCCGAAATGCGCCGTCATCCGCTGAAAGGCGATCGCGGTTTCTATGCCGAGTTAACCCAGTTCATCACCTTTGGCGCTGACCATTTCGTGCCATGGTGGGTCACCCTCGCGCGCCACAATCTTGAAAAAGAAGCGCCAAATGGCGTGGCGACCGAGATGCAGGACGAAGGTTTGACGCGTCGCGATCTCACCGCCCTGACGTTTGTCACCATCGACAGCGCCAGCACAGAAGATATGGATGACGCGCTCTACGCTGAAGAGAGCGATGACGGCAAACTGCATTTGACGGTTGCCATTGCCGATCCGACAGCCTGGATTGCCGAAGGCAGCAAGCTGGATGACGCGGCGAAGATCCGTGCCTTTACCAACTACCTGCCAGGCTTCAATATTCCGATGCTGCCGCGCGAATTGTCAGACGATCTCTGCTCGCTGCGTCCGGATGAAGTACGTCCGGTCCTTGCCTGCCGCATGACCATCGCAGCGGATGGTACCCTTGAAGACGATATTGAGTTCTTTGCCGCCACCATCGAATCGAAAGCCAAGCTGGTCTACGATAACGTCTCCGACTGGCTTGAAAATACGGGCACCTGGAAACCGGAATCCGACGCGATTGCCGCGCAGATCCGTCTGCTGCATCGTATCTGCCTGAACCGCGGCGAGTGGCGTCAAACCCATGCGCTGGTGTTCAAAGATCGCCCGGATTATCGCTTTGTGCTGGGTGAAAAAGGTGAAGTGCTGGATATCGTGGCCGAGCCGCGTCGCATTGCCAACCGTATCGTAGAAGAAGCGATGATTGCCGCTAACATTTGCGCCGCTCGCGTGCTGCGCGACAAACTGGGCTTTGGTATTTACAACGTCCATACCGGGTTTGACCCGGCGAATACCGAAGCGCTGGCGGCCCTGCTGAAAAATCACGATGTGCATGTGGATCCGGAAGAAGTACTTACGCTGCCGGGGTTCTGCAAGCTTCGTCGCGAGCTGGATGCACAGCCATCCGGTTTCCTGGACAGCCGTATTCGTCGCTTCCAGTCCTTCGCAGAAATCAGCACTGAGCCAGGCCCGCACTTTGGCCTCGGCCTGGAAGCGTACGCCACCTGGACGTCGCCCATCCGTAAATACGGCGATATGGTGAACCACCGTCTGCTGAAAGCGATCATCAAAGGCGAAACGATTGCCCGTCCTCAGGAGGAGACCACGCTGCAGATGGCCGAACGTCGCCGCCTGAACCGCATGGCGGAGCGTGACGTAGGAGACTGGCTGTACGCGCGCTTCCTGCAGGATAAAGCCGGCACGGATACCCGTTTTGCGGCAGAGATCATTGATATCAGCCGCGGGGGTATGCGCGTACGTCTGGTCGATAACGGCGCGGTGGCCTTTATTCCTGCTCCGTTCCTGCACGCTGTCCGTGACGAAATGGTCTGCAGCCAGGAAAACGGAACGGTGCAAATTAAAGGTGAAACAGTTTACAAAGTCACCGACGTGATTGACGTAACTATCGCCGAAGTCCGCATGGAAACCCGCAGTATTATCGCACGCCCTGTCGCCTGATAAGCTGTTCAATTGTCGGTCATTTCCTCTCAGGAGTGGCCGACAATCCCTCTTTCTACCCTCGCCACAAAATCATCACGTTTTCTCACAAATTCCCCTCTCCCTTCGCCCAAAATCGCCATAATTATCTACAGTAAAAGGGGGTTGTTATATTCGGTTACCTGAATTTTTATACGCTCGGTATTTTTTTCTGCCTGACTCGTTTTATTATAAGAAAACAGGGAAAAACAATAAGTTCACTTCGGTTTTGCCGCTGTTTCACAACGGAAAAGTCGACTGCAAATGAATAATTTGTGCGCTAATGAACAGCTGCGGGAGAAAACATGATGGACGAACTGGAGCAGAATTTGCTGTTTCGTTACATGGGGACGCACAGCCCCTGGTGGCGCCTGTCAGCTGACAGCAATGCTCTGCACCTGGCCACCAGCGAAAATGCCGACGTTACGCAGGTGGTGGCGCTGGACGACGAGCAGGCCGATCTCATCCGTCAGTTAACCGTGATTACCTCCAGTATTTCCATGTCGCTCTCCCTGTACGGGGAAGAGGTGCCGGTCCATCTTGTGGGGCGCAAAATCACCCGCAACGAATGGGCAGGCACCGCGTCGGCCTGGAACGATACCCCTTCCGTGGCCCGCGATCTGGCTCAGGGACTCTCTTTTGCGGAACAGGTTGTTTCAGAGGCCAACTCCGTCATCGTTATTCTCGATCAAAACGGCAATATTCAGCGTTTTAACCGGCTGAGCGAAGAGTACACCGGTCTCAAAGAACACGAAGTAATTGGCCAGAACGTGTTTAAGCTGTTTATGAGCCGCAGCGAAGCGGCAGCCTCAAAGCGGAATATTACCGGTTTCTTTCGCAACGGCAGCTCCTACGAAGTGGAACGCTGGATCAAAACGCGTAAGGGGCAACGGTTGTTTCTGTTCAGAAACAAATTTGTTCATAGCGGGAGTGGTAAAAATGAAATTTTCCTCATCTGTTCCGGTACCGACATTACCGAGGAACGCCGCGCGCAGGAGCGGCTGCGCGTGCTGGCCAATACCGATACCATCACCGGTTTGCCAAACCGCAATGCCATTCACGAATTGATTTCTGACGCCATCGCTACCCGCGGCGATACGCAGGTTGGCGTGGTGTATCTCGATCTGGATAACTTTAAAAAGGTCAACGACGCCTACGGGCATATGTTTGGCGATCAGCTGTTACAGGCTGTCGCGCTCGCCATTTTGAGTTGCCTGGATGAGGGCCAGGTGCTGGCCCGGCTTGGCGGTGATGAGTTTATCGTCATGGCCACCCATACCTCTCAGGGGTCTCTGGAGGCGATGGCGTCCCGTATTTTGACTCGCCTGCGCCAGCCGTTCAGAATCGGTCTGATTGAGGTTTATACCGGCTGCTCGTTGGGGATTGCCCTCGCCCCGCAGCACGGTAACGACCGGGAAAGCGTCATTCGTAACGCCGATACCGCCATGTATACCGCGAAAGAGAACGGCCGCGGCAAGTTCTGCGTCTTCTCTCCCGAGATGAACCAGCGCGTGTTCGAGTATCTCTGGCTGGATACCAACCTGCGTAAAGCGCTGGATAACGATCAACTGCTGATCCACTACCAGCCTAAAATAACCTGGCGCGGAGAAATCAGAAGTCTGGAGGCGCTGGTCCGCTGGCAATCGCCGGAGCGCGGTCTGATCCCGCCGCTGGAGTTTATCTCTTATGCCGAGGAATCTGGCCTGATCGTGCCGCTGGGCCGTTGGGTCATGCTGGATGTGGTTCGCCAGGTGGCGAAATGGCGCGACAAGGGGATAAACCTGCGCGTGGCCGTGAACGTCTCTGCGCGCCAGCTTGCCGACCAGAGAATTTTTAGTGACCTGAAACAGGCGCTGAAGGATTTGAACTTTGAATACTGCCCTGTCGACGTTGAATTGACAGAAAGCTGTCTGATTGAGAACGAAGAGCTGGCGCTTTCGGTGATCCAGCAGTTCAGCCGACTCGGGGCACAAATTCACCTCGACGATTTTGGTACCGGCTACTCGTCCCTTTCCCAGCTGGCCCGCTTCCCCATTGACGCCATAAAACTCGATCAGTCTTTTGTCAGAGACATTCATAAGCAGTCAATCTCCCAGTCTCTGGTGCGCGCCATCGTCGCGGTGGCGCAGGCGCTGAACCTGCAGGTGATTGCCGAAGGGGTGGAAAATGCGAAAGAAGACGCCTTTCTGACCAAGAACGGCGTCAACGAACGGCAGGGTTTTCTGTTTGCTAAGCCGATGCCCGCTGCCGCATTCGAGCGATGGCTAAAACGATATCAAGCGCGTAAACAACGTTAACTGGCTTTACGCAAACCCGCCGCGTGATGGCGGTTTTGCAGCATCACCAGACGCTCCATGTAGGCGATATCTTTAGGCTCCAGGCAGAACGCCGCGTCAACCCAGTCTTCCGTGATGTCCATCAGTTCACTGCGGGGCAACTGCAGAACACGCGCACGAGCGCGCAACATCGCCCTTACGCCATTCAGTTTTGGTGCCAGCGTATCGATGAAGGTTCTGGCAGAGACATAGCTTTGTCCGGGTTCAAACAGCACATCCACCAGCCCGTGCTGTTCGTACCATTCCGCCGTATGAGACTCTCCTTTGTAGATGAGTTCCTCCGCCAGCTTCATGCCTGACCGGCGTGCCACCAGGGAGTATCCGCCCATCCCCGGGAACAAATTAAAGGCGATTTCAGGGAAACCTAAACGGGCATCGCGCTGCGCCAGGACAAAATGGTGCGCCAGCGCGGCCTCAAAGCCACCCCCTAATGCACTGCCTTCGACCATTGCCAGGCTGATGGCTCCTGTATCAAACCCCCGTGACGCGGCGTGGACGCAATCAACGCAGGCGCGGGCATACGCCCGTAACGCTTCACGACGCCCGTTCTGCAGGCATTCGACGAAGAATTGTAAATCGCCGCCCACGTTATACATTTCAGGCACCAGCGAACCGGTAACCCAAAAATCAACCGTAAAGCCGGACTGGCGAACCAGCCATGAAAAATTCATGATCTCCTCGATTAACGCATGGTTGAAGCAAGGACGTGGCTGGGCTCGCAGCATCATCCAGACTGTGCGTCGTTCCGCCTCATAATAGCCTGACAACTGGGTGAACCGTTCAGTATCGGTAAACAGTGTGCAGGTTGGCTGATTGATAACTGTCATAGTCTAATACCTCTTATAAAAAGCGCCTTGCGCGCAGTTTTAGACTAATCCACTCACCCGGCCTGCTTTATGAGGGGGAATAAACTTATCACTTCCGTTTATGTGATTTCGTTATTGCATTTTTTCCCTTCTCTTTTGATCCTAATTTCTGCATCATTGAAAATATTAACTTTTCGCGCCTGGGGTGAGATTATGTCTACTATTGATGCACAAGCTGTAGCACAACGTATTGATACCGTGCTGGATATCCTGGTGGCGGGCGATTATCACTCTGCTATTCGTAATCTGGAGATCCTGAAGTCTGAACTTCTTGCTCAGAATGGCGCTGACGTTGCGCCCGAAAACAGCCAGCCCAAAGCGCCGTGGGAAGTTTAAACCCACAGTTTCCGACTTCGTTTCGCTTTATTAAATGGATGCTATGAATTCCCGACAACAACTCATTTTGCAGATGGTCATTGACCAGGGGCGCGTCAGCGTAGTCGATCTCGCCAAAACCACTGGCGTTTCTGAAGTCACCATCCGTCAGGATCTTAATCTGCTGGAAAAACAGAGCTACCTGCGTCGCGCGCACGGGTATGCTGTCCCGCTGGACAGTGATGATGTAGAGACGCGTATGATGAATAACTACGCGCTGAAACGTGAACTGGCGGAATTTGCCGCATCGTTAGTGAATAATGGCGAGACAGTCTTTATTGAAAACGGCAGCAGTAATGCCCTTCTGGCGCGCACGCTTGCCGATCAGAAGGACGTGACCATTATCACTGTCAGTAGTTATATCGCGCATTTGCTTAAAGAGACGCGCTGCGAGGTGATTCTGCTGGGCGGGATTTACCAGAAAAAAAGTGAAAGCATGGTCGGCCCGCTGACCCGTCAGTACGTCCAGCAGGTCCATTTCAGTAAGGCCTTTATCGGGATTGACGGCTGGCAACCGGAAACAGGCTTTACCGGCCGGGATATGATGCGCTCTGACGTTGTAAACGCCGTACTGGAAAAAGAGTGTGAAGCCATAGTGCTCACCGATAGCTCAAAATTTGGCGCCGTTCATCCTTACACCATGGGACCCGTTTCACGCTTTAGCCGCGTTATTACTGACGATCGTTTAAGCGAGGAGCACCGGAATAAAATGGAAGATGATGGTCTCATCGTCAATATAATCAAAACTACCGCCTGATTCCCCTCCGCGCCCGAATTTCGGGCGCGCATGTTGTTCTTTCTCTGAGAAGATTCTTAACCCTGCTTTAAGAGTTTTTACCTGTTTAACCTGACGTAAAGTCGTAAAATTACTGTTAGCGATATAACAGGAAGTGACTATCACCTGCGTGATGACGTAACACCTGCGCGACCAGCTTTCACGGAGAACAGTTTTAAGTATTCGATTCGTCTATACTTAACGTGTACATCTTTCCGTGAATCGATAATTCAGGAGAAAGTATTATGACCTTAACCAGCAAAAAATTAGCCGCCGCTGTTCTGGCAATCACTGTAGCAATGTCCCTGAGCGCATGCTCTAACTGGTCTAAACGTGACCGTAACACCGCGATTGGTGCCGGTGCTGGTGCTCTCGGTGGTGCAGTCTTAACAGATGGTAGTACGCTGGGTACATTAGGTGGCGCTGCTGTCGGTGGTATTATCGGTCACCAGGTTGGCAAATAATTACTCTATAAGCCTTCCCCCGATATTGCGATATTTGAACGCATTTCAGGTCTGACTTACGCACGTATATAAAACGAGCCGCGGCAATTGCCGCGGCTTATTTATTTTAACCACCCGCCAGTTTGACTTTCATGCCTTTGGCTTCGAGCAGAGACTTTATTAGATCGCGCTTATCGCCCTGGATTTCAATAATGCCGTCTTTCACGGCACCGCCGCAGCCACATTTCTTTTTCAACTCGGCCGCCAGCGTTGTCAGCCCGGCATCATCCAGGTCAATGCCCGTGATAAGGCACACCCCTTTACCTTTTCGCCCGCTGGTTTGACGCTGGATGCGAACGATACCGTCCCCTTTTGGACGCTCCACTTTCGTTTTCGGTTCGTCTATGCGTCCGCTCTCGGTTGAGTAGACCAGACGACTGTTGGAATCGGTCATTATGCCCCCTTTTTCAACGATGCGTTGATGGCCTTCAGCGCCTCAGCCGGGTTTGCAGACTGCGTTACCGGACGTCCGATGACCATGTAGTCTACGCCTGCTGCCAGCGCCTGCTCAGGGGTCATAATACGGCGCTGATCGCCAACGTCGCTGCCTGCGGGACGGATCCCTGGGGTGACGAGTTTGAAATCCTGACCCAGTGCAGACTTGAAGCGTACAGCTTCCTGCGCCGAGCAGACGACGCCGTCAAGACCACACTGTTGCGTCAACCGCGCGAGACGCTCGGCCTGTTCCGCAGGTGACAACGTCACACCGAGATCGCGTAAATCACTTTCGTCCATACTGGTCAGCACAGTCACCGCAATCAGTAACGGCGCATCCTGGCCGAACGGCACGAGCGCTTCACGGGCGGCCGTCATCATTCTTGCCCCACCCGACGCATGAACGTTGACCATCCAGACGCCGAGTTCTGCAGCGGCGGCAACGGCATGCGCCGTGGTATTCGGGATATCGTGGAATTTGAGGTCAAGGAAAACGTCAAAGCCGCGCTGTTGCAAATCGCGAACAATTTGCGGTCCAAACAGCGTGAACATCTCTTTGCCAACTTTCAGGCGGCAATCGCGAGGGTCGATACCGTCGACAAACGCCAGCGCGGCGTCACGCTTATTGTAATCAAGCGCAACAACAACAGGAGAATCGGTAATTACGCGGGAAGTGGAGGATGTAACAGACGTCATGACCAGCCCTTTTCGTCTATGGGCGCGCAGCGGCGCGGAACAGATAAACGGCGAGCATTCTACCTGCCGGCGCTGCAAATTGACAGGATCCATTTGCGCCCTCTGGTAAGCCGACAAACCGCACGGAGCCAGAAGAGGTTTTAAAGCCACTAGTATGTTGTAACTAAAATAAGGTGTTTTAAAAAATTACTGTCCGTCGAGACCACGTATAGGCTTAATGGTGGACCAGGCACGGCATGATGGACAATGCCAGTAGAGCGTATAGGCGGTGAAACCACATTTCTGGCAACGATAGCGCGGCTTACTGCGCACCTGCTCGCCGACCATGTCGCGCAGGACCATCAGGCTCTCTTTCGCGCGCCCTTCTTCAGCATCGTTCAGGTGGTAATCCATCAGCTTGTGGAAAACCCGCATGGTCGGATGACGCTGCAGCTGCCGGGTAATATAGACCTGGGCGGTATCACTCCCCTCATACTGCTCAACCACGTCTGAGAGCATCAGTTCCGCGGTCGCGCCGGTATTCTCTTCCACACAGCGACGCAGGAAAGCGACCCACTCCTCCTGCTTGCCCAGCTGTTGGTAGCAGGTTTGCAGCATCTCCAGCGTTTCACTGACCAGCTCTTTGTCCTGGTCGATCACCCGCAGCAGGCTTTCAACGGCTTTGGCGTAGTCACCTTTCGCCATAAAGACACGCCCCATCATGATGGAGATGCGCGCGCTGTTGCGGTCTGCGGCGGCCCCTTTCTTCAGCAACGCCATGGCTTTGTCCATGTCGTCATTGCCCATCTGCTGAAGGGCAAGCTCGCAGTAGAAATGGGCTATCTCTACGCGCTGCTTGTCTTTACCCAGCTTCACCAGACGTTCGGCCGTATCAATGGCTTTCTGCCAGTCACTGGTGGCCTGATAAATTTGCAACAGCTGCTGCAGCGCGCCGATGCGGAAATCCGTTTCGTCCACCAGCTGCGAGAACATATCTTCAGCGCGATCGTAGAGCCCTGCGGCCATGTAATCCCGCCCCAGCTGTTGTACGGCGAGGAGGCGTTGCTCGTATGTCAGGGAGGCGCTTTCCATCAGAGTCTGGTGGATACGAATGGCGCGATCGACCTCACCGCGCGAGCGGAACAGGTTGCCTAAGGTGAGATGCGCTTCAACGGTCCCGGTATCCTCTTTCAGCATGTCGAGGAACAGGTCTACCGCTTTGTCCTGTTGATTACTCAGGAGGAAGTTCACCCCCGCCACGTAGTCGCGGGAGAGACGGTTGGCCTCATCCTGTTTTGTTTGTTGCGCACTTCTGCGGCCCATGTACCAGCCATAGGCTGCGGCGACAGGCAAAAGCAGAAACAACAACTCCAGCATCGTCGATTATTCCTTCACGACCGGCACACCAGAGCTTTCCGGTACGTCGGACGCAGGCGCAATGTTATTTTCGAGTCGTTTAATTTTACGTTCAGCGCGCGCAAGAGAGACACGGACTTTCAACCAGAACAGACCGCAAACCAGCCAGCCGATGGCAAAGCCCGCAGCAAATAAGACCGCCAGCAGGCTCGACACGCGATACTCGCCCTGAGCCAGCAGATAGTTAAACGTCACCTGTTGATCGTTTTGCGCACCCAATGTGACTGAAATGACAAAAATCGCCAAGACCAGTAAGAAAATGAGTAAATATTTCACATTACTTCCCGTTATGTGGTTCAAGCGAATAAAGTGTGTTCAACTCACCGCAATCAGCCTTATAAACTACCATTTTAGTGACGGGCGCGAAACGGAAAAAGTGACGCGCCAGTCATGGATTTATGGGCAAAATACGGAATATCAACCGTCAGGCGTCGTTTTGCTCCCGTTCGGCAATTTCTTGTTTCTCTTCTGGCGGTGGCGTAAGCGGCCCGCAGAAGCGTTCAGCAAGCCAGGTCGCCAGCGTCACCAGCATCCATGAGAGAAGCGTAGCGACGACCAGGTCCCGTGGCCAGTGCATCCCCAGCAGTAAGCGGCTCCCCATCACCCCCGTTGCCCAGACCAGCAGAATCGCGATGGTGACTGTCCGGCGTCGTGGCCAAAGCAGCCCGACCCCCAGTAATGCCCAGCTGGCCGCAAACATGGTGTGACCGGAAGGAAACGCGAACCCGGTCTCTTTTTGCCAGTGTTTACGCAAGAACTTTGGGATATCCTGCTGTTCCGAAAGCTGTTCCTTTACCAGCGCCCCGCGATCTTTACGCTTTAAAGTGTAGAACTCATCGACAGGAATATGATGTGCTTTTTCCAGCCAGACGACAAAAGGTCGCGGCTCCTGAACGCGATCCTTTACCCAGGACTTAACGCCCTGGCCAATAACGATCGCTCCCGCGAGGATCGCAAACAACATCAGCGCCGCGCGCAGACGAAAACGCAGGCACCAGAGGAACCAGGCACAGAGAAGCACGTGGGTAATGATTCCCCACGGCTGGGTCACCGTCTCCGTAATCCAGTATAACGTTTTCAGCCACGCGGTATTGTGCCCGGGCTGCCACATCCAGCCTGAAACCCATACGGCCAGAGGCATAATCAGTAAAATGGCCGCACCTGCTGCCGTACGTCTGGCGATTGAAAGCATGTCTTCTCCTTTTTCGCTAAGCGTCACAATCATAACTGAAATTTATCCGCCGGGTGGAGATGTCGGATCGTGCGTTTAACGTTCATATAGCGTGGCGCCCATTAGGCGAACATGCCGGGCTTGTGGCAAAATGAGCAGATACAGAAAGTAAAACAGGGCCTGGACACGAAACGTGCCAGCCTACTCTGGAGAATCACATGCAGCTTAAACGTGTGGCAGAAGCCAAACTGCCAACCCCATGGGGCGATTTCCTGATGGTCGGATTTGAAGAACTGGCAACCGGACAGGATCATGTCGCACTGGTTTATGGCGACATTTCAGGGCAGACGCCGGTGCTGTCCCGTGTACATTCGGAGTGTCTTACCGGCGATGCACTGTTCAGCCTGCGCTGTGATTGTGGTTTCCAGCTGGAAGCGGCCCTCTCTCATATTGCTGAAGAAGGCCGTGGTGTGCTGCTTTATCACCGTCAGGAAGGCCGCAATATTGGTCTGCTGAATAAAATTCGCGCTTACGCACTTCAGGACCAGGGCTACGATACGGTTGAAGCGAATCATCAACTCGGCTTCGCCGCTGATGAGCGTGATTTCACCCTGTGTGCCGATATGTTCAAACTGCTGGGCGTGGATGAAGTTCGACTTCTGACCAATAACCCCAAAAAAGTGGAGATCCTGACCGAAGCGGGGATCAATATCGTCGAGCGTGTTCCGCTGATTGTCGGCCGTAACCCGAAAAACGCCCACTATCTCGATACCAAAGCCGCCAAGATGGGCCATCTTCTGAAAGAGTGATGTAAAAAAGCCCGGCACAGGCCGGGCTCTTTCATCAGTCCAGCATCTTACGAATCACATAATGTAAAATGCCGTCGTTCTGGTAATAGGTCAGCTCGGTGGCCGTATCAATACGACACCGGCATTCCACCACCTCGGTTTTCCCGTCTGCCCGCGTTAATTTCACCGGCACCGTTTTCCCCGGTGACAGGTTTTGCAGCCCGCTGATGTCAATCTGCTCTTCCCCCGTCAGGCCCAGGGTTTTGCGCGTCACGCCCTGCGGGAACTCAAGCGGCAGGATCCCCATGCCAATCAGATTCGACCGGTGAATACGTTCGAACGATTCCGCAATAACCACGCGTACGCCAAGCAGGCGCGGACCTTTCGCTGCCCAGTCACGGCTTGAGCCAGAACCGTACTCTTTCCCGGCGATCACCGCCAGCGGCGTACCTTGCTGCTGATATTTGACGGCCGCGTCATAAATCGAAACGACTTCCGTTCCCGGCAGAAGACGCGTCATGCCCCCTTCCACACCCGGTACCATTTCATTACGAATACGGATGTTAGCAAACGTGCCGCGCATCATGATTTCGTGGTTACCACGGCGCGAACCGTAGGAGTTAAAATCACGGCGCTCTACGCCACGGCTTTGCAGATAGCGGCCTGCAGGGCTATCGGCTTTGATACTCCCCGCCGGAGAGATATGGTCAGTCGTGACAGAATCCCCCAGCATCGCCAGGATGCGCGCGCCGTGAATATCCTTGAGCGGTGCCGGCTCGGCCAGCATCTCATCAAAGAATGGCGACAGACGAATATAGGTCGAGTCATCCTGCCAGTCATAGGTATCCGAACCTGCAACGTTAATGGCTTTCCATTCCGGCGTGCCTTCAAAGACTTCCGCATACTCCTTGCGGAACATCTCGGTGGAGACCTTTTCAACGGCCAGCGCGATTTCCCGCGAGGACGGCCAGATATCTTTCAGATAAACAGGGTCATTCTTGCGATCGTGACCAATCGGATCGGTCACGAGATTGATATTCATATTCCCTGCCAGCGCATAAGCCACGACCAGCGGCGGCGAGGCAAGCCAGTTGGTTTTTACCAGCGGATGAATGCGCCCTTCAAAGTTGCGGTTCCCGGAAAGCACAGCGCCAACCGTCAGGTCGCCCTGCTTAATCGCCGTTTCAATGGGCTCAGGCAGCGGACCGGAGTTACCAATACAGGTCGTACAGCCATAGCCCACGAGATTAAAGCCCAGTTCGTCGAGATACGGCGTCAGTTTGGCCTGAGCGAGGTAATCCGACACCACCTTGGAGCCCGGTGCCAGCGAGGCCTTGACCCACGGCTGGGGTTTGAGCCCAAGCTCGACCGCTTTTTTTGCCAGCAAACCGGCAGCCATCAATACGCTGGGGTTCGACGTGTTGGTGCAGGAGGTAATGGCGGCAATCACCACCGCGCCGTCCGGAAGCTGATACTGATGACCGTTCAGAACATAGTCGACTGGACGATGGTCTTTCTTCGCCACGTTCACCTCCAGCTCATTGCTGGCGGTAAACGCTTTCGGCACATCGGTCAGTGCGACGCGATCCTGAGGACGTTTAGGCCCGGCGAGGCTCGCCTCTACCGTTCCCATGTCCAGTTCCAGGGTGCTGGTAAATACTGGCTCATCACCCGGATTTCGCCACATCCCCTGGGCTTTGGTATACGCCTCTACCAGCGCCACCTGCTCTTCGCTGCGGCCACTGAGACGCATATATTCCAGCGTGACGTCATCGATAGGGAAAAAGCCGCAGGTCGCGCCATATTCCGGCGCCATATTGGCGATGGTGGCGCGGTCGGCCAGCGGCAGCGAATCCAGTCCGTCGCCGTAGAATTCAACAAACTTGCCCACCACGCCGTGCTTACGCAGCATCTGGGTGACGGTGAGCACCAGATCGGTGGCGGTAATGCCTTCGGACAACTTGCCGGTCAGCTTGAAGCCCACCACATCAGGGATGAGCATAGAGACCGGCTGGCCGAGCATAGCGGCTTCCGCTTCAATACCGCCTACGCCCCAGCCCAGCACACCCAGACCGTTGATCATGGTGGTATGCGAGTCCGTGCCTACCAGCGTGTCCGGGTAAGCCACCCACTCTTTATCCTGCAATTCGCTCCAGACAGCTTTACCCAGGTACTCAAGGTTCACCTGGTGACAAATACCGGTACCTGGCGGGACCACGCTAAACCGGCTGAACGCCTGCTGTCCCCACTTCAGAAAGACGTAGCGCTCGTGGTTACGCTCCATTTCCAGTCGCACGTTCTCGCCAAAGGCATCGTCATCGCCGAATCGATCCACGGTGACGGAGTGGTCGATGACGAGATCAACCGGGGAGAGTGGATTCACTTTTGCCGTGTCACCCCCGAGGCGCTTAACGGCCTCGCGCATGGCGGCTAAATCAACCACCGCAGGAACGCCGGTAAAGTCCTGCATCAGGACCCTTGCCGGGCGGTAGGCGATTTCTCTGTCGGCATGGGCATTCTTGAGCCACCCTGCCAGTGCCTGAATATCTTCGAGGGTAACGGAGTCACCATCCTGCCAGCGCAGGAGATTTTCAAGTAAAACTTTCAATGACTTGGGTAAACGCGAAATGTCCCCAAGCGTTCTGGCAGCCTTCGGCAGGCTGTAGTAATGCCAGGTTTTATTTTCTGCCTGTAATGTGTCCTTACTGGCTTCGCGTAGGGTTAACGACATAAGCTCCTCCTTAATCACAGAGATGTCCCGACAATCATCAGGGCTGTAATTAAAGATAACACAAAGATGTCGTAACGTTTTGATAACAACCCAAATTGATAAATTTCGGACTGGTCCAGAAGGGAGGAAACAAAAAACCCCGCCGTAGCGAGGTTTTACAATTTAGCTTAGGGCCAGCCAGATGAGTTGGCTCCAGAACAGAATCGACACGGTAAAAACGCCGATCCATGACCAGTATTTGTGAGACGTCATGTTATTCATCATAGGGACACCAGGCATTATTTATAAAAAGTTCCGAGGTTTGTCCTCAGCGCTATATTGCTGATGTGTATTTATTAAAGAGTACAAAGGTGCAGAGTCTTATTCAGACTATTTGCATCGTTACGCAATAAACTAAATTATTGTTTTTTGGGTTCGTCTTCTGCGAACACATCAATAAACGCTTGCTGCTGCGGCGTCAGTTTCCAGGACGCGGGGACAACCGTCGCCGGTGCTTTCCGCCCTCTGTGGCCATTGTCACGATGCTGACACATCTGTTTCACCGAAGCTGTACGAACCGTCACTGCCATATTTAACCCCAATATTTCCAGGCCAGGAGAGCAACAGCCACCCAAAACAGGGCGGAGACGAGAAAGACCGCCAGCCAGGCTTTACGCTTGAGCGCAGGATCCCTTTGCGGTTCTTCACTTCCTGAAGGCATTGCTAACCTCATACAATCGACATCGCTTATCATTTAGGACCAAACAATTGGTACAATTAATCATCTGTTGAGATAAATCCTAAAGAAACTTTAGCCGAAAAGCCAGTGAATTTACGCATCGGGAGGTATGAAATATTCAATCTTTTGACCAGAAATAAATAATTGAAAAGAAAAATTTGCGAAGCCGTAAAATAGTTTCTACTTTTGTCGCCAATTCACGACATTAAAACCACACAAAATAAAAGGCTAATGACATTATATGGCAGGGAGGGTAGATGATGATAATTCTAATTTAGCTTTGAGGGGTTATTTCGGTATCTTTCCGCAGGGGAAAGATACCGGGTGTGATTATTTTGCCGGGAGTTTGATATCTTTAAACATCTCTTCAATATCTTCATTAGAGCGTAATGCAACGGCGGTATCCACCACATCACGCGTTAAATGCGGGGCAAAGCGCTGAATAAAATCATACATATAGCTACGCAGGAAGGTGCTGCGACGGAACCCAATTTTTGTGGTGCTATGGCTGAAAATATCGTGCGCATCAAGGCGTACCAGGTCAGGGTCTGACACCGGATCGACCGCCATGCTGGCGATGACGCCTACCCCCAGCCCCAGCCGGACATAGGTCTTAATCACGTCGGCATCGGTGGCGGTAAAGACAATACGCGGCGTTAATCCTGCCCGGTTAAACGCCGTATCGAGCTCCGAGCGCCCGGTAAAACCAAACGTGTAGGTCACTAAAGGATATTGCGCCAGCTCTTCGATCGTCACCGAGCCTTTACCCGACAGCGGGTGATCAGGGGTGACCACAATGGAACGGTTCCAGTGGTAGCATGGAAGCATTACCAGATCGTCATACAGGTGCAGCGCCTCCGTTGCGATAGCAAAGTCCGCATTGCCCTTCGATACCGCCTCCGCAATCTGCGTTGGTGAGCCCTGATGCATATGCAGCGAGACGCGTGGATAACGTTCGATAAAGCCCTTAATCACACCCGGAAGCGCATAGCGTGCCTGGGTATGCGTCGTGGCGATATACAGCGAGCCTTTATCCGGCCAGGTGTGTTCCCCGGCCACAGACTTAATCGCATCGACTTTGGAGAGGACTTCCCGCGCAATACGGATGATTTCCTGCCCTGCAGGCGTCACCTGCGTCAGGTGCTTACCGCTGCGGGCAAATATCTGGATACCTAACTCGTCCTCCAGCATACGAACTTGTTTGCTGATACCCGGTTGCGAGGTATACAAACCCTCGGCGGTAGAAGAGACGTTAAGGTTGTGATTCACCACCTCAACGATATAACGAAGCTGCTGTAATTTCATGCCAGACCATCCGATTTAGCGCATGCGGTCAATCGCTTAAGACGATTTAATAATAAGAAACAGGTTAACTATAACCACTATATCATTTATAGCCTGACTGTATAGTACGGAACAAAAAATAATAACAAGGCAATAAAAAAGGGCCGGAAAGCCGGCCCTTTTGCAGGTAAGTTACGGTAAGGGAAGATTATTTCTTGCCTTCAACCCATTTGCCATCGACAAAGAAGGCTGACCATCCGGTCGCTTTACCCTCTTTCTCTGCCGCCACATACTGCTGCTTCGTTTTACGGCTAAAACGTACCACGGTTTTGTTGCCTTCCGGATCCTGCTGAGGCGCATCGGCCAGGTAACGCAGTTTCTCAGGCAGACGATCGCGGAAACGGTGTAACTCTTCCACCAGCGGCGCGCGGGTTTCGCGCGATTTCGGGAACGTGTTGGCTGCAAGGAAAACCCCTGCAGCGCCATCACGCAGCACGAAATAGGCATCGGATTTCTCACACGGTAACTCTGGCAGCGGAACCGGGTCTTCCTTCGGTGGAGCCACTTCACCGTTACGCAGAATTTTGCGCGTGTTCTTACACTCGTCGTTGGTGCAGGCCATGTACTTCCCGAAACGCCCCATTTTCAGGTGCATTTCAGAACCACATTTCTCGCACTCCACAATCGGACCGTCATAGCCTTTAATGCGGAACTCACCCTCTTCGATCTCATAGCCGTCACACGTTGGGTTGTTACCGCAGACGTGCAATTTACGTTTTGGATCGATCAGGTAGCTGTCCATTGCCGTGCCGCATTTTTTGCAGCGGCGTTTGGCACGCAGGGCGTTGGTTTCTGCATCATCACCTTCCAGCACGTTAAGAACTTCATTCTCAGGCACCAGATTGATGGTGGTTTTGCAGCGCTCTTTTGGCGACAGCGCATAGCCAGAGCAGCCGAGGAATACCCCCGTCGTTGCGGTGCGGATCCCCATCTTGCGGCCACAGGTTGGGCAGTCGATGCTGGTCAGGACCATCTGGTTAGGCAGCATGCCGCCCTCTTCAGGATCTTTCTCCGCTTTTTCAAGCTGGTCGGTAAAGTCACTGAAGAAGCTATCGAGTACTTTTTTCCACTCTGCCTGATGGCTGGCAACCTGATCGAGGCTGTCTTCCATTTGCGCGGTGAAATCGTAGTTCATCAACTCGCGGAAGTTGGCTTCCAGGCGATCGGTGACGATCTCCCCCATTTTTTCCGCATAGAAACGACGGTTTTCAACACGTACGTAACCACGGTCCTGAATCGTCGAGATGATGGACGCGTAGGTTGACGGGCGGCCAATACCGCGTTTTTCCAGCTCTTTTACCAGAGAGGCTTCGCTAAAGCGCGCAGGTGGTTTGGTGAAGTGCTGAGCCGGGATCAGCTCAACCAGAGACAGTTCGTCCCCTTTGTTCACCGCAGGCAGCGTCCGGTCTTCATCGCCTTTACGCAGCGCGGGCATCACTTTCGTCCAGCCATCGAAGCGCAGGATGCGACCGCGCGCCTTGAGACGGAAATCCCCCGCGCCGACGGTCAGCGTGGTGGAATCGTACTGCGCTGGCGTCATCTGACACGCCACGAACTGACGCCAGATCAGCTGATACAGCTTCTGCGCGTCCGCTTCCATATCCTTCAGCGATTCGGCTAACACAGAGACATCAGAAGGACGAATTGCTTCGTGCGCTTCCTGGGAATTCTCTTTGCTGGCGAACTGGTTGGCAGTTTCCGGAAGGTATTTCTTGCCGAAATTGTCACTGATATAGCCACGCACCATGTTAACCGCGTCCTGGCTCAGGTTAGTTGAGTCAGTACGCATATAGGTGATGTAACCCGCTTCATACAGGCGCTGGGCCATCATCATGGTTTTCTTCACGCCGTAACCCAGACGGGTACTTGCAGCCTGTTGCAGCGTGGAGGTAATAAACGGCGCCCCAGGCTTACTGCTGGTCGGTTTATCTTCTCGTTCCAGTACCTGATAGCGTGCTTTTTCCAGCAGCGCGACAGCGGCCATGGTCTGGTCGCGGTTTTCTGGACGGAAAGGCTTGTCGTTCTGATGGCTGACCTGCAGCGGCAGTGCGTCTCCGCCCGGCGTGGTCACGCTGGCGTCCACTTCCCAGAACTCTTCCGGCACGAAGGCTTTAATTTCGCGCTCACGCTCAACGACCAGGCGCACGGCAACAGATTGCACGCGTCCTGCGGACAGGCCACGGGCAATCTTCTTCCACAGCAGTGGAGAGACCATATAGCCCACAACGCGGTCCATAAAACGACGCGCCTGCTGGGCGTTGACACGGTCAATATTCAGCTCGCCCGGCTTCTCAAACGCCTGACGAATCGCATTCTTCGTAATTTCGTTAAACACTACACGGCTGTAGCGTTTGTCATCGCCCCCGATCACTTCCCGCAGGTGCCATGCAATGGCCTCCCCTTCGCGGTCAAGGTCGGTTGCGAGATAGATGTGGTCTGCTTTTTCAGCCAGCTGCTTCAGTTCGTTAACGACTTTTTCTTTTCCTGGCAGCACTTCATAGTGTGCATCCCAGTTATGCCATGGGTTAACACCCATGCGGTTGACAAGCGCGCTACGTTCATCCTTTTTAGGCTTTTTAGCCCCTTTGGTGGAGGTAGAGTCTGCGCTCTTTTTGCTGGCTGAGCCACTGGTCGGCAAATCGCGGATATGACCGACGCTGGACTTAACCACGTAGTCATTACCCAGATACTTATTGATCGTTTTGGCTTTTGCCGGGGACTCAACGATGACGAGAGCTTTACCCATATTCACCTTTACCTAATTTAATTCTTCCAGGAATACGCCGCACGTTGATTTCCCTTCCGCTGACGACGAGCCAATGATATTGCGACTGCGTCAGGAGATATCAACCCCTTTGTCTTACCGGGCATCAAAGAAAACACGCCCAGGTGATTGAGTTCTCGGGTATTTTTCTCACATCTCGTGTAATTCGTGACGAATTCCCGGTCGAATGTCAAGCAATTCTGTTGCCAGAATGACGAAAGCGCACACTCTACCTGATAAAATTCGTTACGCAACTTTATTAGCATGCAAAAGCAAATCCTGCCAGCCAGGGTCCCGCACCTTATCCCCTCACATTACAGGGAAAATTTGCCCCCAAAGCGCCCGCGGCGTAGACTATTGTCACTGTTTAAGGAGTGGATTATGCAGAATACGACCCAACCCATTGACCGAGCCTCTCTGCTTATCGAAGCAAACAAGCTTATCCGTGACCATGAAGACACGCTGGCGGGCATTGAAGCCACCGGCGTAGAGCAGCGTAATGGCGTGCTGGTGTTCAGCGGTGAATACTTCCTTGACGAACAGGGGTTACCGACCCCGAAAAGCACCGCCGTGTTTAACATGTTTAAATACCTGGCGCATACGCTTTCAGAGAAATATCACTTGGTCGATTAACGCAAAACGCGAGGCACAGGCCTCGCGTTTTTGTTTACAGCAGCGGTTTCTGCCCGCGTTGTAGCCAGCGGAGCAGCAGGCGGTCCGCACTCTCTGCCGCGCTGTTGGTAAAGCGGTCAAGCAGTCGCTTACGCTGGGTAAAGCGCACCCCAACCAGCTCACGGCCGTCCATCAGGTTGAGCAGCAGATCGTCACTGGTGCCAACGGCATCCACCAGCCCTTTCTCCAGCGCCTGGACGCCGTACCAGTGCTCACCCGTTGCCACCTGTTCGATATCCAGCGTCGGGCGCATACGGTGCACAAAATCTTTAAACAGGTGATGCGTTTCATTGAGATCCTCACGGAATTTTTGACGCCCTTCTTCCGTGTTTTCCCCGAGCAGCGTCAGGGTACGTTTGTACTGACCCGCCGTGTGAAGTTCGATATCAATCTCTTTATTTTTCAGGAAGCGGTTAAAGTTCGGGATTTGCGCGACCACGCCGATCGAGCCAATAATGGCGAACGGCGCGGCAACAATGTTATCCGCCACGCAGGCCATCATATAGCCACCGCTCGCCGCCACTTTATCCACGGCCACGGTCAATGGGATCTGTTTTTCACGCAAACGCTGCAGCTGTGACGCCGCCAGCCCGTAACCGTGAACCACGCCACCGGGGCTTTCAAGACGCACGACAACCTGATCCTGCGGTGTCGCCACGGCCAGCACGGCAGTGACCTCTTCGCGCAAAGACGCGACTTCATGCGCATCCATGCTGCCTTTAAAATCGAGCACATAAACCCGTGGAATGACCTTATCCTGCGGTGCATTCAGCTTAGCTTTTGCCTTCGCCGCTTTGGCTTCCTGTTTATGCTTTTTCTTCTGCGCTTTATGCCACAGTTTCTGTTGATGCGTATCCAGCAGAGCCAGTGACATCTCTTCCTGCATCTCTTGGTACTGCTCGCTCAGGCGGGTAATGCGTAATTCCCCACGCTGACGCTTGCGCTGCGTCAGGTTAACAATCAGAACGGCAACCACCGCAATGGCAATCACCACCGTTGCGATTTTGGCCAAAAACAACCCATATTGAGAAAGTAATTCCACGCGTTCCACCTTGATTTAACCACGAATCTTTCACGGCAGTGTACAACAGCCCTGCCCATGCGTCTCGCTCGTGACATTACCTCTGCGAGCCGCCTTCAGGAATCCCCGGTCGGGAGTTTAAATATTTGCAAATTGTTAATTTTACAGTAATGCGTCCTGTAGACTGATTGAATTCTCATGCTAATTCGGGCATAAAGCCGAAAAGTCATAAAAGAAGGCGTCTTTGAGTCACTGTGCGCCGAGGAGTCACCGTGCATTATCAACCGCAAAAAAATCTGCTGCAGAACCGCATCATCCTTGTCACCGGGGCCAGCGATGGGATTGGCCGTGAAGCGGCGCTAACCTACGCTGAGTATGGCGCGAGCGTCATCCTGACCGGTCGTAACGAAGAAAAACTGAAAGGGGTGGCGCAGGAGATTGAAGCCGCTGGTGGCCTTCCTGCCCGCTGGTACACGCTGGATCTGCTCACCTGTACCCCCGCGACATGTCAGGAACTTGCTCACCGCATCAGCACGCACTACCCGCGACTGGACGGCGTACTGCACAATGCCGGTTTGCTTGGAGAGGTTCGCCCGATGGATGAACAGGATCCCGCGATCTGGCAGGAGGTCATGCAGGTCAACGTCAACGGGACGTTTTTCCTGACCCAGGCACTGCTTCCTTTATTACTCAAATCGGATTCTGGCTCACTGGTCTTCACCTCCTCCAGCGTTGGCCGGGAGGGGCGCGCTAACTGGGGCGCCTATGCCGTATCAAAATTCGCGACCGAAGGCATGATGCAGGTGCTGGCGGAGGAGTACCAGAGCCGTCATCTGCGCGTAAACTGCATTAATCCGGGTGGAACGCGCACCAAAATGCGCGCCAGCGCCTTCCCGAGTGAAGATCCGCAGAAGCTGAAAACCCCGGCCGATATCATGCCGCTTTATCTCTGGCTGATGGGTGATGACAGTCGCCGCAAAACCGGGATGACCTTTGACGCCCAGCCGGGCCGTAAGCCGGGAATTTCGCAATGAGTAAAGAACGTCATCAGCAACGCCAGCAGCGGCTGAAAGAACAGGTTGACGCTCGCATCGCAGCCGCGCAGGACGAGCGAGGGATCGTCATCGTTTTTACCGGCAACGGTAAAGGGAAAACCACCGCCGCGTTTGGTACCGCCACCCGTGCGGTCGGCCACGGGCAGAAGGTCGGCGTTATCCAGTTTATTAAAGGCGAGTGGCCCAACGGTGAGCGCAATTTGCTTGAGCCTCACGGCGTAGAGTTTCAGGTAATGGCGACCGGGTTTACCTGGAACACCCAGAACCGGGAAACCGATACCGCAGCCTGTCTCGCCGTCTGGGAGCACGCGAAAAGAATGCTGGCCGATCCCTCGCTGAATATGGTTCTGCTGGATGAGATCACCTATATGGTCGCCTACGATTATCTGCCGCTGGACGCCGTGCTGACGGCCCTCAAGAACCGGCCTGTCCATCAGACGGTCATCATCACGGGGCGCGGGTGTCATCGGGATATACTTGAGCTGGCCGATACCGTCAGCGAACTGCGTCCGGTAAAGCATGCCTTTGACGCAGGTATCAAAGCGCAAATCGGGATTGATTACTAAAAAAAAGCCCGGTCACTGTGACCGGGCTTCTGTTTTTAACCGTTGTTATTGCGGCTGCCGGCGCGGCGATTGCTGTTCACCTGGCTATGGCGTTTCACCGCACGACGGATCTGATTCGCCTTCATGCGACGACGATCTTTCTCCACCGCCACTTTAGAGGTGGTTTCCGGCGTCAGGCCAACCAGCTCGCGCAGGTAGTTGGTCTGGGTCAGATCCAGTTCGGTATATCCCCCACGCGGCAGGCCTTTTGGCAGCAGGATGTCGCCGTAACGGACACGGATCAGGCGGCTAACCTGCACGCCGACAGCTTCCCAAAGACGACGCACCTCGCGGTTACGGCCTTCGGTCAGGGTTACGTTGTACCACTGGTTAATGCCTTCCCCACCGGTAAATTTGATGGTTTTGAACGCCGCAGGACCGTCTTCCAGTTGAACGCCACGCGACAGGTCGCGCAGTTTATTCTCATCAACCTGGCCAAAGACACGCACGGCGTATTCACGTTCCACTTCACGGCTTGGGTGCATCAGACGGTTTGCCAGCTCACCGTCGGTGGTAAACAGCAGCAGACCGCAGGTGTTCACGTCCAGACGACCGACGGCAATCCAGCGAGCGCCACGCAGTTTTGGCAGACGGTCAAACACCGTCGGGCGACCTTCCGGGTCGTTGCGGGTGCACAGCTCGCCTTCCGGCTTATAGTAAGCCAGCACGCGGCAGATCTGCTCAGCGGACTCTTTCACGGAGATAAGATGACCGTCGATACGGATCTTCAGCCCCGGTACGATTTCTACGCGGTCACCCAGCGTGGCGATTTTACCGTCCACACTCACGCGGCCCGCTTCAATAATGGCTTCGATTTCACGGCGCGAGCCGTGGCCGGCACGCGCCAGCACTTTCTGTAACTTCTCGCTCATTGAGCTTCCTCAGGTGTCGCCTTCACAGGCGTCGAATCAGGTCAAAAAAGGGCCGCGCCCTGCTTTGATGGCCGCGTAGTATATCTGCTTATACCATTACAAGAAAGGCTTTACATCGCCCACGCCTTCACGAATCACTTCCGGTGTGTCTTCGGTTAAGTCGACCACGGTGGTTGGCTGTTGTCCGAGATAGCCACCGTGAATAATCAGCTCAACGACCTTCTCCAGACGATCTTTAATCTCTTCCGGATCCGACTCCGTAAACTCACTTCCCGGCAGCATCAGCGAGGTGGAGAGCATCGGCTCGCCGAGGGTTTCCAGCAGCGCCTGCGCTATCGGGTTCGACGGCACGCGCATACCGATGGTTTTACGTTTTTCCTGCAACAGACGACGCGGCACTTCTTTGGTCCCTTTCAGGATGAAGGTGTAATTACCCGGCGTGTTGTTCTTGATCAGGCGAAACGCCACGTTATCGACATAAGCATAGGTCGACAACTCGGAGAGATCGCGGCACATCAGGGTAAAGTTATGGCCGTCCGGCAGCTGGCGAATGCGGCAAATACGCTCCATCGCCCCTTTATCTTCAATTTTGCAGCCCAGCGCATAGCCAGAATCGGTTGGGTAGACAATCACGCCGCCTTTGCGGACGATCTCCACGGCCTGATTAATCAGGCGCGGCTGCGGGTTATCCGGATGGATATAGAAAAACTGACTCATACTTCCCTCTCTTCAATTTGCTGCGGCTGTTCCCAGAGCTGCCAGACCGGCTCAACGCCTGCGGGCAACCAGAGCTTGCGCCCCAGTTCGATCCAGGCGCAGGGCTGATGGAAATCAGACCCCTGCGACCCAAACAGGCCAAACTGACGCGCATAGGTCGCGAGCTGCGCACGCTCATTGGGTGCCTGCTGACACTGGGCGACTTCCATCGCCTCACCGCCGCATTCGGCAAAATGTGCCAGCAGTCTTTTCAGCCATTTAGCAGAAAGATTATACCGCCCCGGATGGGCCAGCACGGCCTTACCGCCAGAATGATGAATCACATCAATAGCTTGTTTTATTGTACACCACTGCGGCGGAACGTATCCGGTTTTCCCCCGTGCAAGATACTTTTTAAAGACATCCGCCATCGTCGTGGCCTTGCCTGCTTCAACCAGAAAACGGGCGAAATGACCGCGCGTGACCGCCCCGCCGTTCGCCAGCTTTCGCGCGCCTTCCAGCGCGCCCGGAATATGCGCCTTTTCCAGCCGCTCGCCGATCATCTCAGCACGCTGATGACGGCGTGCTTTTTGTTCTTGCAAAAAGGCCCGAAGTGCCGGATGGTCTATATCGATGTTCAGGCCAACAATATGAATTTCGTGGTTTTCCCAGACCGTCGAGATCTCGACGCCTGGCACCAGATTCAGCGCCAGTCCACTGCGGGCAATCTCGGCGCGCGCCGCCGGAATGGCATCTGTCGTATCGTGATCGGTTATCGCCAGCGTGCCGACGCGCATTTCAACGGCACGATGAACCAGATCTTCGGGTGTCAGCAGGCCATCAGAGGCCTGAGTATGGCTGTGTAAATCATAAATAATCGCGTAGGTGGTATCGCTCAAAGCACTTCCCATAACAGGTTGGAGACATCCGAAACCACCATGATACCGACTTAAAACGAAATTCTGAAATCAAGGGTTGACAACACGCCACCGAACTAGTTAACTAGTACGCAAGTTCACACGAGAAAGGTATCTGAAAATGACAGCACATTGCACTCTGCACGGTTGGTGGCGTACTTCCTGATTATCGGGCAGTGTCACGCGTCTGCGAAATGCAAACAGATACCCAGCCCGCGACTAAGCGGGCTTTTTTTTGAACAGAAAATGAGAACACAATAATGCAAACAGCCAAACCACACCTCGAACTGCTGACCTGCGAGGCGGTCTATCGTCACAACCCTACCGCGCTGTTTCATCAGGTTTGCGGTGCCCGTCCGGCAACACTGCTGCTGGAGTCGGCGGATATCGACAGCAAGGACGATCTGAAGAGTCTGCTGCTGGTCGACAGCGCGCTGCGTATTACGGCGTTAGATAGCACCGTAACCATCAAAGCGCTGTCTGAGAACGGTGCGTCATTGCTGCCATTGCTGGATGCCACTCTGCCTGCCGGCATTGAAAATGAACGTCATCCGGAAATGCGTATTTTGCACTTCCCGCCGGTCAGCCAGCTGCTGGATGAAGACGCGCGCCTCTGCTCCCTGTCCGTCTTTGATGCTTTCCGCCTGCTGCAGAATCTGGTCACTGTACCGGAAGATGAACGCGAGGCGATGTTCTTCGGTGGACTGTTTGCTTACGACCTGGTCGCCGGTTTTGAAGATTTGCCAGAAACAGAACAGGGTAACCGCTGCCCGGATTACTGCTTCTATCTGGCTGAAACCTTGCTGGTGATCGACCATCAGAAAAAATATACCCGCATTCAGGCAAGCCTGTTCACGCCGTCTTCCTCAGAGAAGCAGCGTCTCGAACACCGCATCATGCAGCTGCAGCAGCAGATGACCGAAGCGCCGCCTGCGCTGCCCGTGCAGCGCGTGGAGAAAATGACCTGCGAAGTTAACCAGACCGACGATCAGTACGGTGCCGTGGTTCGCCAGATGCAAAAAGCGATTCGCGCCGGGGAAATTTTCCAGGTGGTGCCTTCCCGTCGCTTCTCTCTGCCCTGCCCGTCGCCGCTGGCGGCCTATGATGTGCTGAAAAAGAGCAACCCAAGCCCGTACATGTTCTTTATGCAGGATAACGATTTCACCCTGTTTGGCGCGTCGCCGGAAAGTTCGCTGAAGTACGACGCCACCAGCCGCCAGATTGAAATCTACCCGATCGCCGGTACCCGTCCACGCGGACGTCGCGCAGACGGTTCACTGGATCGCGATCTCGACAGCCGCATCGAACTGGAAATGCGAACCGACCACAAAGAGCTCTCCGAGCATCTGATGCTGGTTGACCTGGCGCGTAACGATCTGGCCCGCATTTGCACCCCTGGCAGCCGTTACGTGGCGGACCTGACCAAAGTTGACCGTTACTCCTTCGTCATGCATCTGGTCTCCCGCGTGGTCGGTGAGTTACGCCATGACCTCGACGTGCTGCATGCCTATCGCGCCTGCATGAACATGGGCACCCTGAGCGGTGCGCCGAAAGTGCGCGCCATGCAGCTGATTGCCGCCGCCGAAGGACGTCGTCGCGGCAGCTATGGCGGCGCGGTGGGCTATTTCACCGCCCATGGCGATCTGGATACCTGCATCGTCATCCGCTCCGCTTACGTCGAAGACGGTATCGCCACCGTACAGGCGGGTGCCGGGATTGTTCTTGATTCTGTTCCGCAGTCTGAAGCTGACGAAACACGCAGTAAAGCGCGTGCGGTCCTTCGCGCCATTGCTACCGCACATCATGCACAGGAGATTTTCTGATGGCTGACATTCTGCTGCTCGATAACATCGACTCATTTACCTATAACCTGGCAGATCAGCTGCGTGCGAATGGACATAACGTTGTTATCTATCGTAACCATGTCCCGGCACAGACCCTGATTGACCGTCTGGCTACCATGCAAAACCCGGTGCTGATGCTCTCCCCGGGCCCTGGCGCACCGAGTGAAGCGGGCTGTATGCCGGAGCTGCTGACCCGCATGCGCGGCAAGCTGCCGATTATCGGCATCTGCCTCGGTCATCAGGCGATTGTGGAAGCCTATGGCGGCTACGTCGGTCAGGCGGGTGAAATCCTGCACGGTAAAGCGTCCAGCATCGAACATGACGGCCAGGCAATGTTTGCCGGGCTGCCGAATCCGCTCCCGGTGGCACGCTACCACTCGCTGGTCGGAAGCAACATTCCTGCCGGGCTGACCATTAACGCCTCGTTTGAAGGGATGGTGATGGCGGTGCGTCACGATGCCGACCGCGTCTGTGGTATGCAGTTCCACCCTGAATCGATCCTGACCTCACACGGTGCTCGTCTGCTGGAACAGACCCTGGACTGGGCGTTGCAGAAACTGGAGCAGACCAACACCCTGCAACCGATTCTGGAAAAACTGTACCAGGCACAAACCCTGAGCCAGCAGGAGAGCCACCAGCTCTTCTCTGCCGTGGTTCGCGGTGAGCTGAAGCCTGAACAGCTGGCGGCTGCGCTGGTGAGCATGAAAGTGCGTGGCGAAAGCCCGCAGGAGATCGCGGGCGCCGCTACGGCCCTGCTGGAAAATGCCGCTCCGTTCCCGCGCCCCGACTATCCGTTTGCGGATATCGTTGGTACCGGAGGTGATGGCAGTAACAGTATCAATATCTCTACCGCCAGCGCCTTTGTGGCGGCGGCGTGTGGTTTAAAAGTGGCGAAACACGGTAACCGCAGCGTTTCCAGCCGCTCCGGATCGTCTGATTTGCTCGCGGCATTCGGCATTAATCTCGATATGAACGCCGAACGTTCCCGTGAAGCGCTGGATGACCTGGGCGTTTGCTTCCTGTTTGCGCCGAAATACCACACCGGTTTCCGCCACGCGATGCCGGTTCGCCAGCAGCTCAAAACCCGCACGCTGTTTAACGTGCTCGGTCCACTGATCAACCCGGCTCACCCGCCGCTGGCGCTGATTGGCGTCTATAGCCCGGAGCTGGTCCTGCCGATTGCTGAGACGCTGCGCGTGCTCGGTTATCAACGGGCTGCCGTAGTACACAGCGGCGGGATGGATGAAGTGTCGCTGCATGCCCCTACGCTGGTGGCCGAACTGCGTGACGGCGAAATCCTGAGCTACCAGCTGGAAGCCGCTGACTTTGGATTAACCCCGTATCACCAGGAGGCGCTGGCAGGCGGTACGCCGGAAGAAAACCGTGACATTCTGACGCGCTTATTACAAGGTAAGGGAGAGGTCGCCCATGAGGCCGCCGTTGCTGCCAACGTCGCCATGCTGATGCGTTTGCACGGTGAGGAAGATCTGAAGGCCAACGTTCAAAAAGTTCTGGATGTACTGCGCTCCGGTGCAGCTTACGATCGCGTTACCGCACTTGCGGCAAGAGGGTAAAGAATGCAGACCGTTTTAGCGAAAATCGTTGCCGATAAGGCCATCTGGGTGGAAGCCCGCAAGCAACAGCAGCCGCTTGCCAGTTTTCAGAATGACGTCGTTCCGAGCAGCCGTCGTTTCTATGACGCCCTGCAGGGTGCGCGCACCGCGTTTATTCTTGAGTGCAAAAAAGCGTCCCCGTCTAAAGGCGTTATCCGTGACGATTTCGACCCGGCACGTATTGCCGGTATTTATAAGCATCATGCGTCCGCCATCTCCGTGCTGACGGATGAGAAATATTTTCAGGGCAGCTTCGATTTTCTGCCGATCGTCAGCGGCATCGCGCCGCAGCCGATCCTGTGCAAAGACTTTATTATTGACCCGTATCAGATCTGGCTGGCGCGTTTCTATCAGGCGGATGCCTGCCTGCTGATGCTCTCGGTTCTGGATGACGAACAGTATCGCCAGCTTGCTGCCGTGGCCCACAGCCTGAACATGGGCGTGCTGACCGAAGTAAGCAACGAAGAGGAGCTGGAACGCGCCATCGCGCTCGGGGCCAAAGTGGTCGGGATTAACAACCGCGACCTGCGCGATCTGTCCATCGACCTCAACCGCACGCGCCAGCTGGCGCCGCGTCTGGGTTCCGGCGTAACCGTTATCAGCGAGTCTGGCATTAACAGCTACGCTCAGGTGCGCGAGCTAAGCCACTTTGCCAACGGTTTTCTGATTGGCTCCGCCCTGATGGCGCATGACGATCTCAATGCGGCAGTGCGTCGGGTGCTGCTCGGTGAAAACAAAGTGTGCGGCTTAACCCGCGAGCAGGACGCCCAGGCCGCCTATGAAGCGGGCGCCATTTACGGCGGACTGATTTTTGTGGAGACCTCCCCGCGCGCGGTAAGCGAAGAGCAGGCGCGTAAGGTGATAGCCGCGGCTCCACTCAGCTATGTCGGCGTCTTCCGTAATGCGGACATCGCCGACGTTGCGGCGAAAACCGACGCGTTATCGCTGAGCGCGGTACAGCTCCACGGTGATGAGGATCAGGCGTATATCAATGACCTGCGCGCCGCGCTGGCACCGCAGGTGCAAATCTGGAAAGCACAACGCGTCGATAAGACGTTACCCGCGCGAAACCTGAACCATGTGGACAAATACGTCCTCGACAACGGCCAGGGCGGCACGGGCCAGCGATTTGACTGGTCACTGCTGAACGGTGAAAAGCTGGACAACGTCCTGCTGGCGGGGGGTTTAAGCCCGGATAACTGCGTGGAAGCTGCCAAAATGGGCTGCGCGGGCCTCGATTTCAATTCAGGCGTAGAGTCCCAGCCCGGCATAAAAGATGCCAGCAAACTGGCCTCCGTATTTAAAACTCTGCGTGCATATTAAGGAAGAGAAGATGACGACATTACTTAACCCGTATTTTGGTGAGTTTGGTGGGATGTACGTCCCGCAAATCCTGATGCCCGCACTGCGCCAGCTGGAAGAAGCCTTTGTCAGCGCGCAGAAAGATCCGGCGTTTCAGGCTGAATTTACCGATCTGCTGAAAAACTATGCAGGCCGTCCAACGGCGCTGACCAAATGCCGCAATCTGACCGAAGGCACCAAAACCACGCTGTATCTCAAGCGTGAAGACCTGCTGCACGGCGGCGCCCATAAAACCAACCAGGTGCTGGGTCAGGCGCTGCTCGCGAAGCGGATGGGCAAAACCGAAATCATCGCAGAAACCGGCGCAGGCCAACATGGCGTAGCCTCTGCGCTCGCCAGCGCCCTGCTCGGCCTGAAATGCCGCATCTACATGGGTGCGAAAGACGTTGAGCGTCAGTCGCCGAACGTTTTCCGTATGCGTTTGATGGGTGCTGAAGTGATCCCGGTGCACAGCGGCTCCGCCACGCTGAAAGATGCCTGTAACGAAGCGCTGCGCGACTGGTCTGGCAGTTATGAGACCGCACATTACATGCTGGGTACCGCTGCGGGTCCGCATCCGTTCCCGACGATTGTCCGCGAATTCCAGCGTATGATCGGCGAAGAGACCAAAGCGCAGATCCTCGAAAAAGAGGGTCGCCTGCCGGATGCCGTTATCGCCTGCGTGGGTGGCGGCTCTAATGCGATCGGCATGTTCGCTGATTTTATCGACGAAACGAACGTCGGCCTGATTGGCGTGGAGCCTGCCGGCCACGGCATCGAAACCGGCGAGCACGGAGCGCCGCTGAAGCATGGCCGCGTGGGCATCTACTTCGGCATGAAAGCGCCGATGATGCAGACCGATGAAGGCCAGATTGAAGAGTCGTACTCCATTTCTGCCGGTCTGGACTTCCCGTCCGTCGGGCCCCAGCATGCATTCCTGAACAGCACCGGTCGTGCGGATTACGTTTCCATTACCGATGACGAAGCCCTTGAAGCGTTCAAAACGCTGTGTCGCAGCGAAGGGATCATCCCGGCGCTGGAGTCTTCGCATGCCCTGGCACATGCGCTGAAAATGATGAAAGAAAACCCGGAAAAAGAGCAACTGCTGGTGGTAAACCTTTCCGGTCGCGGTGACAAAGATATCTTCACCGTTCACGATATTCTGAAAGCACGAGGGGAAATCTGATGGAACGCTACGATAACGTATTTGCAGAGCTGAAATCCCGCCAGGAAGGCGCGTTCGTTCCCTTCGTCACCCTGGGCGATCCGGGCCCGGAGCAGTCGCTGAAGATTATCGACACCCTGATTGAAGCCGGTGCCGATGCGCTGGAGCTGGGGATCCCGTTCTCTGACCCGCTGGCGGATGGCCCGACCATTCAGAACGCGACGCTGCGCGCCTTTGCCGCAGGCGTGACGCCAACCCAGTGCTTCGAGATGCTGGCCGCGATCCGCCAGAAGCACCCGAGCATTCCGATTGGTCTGCTGATGTACGCCAACCTGGTATTCAACCGCGGAATCGACGAATTTTATGCCGAGTGCGCGCGGGTGGGCGTCGACTCGGTGCTGGTAGCCGACGTGCCGGTTGAAGAGTCCGCACCGTTCCGCCAGGCAGCGATGCGCCATAATGTGGCCCCGATCTTCATCTGCCCGCCAAATGCGGATGACGCACTGCTGCGCCAGATTGCCTCCTACGGACGCGGTTATACCTACCTGCTCTCCCGCGCGGGTGTGACCGGTGCGGAGAACAAAGCGGCGCTGCCATTGCATCATCTGGTGGAAAAGCTGGCTGAATATCACGCCGCACCACCGCTGCAGGGCTTCGGCATTTCATCTCCGGATCAGGTCACCGCGGCGATTGACGCGAAGGCGGCAGGTGCCATTTCCGGCTCCGCGATTGTGAAGATCATCGAGAAGAACGTCGACAAGCCAGAGCAGATGCTGGCCGAGCTGAAAACCTTCGTCAGCGCCATGAAGGCCGCGACGCGTAAATCCTGACCCATCCACCGTCTGGCATCCCTGCCAGACGGTTACCCTTCCTTTCCCGCTATCTACAAAGAATTACGTCAAAATTGATCCTTTCGATATTTTCGGTGTGAATGGCTTTTCAAACGGTCATGTAAGCGTATGATCTGGACTCTTTTTTATCTTTAATCCTTCTGAGTTCAGAGGCTTATTCATGTCATGGCAATCCTTCAAACAGACTTACCTGATTAAGTTCTGGTCACCTGTTCCAGCCGTTATCGCAGCTGGCATTCTCTCTACTTATTATTTCGGCATCACCGGTACTTTCTGGGCCGTGACTGGCGAGTTTACCCGCTGGGGTGGGCAACTGCTGCAACTCGCTGGCGTGCATACCGAAGCGTGGGGTTACTTCAAACTCATCCATCTGGACGGTACGCCGCTAACCCGCATTGACGGGATGATGATCATTGGCATGTTCGGGGGCTGTTTTGCCGCCGCGCTGTGGGCAAACAACATAAAGCTCAGGCTGCCTAAAAGCCGGATCCGTATTTTGCAGGCAATTGTCGGCGGCATGATTGCCGGATTCGGCGCGCGCCTGGCGATGGGCTGCAACCTTGCCGCCTTCTTTACCGGGATCCCGCAGTTTTCGCTCCATGCCTGGTTCTTTGCTGTTGCTACAGCGATCGGCTCTTACTTAGGCGCAAAATTTACCCTTCTTCCACTGTTCCGTATTCCCGTCAAAATGGTCAAAGTGAGCGCCGCGTCGCCGCTTACGCAAAAGCCCTCGCAGGCGCGTCACCGTTTCCGCCTCGGAATGCTGGTCTTTTTCGCGATGGTGGCATGGGCGCTCTGCACGGCCCTGAACCAGCCCAAACTCGGTCTGGCGATGCTGTTCGGTGTGGGTTTTGGTCTGCTGATTGAACGCGCGCAGATCTGCTTTACCTCCGCGTTTCGCGATATGTGGATCACCGGGCGCACGATGATGGCAAAAGCGATTATCGCCGGGATGGCGGTCAGCGCCATCGGCATCTTCAGCTATGTGCAGTTAGGCGTCGAACCCAAAATCATGTGGGCCGGTCCTAACGCGGTGATTGGCGGACTGCTGTTTGGCTTCGGGATTGTGCTGGCTGGCGGGTGTGAAACTGGCTGGATGTACCGCGCCGTTGAAGGTCAGGTGCATTACTGGTGGGTGGGGTTGGGAAATGTTATCGGCTCGACGCTCCTGGCGTACTTCTGGGACGACCTGTCCCCGGCGCTCGCCACCAGCTGGGACAAGGTCAACCTGCTGAACACCTTCGGGCCTCTCGGCGGCCTGCTGGTCACCTATGCCCTGCTGCTGGTCGCGTTTTTACTGGTTATCGCGCAGGAGAAACGTTTCTTCCGCCGTGGGAGTGTCAAAACAGAAACGCAGGAGAACGCTGCATGAAACAGATTGTGCCTGATTACCGTCTTGATATGGTCGGCGAACCCTGCCCTTATCCGGCGGTTGCTACGCTTGAAGCGTTACCGCAGCTTAAGAAAGGCGAAATTCTGGAGGTGGTCAGCGACTGCCCGCAGTCCATCAACAATATACCGCTGGATGCCAAAAACCATGGGTACACGGTGCTGGATATCCAGCAGGATGGCCCGACCATTCGCTATCTGATTCAAAAGTAAGAAAGGATATGCGCCCCGCCGGGGGCGCATTGAACAGAAGGGACTAGAAGCGATAACCCGCAGAGAACATAAATACCCACGGATCCAGACGCGTGCTGATGCTTTGCTGCTGACCGCCCGCTTTGAAGCGTACATCGGTATCGATATCCATATACCAGACGGAGGCGTTAATTAACCAGTCGCGGTTAATCAGATAATCCAGCCCGACCTGTCCCGCCATCCCCCACGAATCTTTCAGGCTAAGATCAGTCAGACCGGCGTCTTTTCCGGTATCGTTAAATTTCTCATCAAAGAACGTGGTGTAGTTCACACCCGCACCAATATACGGACGCACCTTGCTGCTGGCATCACCAAAGTACCACTGTGCCATCAGCGTTGGCGGCAGATGGTGCACCGTGGCGATATCACCGGTTGGCCCAAGGCCCACGCGATGACGGAAAGGCGTTGCGGCAAGAAGCTCAACACCAATGTTATCCGTCGCCATCCAGGTAAAGGTTAAACCTAACTGGGTGTTATTACTGACGTTAAAACCGCCCATTCCCAGCACGTTATCCGAACCTTCGGTTGGGCGAACCGTGGCCGAACCGGCACGAATAAAGAATTCGCCTGCTTCATGCGCGTACGCGCCACCAGAGAGACTGCTTAATACAAGGGCTGCCACCGCTAATTTTTTCATATCCGCTCCATCGTTGTGGTTTTAATCGCGGATGAGAATATACTCACAAAAGAGTAATAAGTGATCTGCCCCAGATCACATAAAAACCAGTAACTTAACATTCATTGATCTGGATTAATTTTTTGTTACGCACTAAAAACCGATAAGTTGTTTCCATGTCAATTTTTGGCATTTCACGGTTACAAAATTTTCTCTTTTCCCCCTCTTGCTCTTCCTCTGGCGGCTGGATAATTTAGCGCTCTCACAAATTGATTTGATGCGTTCTTCTTTTGCAGGTGTGCCATGAGTGATATCAACCCGTGCATGACGTGCGGAGCCTGTTGTGCGTATTTTCGAGTCTCTTTCTACTGGGCCGAGGCCAGCGATGGCGGCGGTACCGTTCCGGTTCATCTCACTGAACCGTTAACCCCCTTTCTGCGCTGCATGAGCGGCACGAACCAAAAGCAGGCCCGCTGTGTGGCGCTGGAGGGTGAACCTGGGGTCTCGACCCGATGTACCATCTATGAAAATCGCCCCAGCCCGTGCCGCGAGTTTGCGATGTCGGGTGAAGAGGGACAGGTTAACGAAGCCTGTAATCGCGCCCGGGCGCGCGTTGGATTACCGCCGCTTTACAAAGATATGCTTTTCCATACAAGCCTTGATGCTGCCACAGCAGGCGCATCCGGTGTACAATTGCCGGCTAATTAACACCTGCAATACTCAAGGAGAGTGCATGTCTATCACGGCGAAGTCTGTCTACCGTGACACGGGAAACTTTTTCCGCAATCAGTTCATAACCTTTTTACTGATCGCGTTGTTATGCGCCTTTATCACGGTGGTGCTGGGTCATGCGTTCTCACCGAGTGACGAACAGATTGCCAGTCTGAGCCAGGGCGACCATCTGGCGGGAAGCGTGGGGCTGTTTGAACTGGTGCAAAACATGACGCCGGAGCAGCAACAAATTCTGCTGCGCGCGTCTGCCGCATCTACGTTCTCCGGCCTGATTGGTAACGCCATTCTGGCCGGCGGCGTGTTGCTGTTGATTCAGCTGGTGTCGGCAGGTCATCGGGTTAGCGCCTTACGGGCGATTGGTGCCAGCGCCCCGGTGTTACCTAAACTGTTTATCCTGATCTTTTTAACCACCCTGCTGGTGCAAATGGGGATCATGCTGGTGGTGGTGCCGGGTGTGTTACTGGCTATCGTGCTCTCCTTTGCGCCTGTGATGATTGTGCAGGATAAAATGGGTATTTTTACCGCGATGCGCAGCAGCATCCGTCTCGCATGGGCTAATATGCGTCTGGTAGCGCCTGCTGTAGTCGGCTGGCTGCTGGCCAAAACGCTCCTGTTACTGTTTGCACCGAACTTTGCGGTATTAACGCCAAATGTGGGTGCGGTAGTGGCGAATACGCTGAGCAATTTGATTTCAGCGGTACTGCTGGTCTACCTGTTCCGCCTGTATATGTTAATTCGCCAGTAATCCTGAGGCGGGGGGCACCCAGGCCTCCCGCCCCGCTCAGAAAATGGAATCACAGAATGAAGCAGTTTCTTGATTTTTTACCGCTCGTGGTCTTTTTTGCTTTTTATAAGCTGTACGACATTTATGCCGCGACCACTGCGCTGATCGTTGCGACCGCTGTTGTCCTGATTTACAGCTGGGTTCGCTATCGTAAAGTCGAAAAGATGGCGCTGGTGACGTTTGTTCTGGTCGCCGTATTCGGCGGGCTTACGCTGTTCTTCCACAATGATGAATTTATTAAGTGGAAAGTGACCGTGATTTACGCGCTGTTTGCGGGTGCACTGTTAATCAGCCAGTGGGTAATGAAAAAGCCGCTGATCCAGCGCATGCTGGGCAAAGAGCTGACGCTGCCTCAGGAGGTCTGGTCGCGTCTGAATATTGCCTGGGCGGTGTTCTTTATTCTCTGCGGTCTCGCCAATATCTATATCGCTTTCTGGCTGCCGCAGAATATCTGGGTCAACTTTAAGGTCTTCGGCCTGACCGCGCTGACGCTTATCTTTACGCTGCTAAGCGGTGTATATATCTATCGCCATATGCCCCAGGACGACAAGCACTGATTAATGACTGACCAGAACGTCTGCAACAGGCGTTCTGGTCTATTCTCACCGCTGTGAAATCATAGTAGCATCCCGCCTGAAGTCTTCCGTTACGAGTTAAAACAATGACAACAACTAACGCCCCTCAGGGCGAACTGGTTTTACGCACACTGGCAATGCCCGCTGACACCAATGCCAATGGCGATATTTTTGGCGGCTGGCTGATGTCGCAGATGGATATGGGCGGCGCAATTCTGGCAAAAGAGATCGCCCACGGGCGTGTGGTAACCGTGAGAGTAGACGGCATGACCTTCCTGCGCCCGGTGGCGGTGGGTGATGTGGTGTGCTGCTACGCGCGCTGCGTAAAACGCGGCAATACCTCTATTTCCATTAACATCGAAGTCTGGGTGAAGAAAGTCTCTTCTGAGCCGATTGGACAGCGTTATAAAGCGACAGAAGCGCTGTTTATTTATGTGGCTGTCGACAGCGAAGGTAAACCTCGCCAGCTTCCGCAGGCCTGAACCACCGGCAAAAAAAAGCCTCCTTGCGGAGGCTTTTTTTATTCCATCTGTGCCCCGCCGTTCAGGCGGAAAACAATATTAATGACCAACCCACTACCCGGTTTGCCTGGCTCATAACGCCATTTGCGCATTGCCGCTTTCACGTCGCGCTCAAACATATTCGAAGGCTGCGCTGACAGGATCTCCACGTTATCAACGCGCCCATCCGCCGTGACGTCAAATTTTACCCGCACGCGGCCTTCAATACGCAACATCCTGGCGCGAGGCGGATACTGCGGTTGACTGCGGCTCACGGCTCGCGGGCCCGCTGGCGCGGCGACCGTTGGTTTGGTGGTCGTTGCCGTATTGTTCATCACCGGACGTGAAGGGGCTGCATTTTCTACCGGCTGGGTTGCGCGTGGTTCAACCGGACGCTCTTCGCGTTTCGGACGCTCCTCGACCTTCTTCACCGGTTTGGGCTTCGGCTTAGGTTTCGGTTTTGGTTCAGGTTTGTGGATCACCACCGGCGCTTCCTTCGGTGGTTCCGGAACAGGCTCGGGTTCTGGCTCCGGTTCTGCAACCGGCTGTGGCGGCGGCGGTGCAACCTGCGGGGGTTCGAGATCCGCAGGCGATACCATCGTCACCGAGATCGGCTGCGCGGGCGCGGGCATTTCAATAACCTGATGAACCGAGGTATAGAGCAAACCCGCCACAACAGCACCGTGAATCACGACAGAAAGCAGCGTCGGCCAGGGAAAGCGGCGAGGTAAATCAAGGGTCATCGAAGTCATAGTCATCAACGTTAAAAAACCGAACCCTGATTTTAAATGCAAATAGCAATCATATTCAATAAGACACTTTGTCCTGGCGCAACTTTAGCGTAAGAGAGGCGAAAAAAGGCGCATTCAGATCAGGGCATTAACATTGTTTTTATTTTACATTGCAGTCGTTTGCCCTTTCACATAACGTAACTGACACTTTTACCGGTTAAGGAGCTTCGCCGTGTTTTACGTGATTTACTCTGAAGATGTTGCTGATTCCCTCGATAAACGTCAGTCTGTACGCCCTGCTCATCTGGCACGTTTGCAGTTGCTCCAGGATGAGGGCCGCTTACTGACCGCGGGCCCCATGCCTGCGGTAGACAGCAACGACCCGGGCGCCGCCGGTTTTTCGGGTTCCACGGTCATTGCTGAGTTTGAATCCCAGGAAGCCGCTCAGGCCTGGGCTGATGCAGACCCGTACGTTGCCGCGGGTGTGTATGCGAAAGTGACGGTTCGCCCGTATAAGAAAGTGTTCTGAGACGAAATCGGCTCCGAAAGGAGCCTTTTTTATCATGGCGGCTACGCGTCCCGTCGTCGCGTAAACTGCTGCTCCGTTATGAGGCTGCCCCACTGGTCGCCTTCCCACTCTTTAACCAGCGTAAAACCAAACGATTCATACAGGCGCCGGGCGGTGGTCAGCTCATTGAATGTCCAGAGATGTACGGCTGAAAACCCGACGTCGTCGCAAAAACGCATCGCTTCGGTGAGTAATTTTTTTCCAGCGCCATGGCCCCGACAGCCGTCGTCGATAATAAACCAGCGCAGGTGGGCTGCGCCCTGTTCTAAATCCTCACCATCGATTGCCACTGACCCGACAATCCTGTCGTTCATCACCGCCAGCCAGACCTGGTTACAGGGTTTATCCAGCCGGCCACTAAACTCTGCCAGACCGGAGGCCACTTTAGCCTCAAAGAAGCGGCCGAAATGATGCTCGCGCGCGTAATAGCATCCGTGCATCTCTGCGATGCGGCCAATCATGCCGGGAAGGTAGCCCTGCACGATCTTAAGCTCATCAGGGGGCATAGCAACGCCCTCCTCCCGACACGCCAGCAGCGCGTTGGCGTACAGGGACAATCCCCGGGAGATGGTTTCTTGCTGAGCGGGCTGCAGGGATTTTATCGCTGATACAACGCGCGCGTTGCTGAAGGTATTAATTTTATGGACCGTGTCGTGGCCTTTCGCCGTCAGCCTGAGGCATTTTGATCTGGCATCATCAGCGGACACCACCTCTTCAAGTTCACCCGCGGCAATCAGGCGAGCCAGCATCCGGCTGACGCTGGATTTTTCCAGCCCCAGCAGCTGCACCAGTTGACCTGCGGTCATCTCTTTGCGCAAGGCGATTTCGACGAGCGTGTGAACGGCCGAGGGCGAATAAGGGGTTGAGGCCAGGGTGGAAGCCATAAAGCCCAACTCTCGCACCATCAGACGCGAGGAACGACGGATAACGCTGACTACGGGGGTTTCGCTGTGCATAGTATGCCCTCATCATTTAGTTGTACTATACAACTAAATGATGAGGGGTTGTCAATGACATTAAAAAGGCTCCCGCAGGAGCCTTTCAAACCATCAATGCAGCGACGCCAGCCTCGCCGCAAACCCGACAAACAGCAGCCCGATCAGGCCATTGCCCAGCTTTGCCAGTTTCTTTTTGGTTTTCAGATAACGCGTGACAAACGCGCCGGAGAAGATCAGGAAGCTCATATAGATAAAGCTAATCAACTCAAGCGTGGTCGCGAGGATCAGGAAAGAGGTTCCGGTGTTTTTCGCATTCACGTCAATGAACTGAACGAAGAACGAGACGTAGAACAGAATCGCTTTTGGATTCGTCAGGCTTAATACCAGCGCGCGCTTCATGATCATACTGGCAGGCTCGGGGCCGCTCTCGTGCGCGTTGTTCTGACGGTTCACCACCGACCAGAGCATTTTGCCGCCCAGCCACAGCAGATAAAACGCGCCGAGATAACGCACGATATTAAACAGCACCGGGGTAGTCTGAATTAAAGCAGCAACGCCCGCCCAGGCCAGAAACATCAGTACCGCATCACCGATAAATACCCCTGTCGCGGCAAGATAACCTTTTTTCACGCCGTGACCAATCCCGGTTTTAAGTACAAACAGGGTATTGGGCCCTGGCACCAGCACGATAAAAAATGCGCCGACCACGTACGTCCAGAAATTCAGTACACCAAACTCCGCAAACACTTCTCCCTCCTTTTGCTAAACCCAACAGGAACAGCGCTGCAAATACGCTATTCCAAAAATAAGACGCTATAAAAACAGTGGGCACCATTACGGTGCCCTCATGGTTCTCAGAAATCCTGGACGGCGAACAACAACGCGTTGCGGTGCCGGGTCATTCCACATTTCCTGATGGCGTGAATACGCATATTGCGGCGGGATTGTGCTTCCAGCCAACGAGCCTTGCGACGACTCACCTGTCGCAACATGCGCCAGCGCCCTACTTCTGTTCTACTGCGCTTCATGTCTACAACTCTTTCTCTAAAAGAAAGGCCATTATAAACCCAACCCCACAGCAAACCAGCGCTTTTAGCTGGCGTTTTTATTTGCCAGATGATTCCTGATGCGTACACTCATAACAATACGCTTTCAAAAGGATTTTTTCACTCATGACAACCTTCTACACCGTGGTGAGTTGGCTGGTCATTCTGGGATACTGGCTGTTAATCGCGGGTGTGACATTACGCATCCTGATGAAGCGCAGAGCCGTACCCTCTGCCATGGCCTGGCTTCTGATAATCTACATCCTGCCGCTGGTAGGAATTATTGCCTATCTCTCTTTCGGTGAGCTTCATCTGGGGAAACGCCGCGCCGAGCGGGCCCGCGCCATGTGGCCTTCGACCGCGAAGTGGCTCCATGACCTTAAAGCCTGCAAACACATCTTTGCCGAGGAGAACAGCAGCGTAGCCTCCTCGCTGTTTAAGCTGTGCGAGCGACGTCAGGGGATTGGCGGCGTAAAAGGCAACCAGCTCCAGCTGCTGACCTCCTCCGATGATGTCATGCAGGCGCTGATCCGCGATATCCAGCTGGCCCGGCACAATATTGAGATGGTGTTTTATATCTGGCAACCCGGCGGCATGGCCGGCCAGGTGGCAGAATCGCTAATGGCCGCCGCGCGACGCGGTATTCACTGCCGCCTGATGCTCGACTCCGCGGGCAGCGTGGCCTTCTTCCGTAGCCCCTGGGCAGGCATGATGCGTAATGCCGGCATCGAGGTAGTTGAGGCGCTGAAGGTCAATCTGCTGCGTGTGTTTCTGCGCCGGATGGATCTCCGCCAGCACCGCAAGATGGTCATGATCGATAACTATATTGCCTATACCGGCAGCATGAACATGGTTGACCCCCGTTTCTTCAAACAGGACTCGGGCGTGGGCCAGTGGGTGGATTTGATGGCGCGCATGGAGGGGCCGATTGCCACCTCGATGGGCATCGTCTACTCCTGTGACTGGGAGATCGAGACCGGTAAACGTATCCTGCCGCCGCCGCCCGACGGCAATATCATGCCGTTCGAAGAGGCCAGCGGTCACACCATTCATACCATTGCCTCTGGCCCGGGCTTCCCGGAAGATTTGATCCATCAGGCGCTGCTGACGGCTACGTACTCCGCGCGTGAATACCTGATCATGACCACGCCCTACTTTGTCCCCAGCGACGATCTCCTGCACGCGATCTGTACCGCAGCGCAGCGCGGTGTGGATGTGAGCATCATTTTGCCGCGCAAAAATGACTCGCTGCTGGTGGGCTGGGCCAGTCGCGCCTTCTTTAGCGAACTGCTGGCTGCAGGGGTAAAAATATACCAGTTTGAGGGCGGGTTGCTGCATACCAAGAGCGTGCTGGTTGACGGCGAACTGAGCCTGGTGGGAACGGTGAACCTGGATATGCGCAGCCTGTGGCTAAACTTTGAAATCACGCTGGTGATTGATGATGCCGGCTTTGGCGGCGACCTCGCGGCGGTGCAGGATGATTATATCTCCCGCTCCCGCCTGCTGGATGCCAGACTGTGGGTAAAACGTCCGCTGTGGCAGAGAATTGCCGAACGACTGTTTTACTTCTTTAGTCCGTTGCTGTAAAACGTGCCCAACGATGTTAAACAGGTAGTCATCATGGAAATGGATCTGAACAATCGCCTGACCGAAGACGAAACGCTCGAGCAGGCCTATGACATTTTTCTCGAACTGGCGGTTGATAATCTCGATCCCGCGGACGTGATCCTCTTTAATCTGCAGTTCGAAGAGCGCGGCGGCGCCGAGTTGTTCGATCCTGCTGAAGACTGGGCCGAGCATGTGGATTTCGACCTCAATCCGGACTTCTTTGCTGAAGTGGTGATTGGACTGGCCGATGAAGACGGCGGCGAAATTAACGATATCTTCGCCCGCGTCCTGCTGTGTCGCGAAAAAAACCACAAGCTGTGCCATATTCTCTGGCGTGAATAATAAAAAAGGCTGCGATTGCAGCCTTTTTTATTTAATCCGCTAATTCACTTCCGCACCGGTTGCAGAACCGGGCGTTAAGCTCATGTTCCGCCTGGTGGCAGCGCGGACACTTACGCTGCTGCTTGCGGGTCTGAAAAGCACTGCTCATGTGCGTGGTAATCAGCCCTGTTGGAATGGCAATCACCGAATAACCAATCAGTATCAGTACCGATGCGACAATACGTCCCAGCGGCGTATGCGGTGTGATATCCCCATACCCCACCGTCGTGACGGTAACAATTGCCCAGTAGACAGAAGCGTTGAGCGTCGTGAAACCATATTTAGGCCCTTCTATCAAGTACATCAGCGCGCCGAAAACAATCATGACGATGGCAATAAACGAGTAGAAGAGAATAAGCTGATGGCGGGCGCTGACGATTGCGCTCCAGAATATGTGCAGAGACGGCATAAAACGCAATAATTTCAGGATGCGTAATACCCGAATAACGCGCATCGCGCGCCAGGCAAAGACATAGCTCAGGCTGATTTCCGGCCACAGCCACATTACATAGAGAGGCAGAATTGTGGCTAAATCGATAAATCCCCAAAAGCTGAAAACATATCGGGCCGGGTTGGGCCAGGCAATCACTCTGAGAAGATATTCCGCGGTAAAGACCAGGGTTATTATCAGTTCAAGCCAGACAAAGATATGCCATTCGTCAAACGTCAGGTGATATTGCGTTCCGGCACCTGACTCTATAAAGATGACAATCACGCTAAGGAGCGCAAATAATCCGCAGAGCCCTTCGACGCGTCGTCCGGACAGCGTTTCAGGATCGAATAATAAATGATAGAGCCGCCGACGGGCTGACGTGAATATACGCGACACAGTGACCTCGCAAAAAATAAGGGCTGACATCTTGTCAGCCCTTGCGATTATAACGGGTCTACTTTCAGGCAGGAAACCGCATGTCGGAAACTGCCTTCCAGAACCGGTCGCGTTTTGGCGCATTCCGGCCCGGCCATTGGGCACCGTGTACGGAACACGCAGCCCGACGGTGGGTTGATCGGTGAAGGTAATTCCCCTTCCAGAAGCTGAATCGTTTTATTCTTTTCCAGGTCGGGATCGGGGATCGGCACTGCCGACATCAGCGCTTTGGTGTAGGGGTGCAGCGGATTATGGTACACCTCATCGTAGGTGCCCAGCTCCACGGCATGACCCAGATACATCACCAGCACGCGGTCAGAGATGTGTTTCACCACGGCCAGGTCGTGCGCAATGAAGATCAGCGACAGCCCCATTTCGCGCTGCAGCTTCTGCAGCAAGTTTACAACCTGCGCCTGAATGGACACGTCCAGCGCGGAAACCGGCTCATCGCAGATGATCAGTTTCGGCTCAAGGATCAGCGCACGCGCAATACCAATACGCTGGCACTGGCCGCCGGAGAACTCGTGCGGATAACGGTTGATGAGGTTGGGCAACAGCCCCACCTTCATCATCATCGCTTTAACACGATCGCGGACTTCCTGGCGCGGCATCTTCGGGTGATAGGTGCGCAGTGGCTCGGCAATGATTTCACCGATGGTCATACGCGGGTTTAATGACGCCAGCGGATCCTGGAAAATCATCTGGATATCGCTGCGCACGTCGCGCCACTCGTCGGGTTTCATGCCCAGCAGATCTTTGCCCAGCCACGCCACTTTACCGCCGGTCGCTTTCACTAGACCGATAATGGCACGCGCGAAGGTCGATTTGCCGCAGCCAGACTCGCCCACCACGCCCAGGGTTTCCCCTTCATACAGACGAAGCGTAACACCGTCCACCGCTTTCAGGGTCTTAGGCGGCTGCCAGAACCACTGTTTGCCATCTTTGATGTCGAAATGCACTTTAAGATCGGCGATTTCGAGCAGCACGTTGCGTTTTTCATCTAATGCGTTCATACCAGCTCCTCCTGCGGCTTAAAGCAGGCGCGCAGACGGCCTGGTGCAAACTCTTCCAGCGGCGGCGCGCTGTTGCAGATCTCCATCGCGTGCGGACAACGCGGCTGGAATGGACAGCCTTTCGGCAGACGCAGCAGGTTCGGCGGGTTGCCCGGAATGGTCAGCAGGGATTCCCCTTCCGCATCGAGGCGCGGAACCGCATTCAACAGGCCAATCGAGTACGGATGCGCGGGGTGATAGAAGACATCGCGCGCTTTGCCATATTCCATGGTACGACCGGCATACATAACCAGCACCTTGTCACAGATGCCCGCCACTACCCCCAGATCGTGGGTGATCATGATAATCGCCGTGTTGAACTCACGCTTCAGCTCGTTTAACAGAGTCATGATTTGCGCCTGTACGGTCACGTCCAGCGCAGTGGTTGGTTCATCAGCAATCAGCAGTTTTGGCCGACACAGCAGCGCCATCGCAATCATCACACGCTGGCGCATACCGCCAGAGAACTCATGCGGGAACATGCGCATACGCTTACGCGCTTCCGGCATTTTTACCGCATCGAGCATTTTAACGGACTCTTCAAAGGCTTCGGCTTTGCTCAGGCCTTTGTGCAGCATCAGCACTTCCATCAGCTGCTCACCCACGCGCATGTACGGGTTAAGCGAGGTCATCGGATCCTGGAAAATCATCGAAATCTGCTCAGCACGCAGCTTGTTCAGCTCATGCTCTGGCAGGTTGAGGATCTCACGGCCGTTGAACCTGGCGGAACCGCCAATCACCCCGTTAGCCGCCAGCAGTCCCATCAGCGCGAAGGCCGTTTGCGATTTCCCGGAGCCCGATTCGCCCACGATGCCCAGCGTTTCACCGGCACGCAGGTTGAAGTTGAGATCGTTTACGGCGGTCACATCCCCGTCCGGCGTCTTAAAGGTGACGCGGAGATCTTTGACATCCAGCAGAAGGTCGCTGCGCTGTTGCGCCTGTGGCGCTGTTGCCGTTTCAATTATTGTCATCACGGCGCTCCTTAACGGTCTTTCGGGTCGAGGGCATCACGCAGGCCATCGCCGATAAAGTTAAAACAAAACAGGGTAACGACCAGGAAGCCAGCCGGATACAACAGCAGCCACGGTGAAACTTCCATTGAGTTTGCCCCGTCACTCAGCAGCGCACCCCAGCTACTCAGCGGCTCTTGCGTACCCAGACCGAGGAAGCTCAGGAAGGATTCAAACAGGATCATGCTTGGCACCAGCAGTGAGGCATAGACCACCACCACACCCAGCACGTTAGGAACGATATGGCGAACCACGATATTTCCGGTCGATACGCCACCCACCTGTGCAGCTTCGATGAATTCTTTGCGTTTAAGGCTCAGCGTCTGGCCGCGAACAATTCGCGCCATATCCAGCCATGACACCATCCCGATGGCCACGAAGATCAACAGGATATTCTGGCCGAAGAAGGTCACCAGCAGGATCACGAAGAACATAAACGGGAAGGAGTTCAGAATTTCCAGCAGACGCATCATTACTGAGTCCACTTTGCCACCAAGGTAGCCGGAAAGTGAGCCGTAGAGCGTCCCCACGATCACCGCCACCAGCGCCGCCGCGATACCCACCATCAGCGAGATACGGCCACCGATGGCGACGCGTACCAGCAGGTCACGACCGGAAGAGTCCGTGCCAAAATAGTGGCCAGATTCCATATCCGGCGCGCTGGACATCATTCCCCAGTCGGTGTCGAAATAGGTAAATTGCGACAGCATCGGCGCCAGGGTCACAAACAGGGCGATGATCACCAGAACAATCAAGCTAGCAACCGCAGCACGGTTGTGCATAAAACGACGGCGCGCATCCTGCCAGAGGCTACGACCTTCTACTTCCAGTTTTTCACTGAAGTTTTCCAGCGCCTCGCTGTTTTTCTTACTCAACATCATGGCGTGCTCCAGTGTTAGTAACGGATTTTCGGATCGATGACGGCGTACAGCACATCGACGATAGCGTTAAAGAGGATGGTCAGCGCACCGACGAGAATAGTCAGGCTCAGCACCAGCGAGTAGTCGCGGTTGAGCGCGCCGTTAACGAACAGCTGGCCAATCCCCGGCAGACCGTAGATCGTTTCGATAACCATTGAACCGGTGATGATCCCGACAAAAGCCGGTCCCATGTAGGAGAGCACTGGCAACAGCGCCGGTTTAAGCGCGTGGCGGAAAATAATCCGGCGCATCGGCAGCCCTTTAGCGCGCGCGGTGCGAATGAAGTTTGAGTGCAGCACTTCGATCATCGAACCACGGGTGATACGCGCGATGCTGGCGATATACGCCAGAGATAAGGCCACCATTGGCAAAATCATGAACTTTAATGCCCCGCCGTTCCAGCCGCCGCCCGGCAGCCACTTCAGCGTAATGGCAAATATCATCACCAGTAATGGCGCTACAACGAAGCTGGGTATTACTACCCCGGTCATTGCCACCCCCATTACGGCATAATCCCATTTGGTATTTTGTCTGAGCGCGGCGATAACGCCGGCAGTGACCCCGAAAACGATAGCCAGAATAAATGCGGCCGCACCCAGCTTAGCTGAAACCGGGAAGCTGGACGCCACCAGGTCGTTAACGGAATAGTCTTTATATTTAAATGACGGTCCAAAATCACCGTGAGCCAGTTGCTTCAGATAATTGAAGTACTGGGTGGAGATAGGATCGTTTAAGTGGTATTTCGCTTCGATATTCGCCATCACTTCTGGCGGCAGCGTACGTTCACCGGTAAAAGGACTGCCCGGCGCAAGACGCATCATGAAGAAGGAAATCGTGATGAGAATAAATAACGTTGGAATCGCTTCAAGACAGCGACGTAGGATAAATTTCAACATTGCCCGTACCTTCTGGCGTGTGCCTATATAATGTGACGTTGGTTAGACACCGTGGGGCGAGCAAGCTCGCCCCACTCATTGCCATTAATGCTTGATAATATACAAGTTTTTAACGTAGATATTATCCATCGGGTCTTTACCGGTGTAGCCACCTACCCACGGTTTCACCAGACGGGCGTTAACGTAGTAGTAAACCGGAACGATCGCGGAATCTTTATCCAGCTGCTGCTCAGCTTTAGAGTACAGTTCAGTACGCTGTGCTTCGTCAGTGGTTTTCAGCGTGTCGGCAATCAGCTTGTCAAACGCCGGGCTCTTATAGTGCGCGGTGTTGTTTGAGCTGTCGCTCAGCATGGTGTTCAGGAAAGAGGTCGGCTCGTTATAGTCCGCACACCAGCCTGCACGCGCCACATCAAAGGTGCCCTGATGACGGCTGTCGAGGAAGGTTTTCCACTCCTGGTTCTCCAGCTTCACGTTTGCGCCCAGGTTCTTTTTCCAGATCGAGGCGACAGCGATAGCCAGTTTTTTGTGCAGATCGGAGGTGTTGTACAGCAGGCTGAAGGTCAGCGGTTTGTCCGCGGTGTAGCCTGCTTCGGCCAGCAGTTTCTTCGCTTCCGCGTTACGCTGTTCCTGCGTCTGTTTGAACCAGTCTGGCTCGGTCAGTTTTGCGCCATCAGTGTATGGCGGGGTGTAGCTGTATGCCGGCAGATCGCCCTGGTTTTTCACTTTGTTCACGATGATGTCGCGATCCAGTGCCAGCTTCAGCGCAGTACGGACACGTACGTCGGTGAACGGTGCTTTCTGGTTATTGATCTCATAGTAATAGGTGCACAGGTAGGGATCGACGTGAACTTCTTTCGGGATCTCTTTTTTCAATTTCTGGAACAGTTCAATCGGCATGTTGTTATAGGTCATGTCGATTTCGCCGCTGCGGTAGCGGTTTACGTCAGTCACTTCAGAAGAGATTGGCAGGTAGGTGACCTGGTTAATCACGGTTTTGTCGTTGTCCCAGTACTGCGGGTTACGCTCCAGGACCATACGTTCGTTGACCACCCAGTCTTTCAGTTTATACGCACCGTTGGTCACGATATTGGCAGGCTGGGTCCATTTTTCACCAAATTTTTCCACAGCGGATTTTGGTACCGGGGAGACGGACGGGTGAACCAGCAGCTTATAGAAGTACGGAACAGGTTCGCTCAACGTCACTTCAAAAGTATTGGCATCAATCGCTTTTACGCCCAGATCGGTTACCGGTTTTTTGCCCGCGATGATGTCATCAATATTGGCGATGTGGCCATATTGCAAGTAGCTCGCATACGGAGAGGCGGTCGTTGGATTCGCCAGACGCTGCCAGCTATAAACGAAATCTTCCGCCGTTACCGGCGTACCGTCAGACCATTTCGCATCTTTACGCAGATGGAAGGTCCAGACTTTGAAATCTTTGTTTTCCCATTTTTCTGCCACGCCCGGAGCCGGGTGGCCGTCTACGTCGGTGACCAGCAGACCTTCGAACAGGTCGCGGTTAACGTTAGACTCAGGAACACCTTCAATTTTGTGCGGGTCAAGAGACTGAACTTCCGCACCGTTGTTACGCACCAGCGTCTGCTTCTCAGCCAGTTGAACACCTGCAGGAACGTCCGCAGCCATTGCAGCGTTGCCCGCGATTAGCGCAGTTAAAATCCCCGCCGCTACCAGATTTTTTTTTGTGATGATGGACATTGTGTTGGTACTCCACTCATTATAATTACTGGCCTTCGCCAGCTGTGTAATCCCCTGTTGGGGCCTGTACAGCGCAGGAGTTTTTTTTGCTGCTGTCAGGTTCTTCTTTTACTGCTTGCTATCACCGACTTTTTTTATTACTGACCGCTCGTATGGCCGTCTTGCGTCGATTCTTCACAGGCCTCCCCTGTTTGAGACCCGTGCTGGATATCTGAGAAGAGAACAATATGAAAATAATTCTCATCTGGTTGTTTTATGCTGCAAAATATTAGGCCGGAAAGTATCAAATGGCGTAAACGCGCGCCAATACATTTTGCAAATTTGTTAAGCAATTCTCTTTTACGGTGAACACCGTATCTTTGTGGGCAGCCCTGCCAGACATTGAACACCCTTAAAAACATCAGATATTCAATGTGATAGAGAAAATTTTCTCTGCGAGCGCGTCGTTGCGCTCTCAACGAGTGGTTTTGTACAAAAATTTAACAACTGGTTATTATTTAGCACATTCCTCTAAGGGAATGTTGAAATTACTAATATCATTTCGGTTATCTCTCAGCAAGCCCCAGAGTATCATGTGAGTAAAATAACAGAGCGATCGCAGGTTTTCTGCACAGAGGAAGTCAGGCGGGTTTAATAACTTATTGAAATACAAGAAGTGAACATTATTAGTAGAATTTATTATGACATGTGAGCATTTCAACTTTAGTTATATGATTTGCTGATAATCACGTAAAAAAACGGAGCCGTCGCCCCGTTCTTTCATCCGAAATATTAGTGTAACAGGCCGGGGAAAATGCTTTTAATCCCCGTAACGATGAATTCAATGCCTAACGCCATCAACAACAGGCCCATGATACGGGTAATGACGTTGATGCCCGTCTGCCCCAGCAGGCGCACCAGCCAGGGGGCCATGCGGAATACTCCCCAGCAGCAGAGCGCGAAAATGGCAATGGCGACAGAAAAGCCAATCAGGTGCATCAGGCTATGGTAACGCGTGCCCCAGACAATGGTTGAACTGATGGCACCAGGACCGGCCATCAGCGGTAATGCCAGCGGTACCACGCCAATGCTTTCTCTGATGGCGGTTTCCGACTTCTCCTGTTTGTTCTGTTTATCCTCACCCAGTTTTCCGCTGATCATAGACATGGCGATGGTCACCACCAGGATCCCACCCGCAATGCGGAAAGAATCAATCGAAATCCCGAACAGCTGAAGAATCGTGTCCCCGAGAAAAAGGGAGGTCAGCAATATGATCGCCACTGACAGGTTAGCGGTCAGGTTGGTTTTATTCCTGGCCGCCGCCGTCTGGTAACTCGTCATACTAATGAAGACAGGAATGATCCCCACCGGGTTGACCAGGGCAAACAAACCAATAAAAAATTTAAAATACGTTGGAAAATCAAAGAGCGTTTGGATCACGTTTTGCTCCGCTTATACAGATGCCCGGGACTGACAAATTGTCATGAGAAATCGCGCTGAAGATACCTTTTTTATCAGCATACTTCACTTGAAATCTGTACCAAAACGTTATCATTTCAGGATGTTAAACATTTGTATAATCAATGATAGCGCCGCTTCCAATACTTACGTAATTATTTAACACTGGAAAAATCTCAACGAAATAACCCTGCTGAAAGGTATCAGCTTGGGGGAAAATTGACGCAGATCATGATTTTCGTACTCAGAAGTGAGTAATCTTGGTTACGCCCCCAGGGAGGTCACCTGCCAAAAAAGGATGATGCTAAGGTAAGGCTCTTTTAGTAAATTAGTGTGCTGGTGCAGAAAGTAACTCTTTGTTTTATTTTAAGTTACGCAAGTGGTTTCGGCTCTGTCTATACTGTGTGACGTATCGAGCGCTGGTTTACTAAAAGAGTTTAAACATTATCAGGAGAGCATTATGGCTGTTACTAATATCGCTGAACTGAACGCCCTCGTCGAGCGCGTTAAAAAAGCCCAGCGTGAATATGCCAATTTCACCCAAGAACAGGTTGATAAAATCTTCCGCGCGGCCGCACTGGCTGCTGCAGATGCTCGAATCCCTCTCGCTAAAATGGCCGTTGCCGAATCCGGCATGGGTATCGTTGAAGATAAAGTGATTAAAAACCACTTCGCTTCTGAGTATATCTACAACGCCTATAAAGATGAGAAAACCTGTGGCGTGCTGTCCGAAGACGACACCTTCGGTACTATCACTATCGCCGAACCTATCGGCATCATTTGCGGTATTGTTCCGACAACCAACCCAACCTCTACTGCCATCTTCAAATCGCTGATCAGCCTGAAGACCCGTAACGCAATCATCTTCTCTCCACACCCACGTGCGAAAGACGCGACCAACAAAGCTGCGGATATCGTTCTGCAGGCTGCTATCGCTGCGGGCGCACCAAAAGATCTGATTGGCTGGATCGACCAACCTTCTGTTGAGCTGTCTAACGCGCTGATGCATCACCCTGACATTAACCTGATCCTCGCGACCGGTGGTCCTGGCATGGTTAAAGCAGCATACAGCTCCGGTAAACCGGCTATCGGTGTGGGTGCGGGTAACACGCCTGTAGTCATCGACGAAACTGCTGATATCAAGCGTGCTGTTGCGTCTGTACTGATGTCTAAAACCTTCGATAACGGCGTGATCTGCGCATCTGAACAGTCTGTGGTCGTTGTAGACTCCGTGTACGATGCCGTTCGCGAACGTTTCGCCAGCCACGGCGGCTACCTGCTGCAGGGTAAAGAGCTGAAAGCGGTTCAGGACATCATCCTGAAAAATGGCGCGCTGAACGCCGCTATCGTCGGTCAGCCAGCGTATAAAATCGCTGAACTGGCAGGCTTTACTGTGCCGGCAACCACCAAAATCCTGATCGGTGAAGTGAAAGTTGTCGACGAAAGCGAGCCGTTTGCACACGAAAAACTGTCTCCTACGCTTGCCATGTACCGTGCAAAAGATTTCGAAGACGCGGTAGAGAAAGCCGAGAAACTGGTTGCAATGGGCGGTATCGGTCACACTTCTTGCCTGTACACCGACCAGGATAACCAGCCAGAACGTGTGGCTCACTTCGGCCAGATGATGAAAACGGCGCGTATCCTGATCAACACCCCTGCTTCTCAGGGTGGTATCGGTGACCTTTACAACTTCAAACTCGCACCTTCCCTGACTCTGGGTTGTGGTTCCTGGGGTGGTAACTCCATCTCTGAAAACGTTGGTCCAAAACACCTGATCAACAAGAAAACCGTTGCTAAGCGAGCTGAAAACATGTTGTGGCACAAACTTCCGAAATCTATCTACTTCCGCCGTGGCTCTCTGCCAATCGCGCTGGATGAAGTGATTACTGATGGCCACAAACGTGCGCTCATCGTGACTGACCGTTTCCTGTTCAACAACGGCTATGCTGACCAGATCACCTCTGTGCTGAAAGCAGCTGGCGTTGAAACTGAAGTGTTCTTTGAAGTTGAAGCTGACCCAACCCTGAGCGTAGTACGTAAAGGTGCTGAACTGGCTAACTCCTTCAAGCCTGATGTGATTATCGCACTGGGTGGTGGTTCCCCAATGGACGCCGCGAAAATCATGTGGGTGATGTACGAGCATCCGGAAACCCACTTCGAAGAACTGGCGCTGCGCTTTATGGACATCCGTAAACGTATCTACAAGTTCCCGAAAATGGGCGTGAAAGCGAAGATGATCGCGGTAACGACCACTTCCGGTACCGGTTCAGAAGTCACTCCATTTGCGGTTGTAACCGACGATGCAACAGGTCAGAAATACCCACTGGCTGACTACGCGCTGACGCCAGATATGGCTATCGTTGATGCGAACCTGGTCATGGATATGCCGAAGTCACTGTGTGCGTTCGGTGGTCTGGATGCCGTGACTCACGCCCTGGAAGCTTATGTTTCAGTGCTGGCATCTGAGTTCTCTGACGGTCAGGCTCTGCAGGCACTTAAACTGCTGAAAGAAAACCTGCCAGCGTCTTACAACGAAGGCTCTAAAAACCCGGTTGCTCGTGAACGTGTCCACAGTGCCGCAACCATCGCCGGTATCGCGTTTGCTAACGCCTTCCTGGGTGTTTGCCACTCAATGGCGCACAAACTGGGCTCACAGTTCCATATTCCTCACGGTCTGGCGAACGCCCTGTTGATCAGCAACGTTATTCGTTATAACGCGAACGACAACCCAACCAAGCAGACTGCTTTCAGCCAGTACGACCGTCCGCAAGCTCGTCGTCGTTATGCTGAAATCGCTGACCACCTGGGTCTGAGCGCACCGGGCGACCGTACTGCCGCTAAGATCGAGAAACTGCTGGCATGGCTGGAAAGCCTGAAAGCTGAACTGGGTATTCCTAAATCAATCCGTGAAGCGGGCGTGCAGGAAGCTGACTTCCTCGCTCACGTAGATAAGCTGTCTGAAGATGCATTCGATGACCAGTGTACCGGTGCTAACCCACGCTACCCACTGATCTCCGAGCTGAAACAGATCCTGCTGGATACCTACTACGGTCGTGAGTTTAAAGAAGGTGACGTTGCCGCTGTGAAAACAGAAGCGCCTGTCATTAAAGCTGACAAGAAAGCGAAGAAAAGCGCTTAATTGACTGCTGATGAAAAACCCGCCTTTATGGCGGGTTTTTTTATGTCTGAATGATAAGGCCGACGTTACTTTCTGTTATCGTGCTGAATCGCCGTCAGCGAGCCTACAGCCAGCGCTTCCTTATAGTGCTTACGGCAGACCGATACATATCGTTCATTCCCGCCTATCACCACTTGCTCACCATCTGCATAAGGTTTCCCGGCCTGGTCGAGACGAAGCACCATGCTGGCTTTACGACCGCAAAAACAGATAGTCTTCAGTTCAACGAGTTTATCCGACCAGGCGAGCAAATACTGGCTCCCGGCAAAGAGTTCACCGCGGAAATCCGTACGCAGCCCGTAACAAAGCACGGGAATATCGAGTTCATCCACCACCTCTGAAAGCGCATGAACCTGTTCACGCGTCAGAAACTGGCTCTCATCCACCAGAACGCAGTGAATGGGCTGCGCGGCATGGGCTGTGCGAATGTCCTCATACAGGTCCGTTTTGGGGTTAAACAGTCTCGCAGGCGACGAGAGCCCTATTCTGGAGCTTACCTTCCCTGCTCCAAAGCGGTCGTCAATTTCCGCCGTATAAACAACGGTACGCATTCCTCGTTCCTGGTAATTGTATGAGGATTGCAGCAACGCGGTGGATTTCCCGGCATTCATTGCCGAATAGTAGAAATAAAGTTGTGCCATTGGCCGTAAAACCCTAATCAATGTGTAATATTCCCGATGATTGATTGTACCATATTTTGTCTGGTCATCCGCGATGCGGCGCACAGCCCCTGCGGTCGAGGGCGGTTTTCAGGAACGACGGTTGACGAAAATAGTGCGTTAAAACAGGAGGTAAACCCATTCAGCATGGCTGATATGTTATAAGTTCAACCAAACATAACACTTCTTTTTATAGTGGAATCATCGTTCATTAAAATTCACTATTTATTAACTATTCCAGTCTTAGCATCCCTGACGGGAACTAATACGAAAGGCTGATATTTCTCCGCCGCAACTATAATTCCTGCGGTAAATGTCACAAAAAAACAGGCGAGCGGCCGGGTAAAGCTGGTTTGCGTGATAACAAGCGAGACTGTCGGGCGATGAAATTTAAGTTAGCGTAATTAATAATAGCGGCATTATTTAGTATTTTTTGAATTCCTTACATTCCTGGCTATTGCACATCTGAATTTATGGCTCTATTATTAGGTCAACAAACCACCCCCCATTATAAGTTTGAGATTACTACAATGAGCGAAGCACTTAAAATTCTGAACAACATCCGTACTCTTCGTGCGCAGGCAAGAGAATGCACCCTCGAAACGCTTGAAGAAATGCTGGAAAAATTAGAAGTTGTAGTTAATGAACGTCGTGAAGAAGAAAGCGCTGCTGCTGCTGAAATCGAAGAACGTACTCGTAAACTGCAGCAATATCGTGAAATGCTGATTGCTGATGGTATCGATCCAAATGAATTGCTGAACAGCATGGCTGCAGCTAAAACCGGTACTAAAGCTAAGCGTGCTGCTCGTCCTGCTAAATATAGCTATGTTGACGAGAACGGCGAAACTAAAACCTGGACTGGCCAGGGTCGTACTCCTGCTGTTATCAAGAAAGCCATGGATGAGCAAGGTAAACAGCTGGATGACTTCCTGATCAAGGATTAATCAAGCCGCATTCAGAAAAATCCCGCATAATGCGGGATTTTTTTTAACCAAAATTTGTCGCAAACATCCCCTTACACTCTGTCATAAAGCGTTATTCACCTGTTTCGCCGCAGTTACTCCCGGCTGGTCTCTGGATGTTATGGGCATAAAAAAACCGGTGGGCCAGGCCTCACCGGTTTTGAACATTTACCACTATGGCTTATTTCTTAATACCTAGGCTCTCTTTGAGCCAGGTTTTAAATTCTTCACCCAGGGTATTGTGGCGAATGCCATATTCCACGAATGCCTGCATATAACCGAGCTTATTACCGCAGTCATGGCTCTTACCTTTCATATGGTAAGCCTCAACGGTCTCTTTCTCGATCAGCATATCAATGGCATCGGTCAGCTGGATCTCATCACCCGCGCCTGGAGGCGTTTTCGCCAGCAGAGGCCAGATTTCAGCGCTAAGGACATAGCGACCCACTACGGCCAGGTTTGAAGGCGCTACGTCGGCTTTAGGCTTCTCTACGACGCCAACCATTGGCACACTTTCACCCGGCTCAAGGTTAACGCCTTTGCAGTCAACCACACCGTAAGCCGTCACGTCTTCCACCGGCTCAACCATGATCTGGCTGCTGCCTGTTTCGTCGAAACGTTTGATCATCTCAGCAAGGTTATCCTGAGAGAGATCGGATTCGTATTCATCCAGAATTACGTCTGGCAGAATCACCGCCACAGGCTCGTCACCCACAACAGGGTGTGCACACATGACGGCGTGGCCCAGACCTTTCGCCAGCCCCTGACGAACCTGCATAATAGTAACGTGCGGAGGACAAATAGACTGAACTTCCTCTAACAGCTGACGCTTAACACGTTTTTCCAGCATGGCTTCAAGTTCAAAGCTTGTATCGAAATGGTTTTCGATAGAGTTTTTTGATGAATGCGTAACCAGCACAATTTCCGTAATGCCGGCTGCGATACATTCGTTGACGACATACTGGATTAATGGCTTATCAACCAGAGGCAGCATCTCTTTAGGAATCGCCTTAGTTGCTGGTAACATCCTGGTCCCCAATCCCGCTACCGGGATGACGGCCTTTCTGACTTTCGAATTTAGGGCAGCCATTCAAATTCTCCTGAGCTGTTCAAGTTTTGAACTTTTATGCAATAAATAACGCGTTGAGTATATCAGTCTCGCCCCGCAGTTCGGGTCTGAAAAGAACGCGTTGCCGATCAATTAGGATAAATACGCATGAATCTGGGCAGCGATAGTAGCACTCCCCGTAAAACACAGGTAAAGCAATCTTAAAATTAAGATCCAATTGCTTATTCCGTGGACAACATTAAGCGTAGCCGTCCCCCGGCGCCCCAAATTTGGCACTGCCAGGAGGAACAGCGGTGGCTTATTTGATTAAGATACGCCGTTCCCAATGTCCCAAGCGGCACACCGTTACTCACCTGAATATGGTGCTCACCGGTATTCAGTGAAGCGTTGAGGCCGGCTGAAACGAGGATAAGATTTTTTAAACCGCTGTGGTAATAACCGACCAGCAGCGGAAACTGTCCGGGTAAATTCGCCTGACGAAAAAGCTGGTTGACTTGTTTGAGTAAACTGCCTAACTCCGGCAACCGTTGCCCCTGATGCGATAACTGTTCCTGCAGCAAACCGTTAAATAACGCACGAAGGAGTAACGCCGCTAATACGCCGTTATCCCCCGCCCGGGTGACATCCAGGGAATAAAACGCAAGATCGACATCCGACAGTGGCGCAATATCCAGCACCAGCCCAGGCTGGTCTGCCGCCACCAGTTGACGATAATTGATACGGCAATGCGAAATGGTTTGCTGAACGGGCGGCTGGAGTTCTTGTAAAAGCTTCGCCGCAGCGGGCGGATCGCTGACCAGGGCATCCCAGTCCTGGAAAAGGCGCTCCTCTTCCTCTACCCGGGAATTAAACATATTCGGATAAAGACAGGCTAATACCGTTTCCCGTAACCGGTTCAGATCCTTGACCGGCTTAAGCAGAATATCCTGCACCCCAAGACGCAACGCTTTCGCGATATCCGCCATATTCTCCGTGGCGGATATCACCAGAATCGGCGTCTGGTTGCCTTCGTTACGCAGATGTTCAACCAGCTTCAGCCCATTCATCCGCGGCATCGCAATGTCGCAAATCATCAAATCGGGCGTGATGCTGTTCATTTTCTCCAGGGCGTCGATGCCATCTTCAGCCAGTGACGTGTTAGCGCCCAGTGAGGATAACCACGAATCCAGTAGCGATCGGAAAACGGGCTCGTCTTCTACAATCAAAATATGTTTTCCGGCCAATGGCTGCGTCATGGTTCCTCCCCTGGCTGACAGTAACTAAATAGTGGCATGCGATCGGCACTATCGCCTGTCAGATTTTGCTGAAGTAGTCAAAAAAAGGTGCTTAACGTGCTGTTCGCACAAAAGGCAACAGTTCGTTCATTTTCTTTTCGACGGCTAACGAGCCCGCTGCGATGGCGGCCTCAGCCCGATGGAAATCGAGGGTAGAGATTTGTGGACAGTACGGTTGAATAAGAATGTCTGGCGGGTCGCCGGCCATACGATTTCGCTTGAGGCGGTTCTCAAGTACCTGGATTGAGGTGGTCATGATTTCGATGGCTGTCGGGGCCGCCACCGCGCGTCGTGCAGTCATACGCCCGATTCGGCCACGCAGGCGCTCATGCCAGGCCAGTTTTTCGCCCTCAGGTTCGTCGCTCTGCAGATTGACCGGCATAAGATCCTGTTGCATCAGGTGGGCATCATGCTGCAGGTCCACGGCAATCACGATGTCTGCCCCCATGGCACGCGTCAGAGAGATGGGGACCGGATTAACGACGCCACCGTCGACAAGCCAGTAGCCGTTATGCGGCACGGGCGCCATTAAGCCCGGTATACTGCAGGAGGCGCGAACGGCAAGATGGATATCCCCTTCGGTCAGCCAAAGCTCGCGACCGGTGCTAAGGTTCGTCGCGACGGCGCCGAACGGCATCTGGCAATCCGTGAAGTCTTCGAGAGGCATAACCTGGCGGAACTGGTTAAAGACGCGTTCGCCGCGTAAGAGTCCGCCACGCTGCCATGAGAGATCCATCAGACGAAGCACGTCCCAGTAACTGAAGGAACGCACCCAGGTCTCGAGCTCCGGCAGCTTCCCGCACGCGTAAGCGGAGCCGACAAGCGAGCCGATTGAACACCCTGCAACAATATCGACGTCAACACCCATCTGTTTTAACGCGTTAATCACGCCGATATGTGACCATCCGCGGGCTGCACCTGAGCCCAGCGCCAGTCCAATTTTAACCTTTCTCATTAGCCCTGTTTTACGTCCCCTGGATTCCTGACATAGCATCAACGCAACAGCTCAGTTAACATAGTGCTACCCGAAGCGTTTAACGCCTTTATTTATTGTTCCAGGAAGAGAATCGTGTCTCAACTCTGCCCTTGTGGTAGCGCTCTGGAGTATAGCCTATGTTGCCAGCGATATCTTTCTGGCGATCAGGTTGCACCAGACCCGTCACACCTCATGCGTTCACGGTACACTGCTTTTGTGATCAAAGACGCAGACTACCTGATTAAAACCTGGCACCCGTCCTGCCACGCGGCGGAATTCAGACAGGAGATCGAAGCCGGGTTCGCCAGTACGCAATGGCTTGGCCTTACCGTCTATGAATCCTCAACCGGGAGTCATGCTGATGAGGGTTATGTCAGCTTTGTGGCCCGCTTTACCGAGAATAATAAGCCTGGCGCCATTATCGAACGTTCCCGGTTCTTAAAGGAAAGCGGGCAATGGTATTATATTGACGGAACGCGCCCACAGTTTGGTCGTAACGATCCCTGCCCGTGTGGTTCAGGTAAAAAATTTAAAAAGTGTTGCGGGCAGTAACGCCTGACAACCCAGACTTCGCAAATACAAACAGGATTTCCCGGCGATGCAATCACTACAACGTAAAGTTCTGCGCACCATCTGTCCCGATCAAAAAGGACTGATCGCACGAATTACCAACATTTGTTACAAGCATGAACTGAATATCGTGCAGAACAACGAGTTCGTTGACCACCGTACCGGACGTTTCTTCATGCGTACCGAACTGGAAGGTATTTTCAACGACACCACCCTGCTTGCCGATCTGGACAGCGCGCTGCCGGAAGGCTCCGTGCGTGAACTGACCCCCGCAGGCCGACGCCGCATCGTGATTCTGGTGACCAAAGAGGCACATTGCCTGGGCGATCTGCTGATGAAAGCCAACTACGGCGGTCTGGACGTCGAAATTGCCGCCGTTATCGGCAACCACGAGACGCTGCGCACGCTGGTCGAGCGTTTTGATATTCCGTTCGAGCTGGTCAGCCATGAAGGCCACACCCGTGAAGAACACGACAACCTGATGGCGCAGGCCATTGAAGCGCACAACCCGGACTACGTGGTGCTGGCGAAATATATGCGCGTGCTGACGCCATCCTTCGTGGCGCGCTTCCCGAATAAGATTATCAACATTCACCACTCGTTCCTGCCGGCCTTTATCGGTGCGCGTCCTTACCATCAGGCCTATGAGCGTGGCGTGAAGATCATCGGAGCCACGGCGCACTACGTGAATGACAACCTGGATGAAGGTCCTATCATCATGCAGGACGTGATTCATGTGGATCACACCTACACGGCTGAGGACATGATGCGCGCCGGGCGCGACGTTGAGAAGAATGTGCTCAGCCGTGCGCTGTATCAGGTGCTGGCGCAGCGGGTCTTCGTTTACGGTAACAGAACCATTATTCTTTAATCCCAGGGAAATGAATTGATTAGCTTTGCACCTTTACGGATAAAAAGCAGGCAAACGACGTCATTTCACTAAAGGAATGCTTTACAGGGGCGCCTCATTTGATATGATGCGCCCCGCTTCCAGCAGGAAGCAGGCCAGTTAATAGCATTACCCCGTGGTGGGGTTCCCGAGCGGCCAAAGGGAGCAGACTGTAAATCTGCCGTCATCGACTTCGAAGGTTCGAATCCTTCCCCCACCACCATCTCTCAGCATCACCTCAAAATTTGAATTACCCCTGGTGGGGTTCCCGAGCGGCCAAAGGGAGCAGACTGTAAATCTGCCGTCATCGACTTCGAAGGTTCGAATCCTTCCCCCACCACCATCAATTCCCATACGACTCTAAACTCTCTGTTCGCACCGGGCATCATGAATTTCCGTAACGGGGAAGGATGAGAAGCTTCGACTAAGGTTCGATTCGAGCGTAGCGAGAAAGCGTTGCCGCAGGCAACGACCCGAAGGGCGAGGCGCAGCCGCCACCCGGCGACAGATGGCTACATCGGTGGCAAACGTCGCGTCACCGGCGTGCTTTTCACAATCGACGTATTGCACTGGGCATGCTCCGCCAGCCCGTCCAGCAGCGCATCAAGCTGTTCGATTGACCGCACCACCAGCCGGATAACAAAGCAGTCCTCCCCGGTCACTTTGTCGCTCTCAATACACTCCGGCATTGCCTGAATGTACTTATCCACTTTATGCAACAGCCCCGGCAGCGGCCGTACGCGCACCAGCGCCTGCAGCGTATACCCCAACGCCGCCAGGTTCACCCGCGCGCTATACCCCTGAATCACACCGCGCTCTTCCAGCCTTTTCAGGCGCTCTGCCGTGCTGGGTGACGTCAGCCCGATACGCCCGCTGAGCACCTTCAGGGACATACGCGCATCCTCAACCAGACAGGCTAAGATTTGTCGGTCGATATCATCAAGAAGGCATTCCATCATTTTCACCTAATTTTAAAAAGTCATTCAGCTCTTCAACCTTATATCACCCCTGTAAAACACGACAGCCATTTTCGACAATAACGTCATCAATCAGGAGGTGAATGATGCGTGATTTCCATAAAGGCGTCTGGCAAATGAGCCTGGCGATGTTAATTTCCGGCTCAATTGGCGCGTTTGTTTTACTATCCGGTCTGCCGGTAACGGAAGTGGTGTTCTGGCGCTGCCTGATAGGGGCACTGGCACTGTTCATTTTTATTCGCATGAGTCGAAAGCCGTTTAGCCCCCTCACCCGCACGACGCTGCTGCTGGCGATCCTCGGCGGAGCGGCATTAGTGGTGAACTGGCTGCTGCTCTTCGCCGCCTATGAACGGATCTCGATTGGTCTTTCGACCGTGGTGTATAACACCCAGCCGTTTATGCTGGTACTGATGGGGATGCTTTTCGGCGAGCGTGTCAGCCTGGTGAAATGGGGCTGGCTGGTGCTCGCCTTTGGCGGCGTGGTCATTTTGCTCTCCAGTGAGTTGACCAGCGCACATGGCGCCGACTGGCTCGCCGGGATCGGGCTGGCAATGGCCGCAGCCTTCTTCTATGCGGTAACGGCCATCATTGCCCGCAAGCTGAGATCGGTTGCGCCGCAGCACATTGCCTTCATCCAGGTACTGACGGGCGTCGTCATGCTTCTGCCCTTTGCCCGCATGCCGTCATTCTCCGCCGATTTCCCCTGGCCGATCTTGCTGACGCTGGGCATTGTCCATACCGGCATTATGTATCAACTGCTCTACAGTGCGATTCAGAAGCTGCCGACGCCCATTACCGGCTCGCTGTCGTTTATCTATCCGGTAGTGGCGATCGTTGTTGATAATCTGGTATTCGGACACTCGCTGAACCTGACGCAGCTGGCGGGCGGCGCGCTGATCCTGTTTGCTGCAGCGGGCAATAACCTGGGCTGGGGCGAAAAAAAACCCCGCGAGTGCGGGGTTGGTATCAAAACGGCAAATTAGCGACGGGCGCGTACAATCTGGTATTTGCGCGTCAGGTATTCCACCGGCGCGCTCCAGATGTGCACCAGGCGAGAGAACGGGAATAACACAAACAGCGTCATCCCCAGCACCAGATGAACGCGGAAGATAAACGCCACGCCGTCCAGATGTTCAGATGCACCACCGTGGAAAGTCACCACTGACTGCGCCCAGCCCACCAGCTTCATCATTTCACTGCCGTCCATATGCTGCGCCGAGAACGGAATGGTCAGCAGACCCAGCGCGCACTGTACCATCAAAAGGGAGAGGATCAGGATGTCCGCCCCGGTGGTGGTTGCCCGCACGCGGGGGCTGAACAGACGACGCTTCAACAGCAGCAGGCCCCCCACCAGGGTCATCACCCCGCAGGCCCCCCCGGCGATCATCGCCATCTTCTGCTTCACCTCAATGGGCAGCCACGCTTCGTACATCCAGTGCGGCGTCAGCATGCCGAGGAAGTGGCCGGCAAAAATGCCCAGAATACCGATGTGGAACAGGTTAGAGGCCACATGCATCCCTTTACGATCCAGCATCTGGCTGGAGCCAGCGCGCCAGGTATACTGGCCGTAGTCATAACGCAGCCAACTTCCCACCAGGAACACGGTGCCCGCGATATACGGGTAGATATCAAAGAAGAACATATTCAGGAAGTGCATTATTGCTGTCCTCCGTTAGAGATATTCAAATATTGCGGGGCAACGGCACCGGCAAAACGACGCTGGTGAGCAGAAATTTCAGACTCGCCACAGCTCTGGTCAGCAAAGAATTTCACCTGTTCTTCCTCCCAGACGGCATCCAGCGCCTGCGGGGTATCGTCCCGGGCTTCATCGGCGATTTTCTCCGCCACTTTTTCACTGTCGACCGACGCGTTGGCCAGCTTCACCAGCAGGTCGAACAGCACCGCGTAGCGGCTCTCGCGCTGCTGAAGCCGCGCGCCGAGCAGCGCAAGGATCGGCGCGATGTCCTGCAGACCACCCAGCGCCTCCTCTTTCGGCAGCTGCGCCAGATACTCCAGATAGAGCGGCAGATGGTCCGGCAGCTCGCGGCTGTCGAGCTGCAGGCCGTGCTGCTCGTACTGCGCCATCAGGTCGACCATCGCCTGACCGCGGTCGCGGGACTCACCGTGAACATGTTCAAACAGCAGCAGCGAGGTTGCCCGCCCGCGGTCAAACAGCTGGCTGTAGTCCGCCTGCGCATCGAGAAGATCGCGCGCTAACAGGTCGCGGAGGAAAACCCCAAGCTGCTGGGCATCCTCTTTATCCAGGTTTTCGGATGACGCGAGTGCATCAAACAGCTCCTGCTGATGCTGCACCAGTGCAGCATCCGGGTACTCCAGCAGACGCGAAACAATGACGAGTTCAATCATGAGTGCGGCTCCGTTTTACTGGTCACATCCATGGCGTCGATGCGGCGGCTGTTGAACAGATTGAATTTGCTGTCTGACCCGTGGCAGCCGTCGCCAAAGGTAAAGCCACAGCCATTTTTCTCCGGGAAGGCTTCGCGGGCCAGTTCACGGTGGCTGCTCGGCACCACGAAACGATCTTCGTAGTTGGCAATCGCCAGGTAGCGGTACATCTCCTGCGCCTGCGCTTCGGTCAGACCGACCTCTTCCAGCGCGCGGGTATCGGTCACGCCGTCCACGGTTTCGGCACGTTTGAAGTGGCGCATCGCCAGCATACGTTTCAGCGCCAGCAGTACCGGCTGGGTATCGCCTGCGGTCAGCAGGTTTGCCAGATACTGAACCGGGATACGCAGGCTTTCCACGTCCGGCAGAATGCCGTTACTGCCCAGCTCGCCCGCATCCGCGGCTGACTGAATCGGCGACAGAGGCGGCACGTACCAGACCATAGGCAGCGTGCGGTATTCCGGGTGCAGCGGCAGGGCCAGTTTCCAGTCCATCGCCATTTTGTACACCGGAGACTGCTGCGCGGCGTCAATCACGCTCTGCGGAATGCCGTCCTTCAGCGCCTGCTCAATCACCTTCGGATCGTTCGGGTCGAGGAACACGTCCAGCTGACGCTGATACAGATCTTTCTCGTGCTCGGTGCTGGCAGCGTTTTCAATTGCGTCCGCGTCGTACAGCAGCACGCCGAGGTAGCGGATACGGCCTACGCAGCTCTCGGAGCAAACGGTCGGCATACCGGCTTCAATACGCGGGTAGCAGAAGATGCACTTCTCAGACTTGCCGCTCTTCCAGTTGAAGTAGATTTTTTTGTACGGGCAGCCGGTGATGCACATCCGCCAGCCGCGGCACTTGTCCTGGTCGATAAGGACAATGCCGTCTTCTTCACGCTTGTAGATGGCACCGCTCGGGCAGGTCGCCACGCACGCCGGGTTGAGGCAGTGCTCGCACAGGCGCGGCAGATACATCATGAAGGTGTTTTCGAACTGGCCGTACATCGCCTTCTGCATGTTCTCGAAATTCTGGTCTTTGGCGCGTTTTTCGAACTCGCCGCCCAGGATCTCTTCCCAGTTTGGACCGCTGGTAATTTTGTCCATGCGCTGACCGGTGATCAGCGAGCGAGGACGGGCGATCGGCTGGTGTTTGCTTTCCGGCGCGTTGTGCAGGTTCTGATAGTCGTAGTCAAACGGCTCGTAATAATCCTCAATGCCCGGCAGATGCGGGTTAGCGAAGATTTTTCCCAGAAGCAAAGCGCGGTTACCCATGCGCGGCTGCAGCTTACCGTTGATTTTGCGGATCCAGCCGCCCTTCCACTTCTCCTGGTTTTCCCAGTCGGTCGGGAAGCCGGTGCCCGGCTTACTTTCCACGTTGTTGAACCAGGCATACTCCATACCTTCACGGCTGGTCCAGACGTTTTTACAGGTGACCGAGCAGGTATGACAGCCGATGCATTTATCCAGATTCAGCACCATGCCGACTTGTGAACGAATTTTCATTTTACGCTCTCCTGTACCTGGTCATTACCTTCGCCGTCTAACCAGTTAATATTCTTCATCTTACGTACCACCACGAACTCATCGCGGTTCGAACCTACGGTACCGTAGTAGTTAAAGCCGTAGGCCAGCTGGGCATAGCCACCGATCATATGGGTCGGTTTCGGCGTAATACGGGTCACGGAGTTGTGGATCCCGCCGCGCTGCTCGGTGATCTCTGACCCCGGCAGGTTCACGATACGCTCCTGCGCGTGGTACATCATGGTCATCCCGGCCGGTACGCGCTGGCTCACCACCGCCCGCGCCGTCAGGGCACCGTTACTGTTGAACACTTCGATCCAGTCGTTATCTTCGATACCCAGATCTTTGGCGTCCGTTTCGCTCATCCAGACAATCGGACCACCGCGCGACAGGGTCAGCATCAGCAGGTTGTCGCTGTAGGTGGAGTGGATCCCCCACTTCTGGTGCGGCGTCAGGAAGTTCAGCGCCTTCTCCGGGTTACCGTTCGATTTCGCACCCATTACGGTTTTCACAGAGCGGGTGTCGATTGGCGGACGGTAAACCAGCAGGCTTTCACCGAAGTCGCGCATCCACTGGTGATCCTGATACAGTGACTGACGGCCGGAGAGGGTGCGCCATGGGATCAGCTCGTGAACGTTGGTGTAGCCAGCGTTGTAAGAGACATGCTCATCTTCGAGGCCAGACCAGGTCGGGCTGGAGATAATCTTGCGCGGCTGCGCCTGAATATCGCGGAAGCGGATTTTCTCTTCCTCTTTATTCTTCGCCAGGTGCGTATGATCGCGACCGGTAAACTCACTCAGCGCCGCCCAGGCTTTCACCGCGACGTGACCGTTGGTTTCCGGTGCCAGGGTCAGGATCATCTCTGCGGCATCAATCGCCGTGTTAAGGCAGGGCTGACCTTTCGCCGGGCCGTCCGCTTTGGTGTAGTTAAGCTTGCGCAGCAGATCCATTTCGCTCTGGGTGTTCCAGGCAATCCCTTTCCCGCCGTTACCGATTTTCTCCATCAGCGGGCCGATAGAGGTAAAGCGTTCGTACGTTGCCGGGTAATCACGTTCCACCGGAATAATGTGCGGCGCAGTCACGCCCGGGATCAGATCGCACTCGCCTTTTTTCCAGTCCTTCACGTCCAGCGGTTGAGCCAGTTCGGCAGCGGAGTCGTGCTGGATTGGCAGCGTCACCACGTCGGTCTCTTTGCCGAGGTGCCCTACGCAGACCTCAGAGAATTTCTTCGCGATGTCCTTGTAGATATCCCAGTCGCTTTTCGATTCCCACGCCGGGTCAACGGCCGCAGACAGCGGATGAATAAACGGATGCATATCCGAGGTATTCATGTCGTCTTTTTCGTACCAGGTGGCGGTAGGCAGCACGATGTCGGAGTACAGGCAGGTGCTGGAGAGACGGAAGTCGAGGGTCACCACCAGATCCAGCTTGCCGTCGAGACCGTTGTCTTTCCACTCCACCTCTTCCGGCTTCACGCCGCCCTGCTTGCCGAGATCTTTCCCCTGAATGCCGTTTTCAGTACCCAGCAGGTATTTCAGCATGTACTCGTGACCTTTACCGGACGAGCCCAGCAGGTTGGAGCGCCAGATAAACAGGTTACGCGGATGGTTTTTCCCGTTTTCCGGCTGTTCTGCCGCGAAACGGATTGAGCCATCCTTCAGTGATTTCACGGTGTAATCCACCGGCGACATCCCCGCCTTCTTCGCCTCTTCCGCGATGCGCAGCGGGTTGGTGCCCAGCTGAGGTGCAGACGGCAGCCAGCCCATGCGCTCAGCACGCACGTTGAAGTCAATCAGGTGGCCGCTGTAGCGGGATTTATCCGCCATCGGCGACAGCAGCTCCTGGGCGGTGACCGTTTCGTAGCGCCACTGGCTGGAGTGGTTATAGAAGTAAGAGGTGCTGTTCATATGGCGTGCCGGGCGCTGCCAGTCGAGGGCAAACGCCAGCGGCTGCCAGCCAGTCTGCGGACGCAGTTTTTCCTGGCCTACGTAATGCGCCCAGCCGCCGCCGCTCTGACCGACACAGCCGCAGAAAATCAGCATGTTGATCAGACCACGGTAGTTCATATCCAGGTGATACCAGTGGTTCAGACCCGCACCGACGATGATCATCGAACGGCCGTGGGTCTTGTCGGCGTTTTCAGCGAACTCACGGGCGATACGCACGATCTGCGCGCGAGGTACGCCGGTGATCTGTTCCGCCCATGCCGGGGTGTAGGCTTTCACGTCGTCATAGCTGGTCGCACAGTTTTCATCGTTCAGACCACGCTCCAGGCCGTAGTTCGCCATGGTCAGGTCATAAACGGTAGTGACCAGCGCGGTAGAGCCGTCGGCCAGCTGCAGGCGTTTCACCGGCAGCTTATGCATCAGGACGTTCTGCAGCTCAACCTTGTTGAAATGTTCGGAACCTTCGCCGCCGAAGTACGCGAAGCCGACCTCGGCGATCTCGTCCTGGCTACCCAGCATGCTCAGACGCAGTTCCGTCTCTTCGCCCGTCGTGCCGTTACGCTGCTCAAGGTTCCACTTGCCCTTCTCGCCCCAGCGGAAGCCGATAGAGCCGTTTGGCGCCACCAGCTCGCCGTTGCTGTTGTACGCGACGGTTTTCCACTCAGGGTTATTTTCCTGACCCAGCGCATCCACCAGATCGGCGGCGCGCAGGGTGCGGCCCGCGGCGTAGTACCCGTCACGTTCTTCCAGCATCACCAGCATTGGCATGTCGGTGTAGCGGCGGACGTAGTCGGTGAAGTACTGGCTAGGCTTATCCAGGTGGAACTCGCGCAGCATGACGTGGCCCATCGCCATCGCCATCGCGGCATCGGTACCCTGCTTCGGTGCCAGCCACAGGTCGCACAGCTTGGCGATTTCGGCGTAGTCCGGGGTTACCGCCACGGTTTTGGTGCCTTTGTAACGCACTTCGGTAAAGAAGTGCGCGTCCGGCGTACGGGTCTGCGGCACGTTAGAGCCCCAGGCGATGATGTAGCTGGAGTTGTACCAGTCCGCGGATTCCGGCACGTCGGTCTGCTCGCCCCAGGTCTGCGGCGAGGCTGGCGGCAGGTCGCAGTACCAGTCGTAGAAGCTCAGGCAGGTGCCGCCGATTAAGGAGAGATAGCGCGCGCCGGAGGCATAAGAGACCATCGACATCGCCGGGATCGGCGAGAAGCCCGCCACGCGGTCAGGACCGTAGGTTTTAACGGTGTAGACGTTGGAAGCGGCAATCAGCTCGTTGACCTCTTTCCAGGAAGAACGCACAAAGCCGCCGCGGCCGCGGGCCTGCTTAAAGCTTTTCGCTTTGTCCGCATCTTCAATAATGGAGGCCCAGGCATCAACCGGATCGCTGTGCTGTACCTTCGCTTCGCGCCACATTTTCATCAGGCGCTTGCGCATCAGCGGGTATTTGAGGCGGTTCGCGCTGTAGAGATACCAGGAGTAGCTGGCGCCACGCGGGCAGCCGCGCGGTTCGTGGTTTGGCATATCCGGACGGGTGCGCGGATAGTCGGTCTGCTGCATTTCCCAGGTCACCAGACCGTTTTTAACGAAAATCTTCCAGCTACATGAGCCAGTACAGTTCACACCGTGGGTTGAACGGACGACTTTGTCATGCTGCCAACGCTGGCGGTAACCGTCTTCCCAGTCCCGGTTGGTATCCAGAACCTGGCCGTGCCCATCGGCAAAAGTTTCGCCCTTCTGTTTGAAGTAGCGAAACCGGTCCAAAAATTTGCTCATCGGGTATCTCCTGTGTGGAGCCTGTGGCTCTCTAAATCGACATTGCTGATTTGCAGCGAAGGTAACGCCCTGAAAGAGGGGGAGAATTGATAACGATCAAGACGACGCGGGACTTTCCGGGGTGGGGTTACGCTGAATACCACCAAAGCGGTATTTTTTGAAACTACTCATCTCATTGATATATAAGATTATTTGTTTTTTACCATACAAAAAACAGGGCGCTCGTTAACATCTCAGGTATTAAGGGGTAGACCCCCCTGTAAAGCGATGGCGATCACAGTGTTACCCGCTGGTTTCCTCTGCGCGCATTTCAGTATGTTGTAACTAATTATCAGCAAAAAAAACGCGACCCGAAGGCCGCGTAAACGGATAATCACACTTACTTATTTTTTCTTAGTATTACGCCCATATACCAGCCACGTGATCACGACGCAGGCGATATAGAAGACAAGGAAAACTTTCATTGCGCCCGCCGGAGAGCCGGTCAGCTCCAGCGAAATACCAAACGCTTTCGGGATAAAGAAGCCGCCAATCGCGCCAATCGCAGAGATAAAGCCCAGTGCCGCCGCCGTATCGGTCGCCGCTTCACGCATGGCCTGCTCTTCGCTTCCCCCCTGCGCCTTCACGCGATCCATGGTCAGCTTACGGAAGATCACGGAGATCATCTGGAAGGTGGACGCACTCCCCAGCCCGGCCGTCAGGAACAGCACCATAAACACCCCGAAGAAGGCGATGAAGTTACCGCCCTGTCCGTCTGCCGGCAGCGTCAGGAACAGCAGCGCACAGAAGACCGCCATCACGACGAAGTTAACCAGCGTTACGCGCGTCCCGCCGAGACGGTCAGAGATCATGCCGCCAACGGAACGCGCCAGGGCACCAATAAACGGCCCGAAGAAGGCAAAGTGCAGGATCTGAATTTCCGGGAACTGCGTTTTCGACAGCATAGCGAAGCCCGCCGAGAAACCGATAAACGAACCGAAGGTGGCCAGATACAGGAGCGCCATCACCCACAGGTGCCCACGCTTCAGCACCGGCAGCTGTTCGCTCAGCGACGCTTTCGACGCGGACAGGTCATTCATAAAGAACCAGGCTGCAAGGGTGAACACCACCAGGAATGGCACCCAAATCCAGGCCGCATTTTGCAGGTACAGGGATGAACCATCCGCCTGCTCAACGCCACCGCCGCCAAAGGCCGCAAAAATGGAAACCGAAATCGCCAGCGGCGCAATCAGCTGCATCACGCTGACGCCCATATTCCCCAGACCGCCGTTAATGCCCAGCGCACCGCCCTGCTTCGCTTTCGGGAAGAAGAAGCTGATGTTTGCCATACTGGAGGCGAAGTTCGCCCCGGCAAAACCGCACAGCAGAGAGATAATCACGAACACGCTGAACGGCGTGGAGGTATCCTGCACCGCGAAGCCGAGCCAGACGCAAGGAACGATCATGATGCCCGTGCTGAACGCCGTCCAGCGACGACCGCCAAAGACCGGTACCATAAACGCGTAAGGGACACGCAGCAGCGCACCCGACAGCGACGGTAACGCCGTCAACATAAACAGCTGATCGGTCGTAAACGTAAACCCAACTTTCGGCAGGTTGACCGCCACTGCACTAAACAACATCCATACGCAAAACGCTAACAGCAAGCACGGAACGGAAATCCACAGATTCCGGCTTGCAACACGATGGCCGCGCTGTTGCCAGAACGCCGGATCCTCTGGACGCCAGTCTGTAATAACGGCACCACTTTCCCTTTCGGGAGCGGATGAGTGACTCATAGACACCTCTGATTCTCGAATGATGCTGCAAACATTAGGGTTTTAGGGCGGCGGTAAGTTGATATAAATCAAAGGAAAAGTGGGAGGATTTGCGGCACAAAAAAAGGGCTTATCCTTAGTGAGTAGGTTAATTCGACAAAAAAGACGTGGTTTTTCACGGCGCTGACGCGTTCCTGCCACCCCCGCGTTCTGCCCCCTACTCCGTTGGCAATTTAGGGGTAATCCTTTATTGGTATGGGTATACTCCAGGGTATGCACCAGAATAGCGCCATTCCTGCAAGCAGGCCACGTCAGGAGCACGCCAACTCTATGTTAAAAAGATGTTTATCTCCGCTGACGCTCGTGAATCAGCTCGCCCTGATTGTTTTGCTGTCCACCGCCATCGGCGTGACCGGCATGGCGATCTCCGGCTGGCTGGTACAGGGGGTACAGGGTAATGCGCATGCCATTAATGAGGCAGGCTCACTACGCATGCAGAGTTATCGCCTGCTGGCATCGGTTCCCCTGACGCAGGCCGATCGGCCCTTAATTGATGAAATGGAGCGCACCGCGTTCAGCCCCGAGCTGGAAAATGCCGCCATTCGCGCCGGTCAACAATCCCAGCTTAAAGCCCTTCAGGGGTACTGGCACACCCAGCTGCAGCCGGGCCTGAAACAGGCGCACAGTACAGAGGCGGTTGCCCAGGACGTGGCGGGGTTCGTTACGCGCATTGACGCGCTGGTCTCCGCGTTCGACCAGACCACCGAACTACGCATCGACCGGGTGGTAATGGTGCACCGGGCAATGGCGCTGTTTATGGGGCTGCTGCTGATCTTCACTATCGTCTGGCTTCGCGCCCGGCTGTTGAATCCCTGGAAACAGCTGCTGGCGATGGCCCGCGCGGTCACCGCGCGCGATTTCACCCAGCGCACGCACATCAGCGGACGCAACGAGATGGCGATGCTCGGCCAGGCGCTCAACACCATGTCGGCAGAGCTTTCCGAGAGTTACGCGGTGCTGGAACAGCGCGTGCAGGAAAAAACGGCGGGCCTTGAGCAGAAAAACGAGATCCTCTCCTTCCTGTGGCAGGCCAACCGCCGCCTGCACATGCAGGTGCCGTTATGCGAACGTCTCTCGCCGGTGCTGAACGGTTTGCAAAATCTGACCCTGCTGCGCGACCTGGAGCTGCGGGTCTACGATGTGGAAGACGAAGAGAACCATCAGGAATTTACCTGTCAGTCGGATATGTCCTGCGATGACAAAGGCTGCCATCTTTGCCCTCGCGGCCTGCCGCCGCTGACCTCCGGCGGCACCACCCTGAAGTGGCGTCTGACGGACAGCCACACCCAGTACGGCATTCTGCTGGCCACCCTGCCAACCGGACGCCACCTGAGCCACGACCAGCAGCAGCTGGTGGATACGCTGGTTGAACAGTTAACGGCCACGCTGGCGCTCGACAGGCATCAGGAAAAACAGCAGCAGCTGATCGTCATGGAAGAGCGCGCGACCATCGCCCGCGAACTGCACGACTCCATCGCCCAGTCGCTCTCCTGTATGAAAATGCAGGTCAGTTGCCTGCAGATGCAGGATGCTGAGATGCCGGAAAGCAACAAGCAGCTGCTGAGCCAGATCCGCAACGAGCTGAATACCTCCTGGATCCAGCTTCGCGAGCTGCTGACCACCTTCCGTCTGCAGCTGACCGAGCCGGGCCTGCGCCCGGCGCTGGAAGCCAGCTGTCACGAATTTAGCGCCCGGCTGGGGTTCCCGGTGAAGCTGGATTACCAGCTGCCGCCGCGGTTTGTCCCCTCCCATCAGGCCATCCATTTACTGCAGATCGCCCGCGAAGCGCTGAGCAACGTGCTTAAGCATGCCGGCGCGACGGCGGTAACGGTCACCGTCAGCCAGCACAACAATCAGGTGAAGCTGACGGTTCACGACAACGGCCGCGGCGTGCCGGAAAATGCCGAACGCACGAACCACTATGGTTTAATTATTATGCGAGACCGCGCCCAAAGCCTGCGCGGTGATTGCCAGGTTCGCCGGAGAGAGACGGGTGGCACGGAAGTTGTCGTCACCTTTATTCCCGAGAAACCGCTCACAATTGCTCAAGGAGATACCCATGACTAATCAGGAACCGGCATCCATCCTGCTGATCGACGACCATCCGATGCTGCGTACTGGCGTGAAACAGCTGGTCAGCATGGCACCCGATATCACCGTGGTCGGCGAAGCCAGCAACGGCGAACAGGGCATTGAGCTTGCCGAATCCCTCGATCCCGATCTGATCCTGCTCGATCTGAATATGCCGGGCATGAACGGTCTGGAAACCCTCGACAAGCTGCGGGAAAAATCGCTCTCCGGGCGCATTGTCGTCTTTAGCGTGTCGAACCACGAAGAGGATGTGGTCACGGCGCTCAAGCGCGGGGCGGATGGCTATCTGCTGAAAGATATGGAGCCGGAAGATCTGCTTAAGGCACTGCAGCAGGCGGCGGCGGGCGAGATGGTGCTCAGCGAAGCCTTAACGCCGGTCCTCGCCGCCAGCCTGCGGGCAAACCGCGCCACCTCGGACCGTGACGTCAGCCAGTTAACCCCGCGCGAGCGCGATATTCTCAAGCTCATTGCCCAGGGGCTGCCGAACAAAATGATCGCCCGCCGCCTGGATATCACCGAAAGCACGGTCAAAGTGCATGTGAAGCATATGCTGAAGAAAATGAAGCTAAAATCGCGCGTGGAAGCCGCGGTATGGGTTCACCAGGAACGCATTTTTTAAGGGTTATTCATCCGGCAGCAGCTTCCAGCGCGGGTCGTCGTCAGGCAATGCGACCAGCGGTTGCACCACGGTCAGCGTGATTTCATTAGACGAGACGCGCTGGCCTTTCTCATCTTCCACCACCGCCGACAGGTGCCAGCGGTTTGACGCCCCTTCCCGGTCATCCCAGGCGGGCATGATCACGCTCCAGCCGTCGCTGCTGTTGCTTTTAGCCGGCGATGTCAGACTCAACGCCTGCGTATCCCCCTGCCAGTGGATCTGGCGGATGCCGTGCGTGCTGCGAATCTGCAGCTTCAGCATGACGGTTTCGCCCCCTTTCAGATCCCACGGCGGCGTGGCCAGCCAGACGGACAGCGTTTTGCGCTGGCGGAACTCCATCACCGGCAGGCTGTTGCGCTCCGGCGAATCATAGCGGCTTCCGCGCAGGGAGCGCGTGGCGGCGACTTCACTGGCTGAAAGCTGTTTGGCCAGCGGCACGCCAAAGCGGTAGTTGAGCTTCAGCCCGAGGTTATTCTGGCTCTCGCCACTCTCACCCTGCTTATGCGCAGCGGTCAACGTCACCAGCGGAACGGGGGTATAGTTAAGTCCCAGGTTGACTGCCACCGGGTTGTGATAGCCGGTGCCGCTATTGAACAGGTCGACGTTATCACCAAAATATTGCTCAACGCTGAGGCTGGTATTCAGGTGATGGAACCACGGCAGCCAGGCGTTGGCCGTCACGTCATATCCGCGCGCCATGCGCTGCTCCTGAATGTCCGAGCGCTCACGCCAGCTGGCAAAGGGCTGATAATAGTTCGCCGACAGGTGCAGATTTTCCCCCCACACTTCCGCGCCCAGCCCGGCACGCTGCAGGTTTTCATCCAGCAGATTATCGTAAAAGGTGTTATAGCCCAGCAGCCATTTCCCGGCGATCCAGCGCTGCCCGATGCCGGCGTTACTGACCAGACCATCCGTCTGCTGCGTCAGGCCAAGCTGGCTCCAGCTCAGGTAGCGGTTGTTATCGTTCCAGGGGATAAACCAGCTCCCGCTGCTGCCGTTGAATTTGCCCTCGTTATCCACCAGCACGTTCACGCTGGCGTTCCCCCAGGGCGACAGCCAGGACTCAATCTGCTGGTTCACTTCGCCGCTCACCGCGTCGCGCACCTGACCAAAGGCAAACTGACGTGCCTGCTCGCCGGTTGTCAGGCCGTTGTCGGTCATACTGGCTTCGCCAAAGGCTTTCGCCATTTCGGCCAGGTGTTTTTCCCCCTCGCCTGTGGGCGTCGCCATACCAAGGTCGGGCAAACTGTCCCCGTTATTATCAAAGGGATTCAGAGCCTGATGCATAAAGGAATTCGGCGCACCGTGAACGGCTCCGACCGTAAGAAAGGAGAGTAAAAACAGCAAACGAAAGCGGGACGGTACAGCCATCAGCGTCGTCAATAAGAACCTGTGTTTATGAATAAACTCTTATTATGTTAACGCGATAAGCCCTGAAATGCAGTCCTGGCGGACATTTCAGGATTATCCTGAACAGATTGTCGCCCTTACACCCTTATCCACACAGCCCTTTCAGCTCCGGCACGCACGAACCGCAGTTAGTACCACAGCGCAGCTTCGCCCCCAGCGCGCTGACGGAATCACAGCCACCGGCAATCGCCTCCCGTATCGTATTTTCCCCAACGCTGAAACAGGTGCAGATAATGCGCCCTGGATCGCGGTGCTTCCCCACGCCCTGCCCGTTCAGCAGCGCATGGCGCGCAGCAGGCGTCGGGGGTGGCGACTGAAAAGCGGCCTCGATGACCGTATGCGCCAGCGCCGGTAACGCGGTACCTTCCCAGAACCCGAGCATCAGCTGGCCTTCATGCCAGGCCAGTACGCTGCTGAGTGCATCCGTTTGCGCAGTCTGCAACTGCCAGCCGCGGGTGCGGGCGTAATCCGCGACCCAGGAGAACAGCGGCGTATCCCCCGCCACCGTCAGGCGTGAGGCTTTACGCCACCCGTGCGCCGATGGCGGCAGCTCCGGTAGCGCACGGGCATAAAGTTCTCCCTGCCAGGCGGGCTGCCAGGGCATGATCCTGACGGCGGTTTGTTTACTCTCCGGCTGGCCCGAAACCGGATCGCAGCGCCCTTCCACCAACGCATTAACCTTTCCCTGACGGGCAAACTGCGCGTTCCAGTGCATCGGGGCAAAAACCTCACCTTCCCGCTGACCGTCGCGTATGCACACTCGGGCTACCATCACGCCGCGCGGCGAGCTGATGCGCGCCAGCTGGCCGTCACACAGAGAAAACCGAGCGGCGTCTGCAGGGCAAACCTCAACAAACGGTTCGGCGATATGCTGCATCAGTCTGGCCACATATCCCGTGCGGGTCATGGTGTGCCACTGGTCGCGAATGCGCCCGGTGTTAAGGATCAGCGGGTAGAATGCGCTAACCGTCGCACCGTGCGGCTGAGGGGTAACCGGAACGATGTTCCGGCGCGGAAAATCCCCCATCGGCCACTGATAAGGCTCAAGCTGATCCCACGCATCACGGGTCAGCGTAGCCAGATCGTGAAGGTTTAGCGCCCGCGCGCCGTCATTTTCAAAGGCCGTCAGCGCCGCATGCTCGCAAAAAATCTCGTGGGGATGCTGCCAGGCAAAGGCGTCACCGTGCCCCAGTTGTTTCGCCACCTGCGCGACAATCCACCAGTCCGGCTTTGCCTCGCCCGGTGCAGGCAGAAACGCGCGCTGGCGGGAAATACGCCGCTCCGAGTTCGTCACCGTTCCCTCTTTTTCTCCCCAGCCCAGCGCCGGAAAGCGAATATGGGCGAAGCGGCTGGTGTCGGTATCTCTCATCACCTCAGAGACAATCACCAGCGGGCAGTTCGCCAGCGCCTGGCACACCGCGTGGCTGTCCGGTAGCGAGACGGCAGGGTTGGTGCCCATGATCCACACCGCCTTCACCTCGCCGCGGGCGATGGCGTCAAACAGCTCTACCGCCATCAGGCCCGGAGTTTGCGCCAGCCGCTCCGTTCCCCAGAAACGCGCCACCCGCGAAAGATCGTCCGGCTCGAAGTTCATGTGCGCCGCCAGCTGATTCGCCAGCCCGCCCACTTCCCTTCCGCCCATCGCGTTTGGCTGGCCGGTCAGCGAGAACGGGCCGCAGCCCGGACGGTTAAATTTGCCGCTGGCAAGATGAACGTTAATGATGGCGCTGCATTTGTCGCTGCCGCTGGAAGACTGGTTGATCCCCATGGTGTAGAGCGTGATGACCCGGGGCGCTGTCATAAACCAGTCGTAAAAGGTGGCAATCTCCTGCGGCGTGAGGCCGCAAAACGCCGCCACGCGGGATACCGGCCACGCGTCCGTACCCTGAATCACATCCAGCAGACCGACAAACAGCCCGGCGTCGCTCCCGGGCGCGAGCGCAAGATGCAGGTCGGCACTATCACAGGTGGCGGTTCTGCGCGGGTCAATGACCACCACTTTCATCTCCGGTCTGGCCTGTCGCGCCTGCACCAGCCGCTGGTACAGCACCGGATGCGTCCAGGCCGCGTTTGAGCCAACCAGCACCACCAGGTCACTGTTTTCCACATCCTCGTAATTGCACGGCACGACGTCTTCACCGAAGGCGCGTTTATAGCCCACCACTGCCGACGACATGCAGAGCCGGGAGTTGGTATCGATGTTCGCCGCGCCGATAAACCCCTTCATCAACTTATTGGCGGCGTAGTAATCCTCCGTGAGCAATTGCCCGGAGGCGTAAAAGGCCACCGCCTGCGGCCCCCAGGTGTCGATGATCGCCCGCAACCGTTCGCCAGCCGCGCCCAGCGCCTGCGTCCAGTCCCCTTCAACACCGTCAACCACGGGGTGCAGCAATCGCCCCTGCAGACCCGTCGTTTCTCCCAGGGCCGATCCCTTCACGCACAGGCGGCCAAAATTCGCAGGATGGCTTTCATCCCCCCGAACGCTTACCGTTTCACCTTCCACGCGGGCGACCACGCCGCAGCCGACCCCACAGTAGGGGCACGTTGTCCGGGTTTCCATCATGAGGCCTCCGCGCGCAACACCAGGGCATCGTTGCCAACCCACACTTTGCCGTCTTCAATTTTCACCGGCCAGGCACGAACCGCAGGTTCGCCGTTATCAACCTGACAGCCGTCGCGCAGGCGAATACGCTGTTTGTAGAGCGGCGAAATCACCACCGGCTCGCCCGCCGCATCGCCAAGAATGCCGCGGGAGAGCACGTTCGCACTGCTGCCCGGCTCCCGATCGTCGAGGGCATAGACGAACTCACCAAAGCGGAACAGCGCAATCGGCTTACGCCCAAGCCGCGCGCCAATGCCCGCCTGCTCCGGGATGTCGTCGATGCCGCAAATTTCCTGCCAGCGCTTGTTGTTCTCCGCGGCAGTGTCGTTCACGGCGGTGCGGAACAGCGCCAGGCGGTTGGGATCGTTAAGCGTGGTCTGCCATTCACACTGGTAGGTTTCCACCACCCGGGCCATCTCCTGCTCCAGCTCGTGGGCAATGCCCAGGCTGTCGTTGAGGATCACCTCCCGCAGGTAGTCGAGACCGCCTTCCAGGTTGTCCATCCAGGTGCTGGTGCGCTGCAGGCGATCCGCCGTGCGGATGTAAAACATCAGGAAGCGATCGACGGTGCGGATCAGCGTTTCATCATCAAGATCGCTGGCAAAGAGATCCGCGTGGCGCGGCTTCATACCGCCGTTGCCGCACAGGTAGAGGTTCCAGCCTTTGTCCGTGGCGATGACCCCGACGTCTTTACTCTGCGCCTCGGCGCATTCGCGGGTACAGCCTGAGACGGCCATTTTGATTTTGTGCGGCGCGCGCAGGCCTTTGTAGCGGTGCTCCAGCCTGACCGCGAGGCTGGTGGAGTCCTGCACGCCGTAGCGACACCACGTCGACCCGACGCAGGATTTCACCGTACGCAGGGATTTGCCGTAGGCGTGCCCGGTTTCAAACCCGGCCTCCACCAGCGCCTGCCAGATCGCCGGAAGTTGATCAAGGGTGGCGCCGAAAAGGTCGATACGCTGGCCGCCGGTGATTTTGCTGTACAGGTTGTAGCGTTTGGCAATCTGACCGATAGCAATCAGCCCGTCTGCCGTCACTTCCCCTGCGGGCATCCGCGGCACGATGGAGTAAGTGCCGTCCTTCTGAATGTTGGCAAAGTAGCGGTCGTTGGTGTCCTGCAGCGGCAGGTGTGACGGTTTCAGCAGGTATTCATTCCAGCAGGAGGCCAGCACCGAGCCCACCAGCGGCTTGCAGATCTCACACCCGTGCCCCTGCCCGTAGCGGCTAATCAGCTGGTCGAAGGTGCGAATATGGTTGACGCGTACGAGGTGGTAAATCTCCTGCCGCGAGTACGGGAAGTGTTCGCAGATATCCTTTTTCACCTCCACGCCCTGCTCGGCCAGCTGGCACTCCATCACCTGCTTCACCAGCGCGCTGCACCCGCCGCAGCCGGTTGCCGCTTTGGTACACTGCTTGACGGCGCCGATGTCCGTCGCACCGGCACTCACCGCCTGGCAGATATCACCTTTGCTGACGTTATGGCAGGAGCAGATTTGCGCACTTTCCGGCAGTGCCGCCACGCCGAGCGCTTTTGGCGCACTGCCTGATGATACGGGTAAAATCAGCGTCTCCGGCTCTGTTGGCAGGGCGATGCCGTTGAGCATCATCTGCACCAGCGTGGCGTACTCGCTGGCATCGCCGACCAGCACGCCGCCGAGCAGCGTTTTTCCGTCGTGGCTCACCACCATTTTCTTGTAGATCTGCTGCGGGCCGTGCGTCCACTGGTAGCTCAGCGCACCCGGCGTGCGCCCATGAGCGTCGCCGAACGAGGCGACGTCCACGCCCAGCAGTTTGAGTTTGGTGCTCATATCCGCGCCAGTGAATGTTTTATCCTCTCCCGCCAGCGCGGCGGCGGCCACCCGCGCCATCTGGTAGCCGGGCGCGACCAGACCAAAGATTTTCCCCGCCCACAGGGCGCATTCGCCGATGGCAAATACGTTCGAGTCGGAGGTCTGGCAGCGATCGTCAATGCAGATCCCGCCACGCTCGCCGATAGCCAGCCCGCTGCTGCGCGCCAGCGCGTCCTGCGGACGTATGCCCGCAGAAAAGACCACCATGTCCGTTTCCAGCTGTTCTCCATCCGCAAAGCGCAGCACCAGCCCGCCGTCCGAAGGGGCGATTTCCGTCGTCGCTTTGCTGATGTGAACGCTGACGCCCAGCGCCTCGATTTTTCTGCGCAGCATTGCCGCGCCGTCGTTGTCGAGCTGGACCGCCATCAGGTTGGGCGCAAACTCCACCACGTGGGTTTCAAGCCCGAGCTGCTTCAGCGCATTTGCCGCCTCCAGCCCCAGCAGCCCGCCGCCAATCACCACCCCGCGGCGAGAGCCCGCCGCATGCGCCGCAATCGCGTCCAGATCGTCAAGGGTGCGATAGACAAAACAGCCCGGTAAATCGTTACCCGGAACGGGCGGAACGAACGGGTATGAGCCGGTCGCCAGCACCAGTTTGTCCCAGTGGGTTTCATGCCCGCTGGCGGTGCGCACCACGCGAGCATCGCGATCGAGTGCGACGATCTGCTGCGACAGGCGCAGCTCAATGCCGTGGTCGGCAAAGAAATCCCCGTCCACCAGCGAGAGCGACGCCGCGCTGCGGCCACCAAAATATTCCGACAGATGCACGCGGTCATAGGCGGCATAGCGCTCCTCGCCAAAGACAACAATCTGATACTGCTGATGCAGATTACGGCTAACGCAATCTTCGAGGAAATGGTGGCCGACCATACCGTGCCCAACCACCACCAGTGTAGGTTTTGTCATAGCGTTCTGTCCTGCAACCTGCGGTTGCGTAGTGAAACGATCGAACAGCCAGTCCGCATGGGCGGGCGCAGCCGTTGCCAATAAATCGGTGAAGGTTGCCGCGCTGCGGCAGTCCCCCATCAGCAGTACGCCAGCCAGCGCACCGCGGTGAATCAATAGGCGTCGGTAGTGGTGCGTGAGGGGATCCCATGCGCTCCAGACCACGTCCTCCGGCTGCACCGAGGCGCGACCGGCGGTGAACAGTTCAATGCCCGTCACCTTGAGCCGCATCCCGCTGTCCGTTGGGGCAAAAGAGGCTACGGCCTCCCCGGCCAGCCGGGCGGCGAGGATATCCGCCTGCGCCAGACAGGGCGCCACCAGGCCAAACGTCTGGCCGTCGATTTCACAGCATTCGCCAATAGCGCTGACGTTCGCCGCGGAGGTCTGCATCTGCGGATTCACCACAATGCCGCGGGCGCAGCGAACGCCGCTTGCTTTGGCCAGCGAGATGTTGGGCTGAACGCCAGTGGCCAACACCACACGGGTGGCGCGAATCCGCTTGCCGTCCGACAGCGTCACCGACTCCGCGGCGATGGACGCAATCCCGGACGAAAGCGCGCAGCGCACCCCGCGCGCTGCCAGCGCCTCTTCCAGCAGGACGCCAGCCTGCTGGTCCAGCTGTTGTTCCATTAACCACGCCCCGCGATGCACCAGCGTGACGTTGTCACAGGTACTGGCAAGCGCGGCGGCAGCCTCAACGCCGAGCACCCCACCGCCCAGCACCACCACCGGGCCCGGGATAGCCTGAATCGCGCCGATGTCCGTCAGCCGACGGAAGGTAAAGACGTGAGAGGCATCCCCGCCAGGGATAGGCGGCACAACGGGCGTTGATCCGGTGGCAAACACCAGCTCATCCCAGGCCAGCGTGGTTTGTGCCGTACGGACCAGCCGCTTCTCAACATCTACCGCGAGCACCTGTTCCCCCCTTCGCACCGTCACACCCCGGGACTCATACCAGGCGTCATCCTGCAGGCGGATCTGTTCTGCCTGTTTTTCCCCACCCAGCACCGGCGAGAGCTGGATGCGGTTGTAGGCGTGTTCAGGCTCATCGCCCAGCACGGTAATTGCGAAGCGACCGGGAGCACGCGCGGTCAGCGAGGCGATCAGCCGCGTTGCTGCCATGCCATTGCCGATAACGATCAGTCGCGTCATGGCTGCCCCTTTACGCCGCTTTGGGCTGTTTTTCATAAAGGAAATGCAGGATCTGCTGACGCAGATGGTGATAGCGGCTGTCGTCCGCCAGCTGCACCCGATTACGCGGGCGCGGCAGGTCAACGTGCAGGATCTCCCCGACGGTCGCCGCCGGGCCGTTGGTCATCATCAGCACGCGATCGGAGAGCAGTACTGCTTCATCCACATCGTGGGTGATAAGCACAATAGTGGTGTTCAGCGCCTGCTGGATCTGCATCACCGAGTCCTGCAGATGTGCGCGGGTCAGCGCATCCAGCGCGCCAAACGGCTCATCCATCAGCAACACCTTCGGCTTCATCGCCAGTGCGCGGGCAATGCCGACGCGCTGCTTCATGCCGCCGGAGATCTCTCCCGGCCGCTTATGCAGGGCGTGCCCCATCTGCACGCGATCGAGGTTGTGTTCAATCCACTCCCGACGCTCCGCCTTGCTCATGGTGTGGCGGAACACGTGATCCACCGCCAGGGCCACGTTGTCGAAGCAGGTAAGCCACGGCAGCAGGGAATGGTTCTGGAACACGACCGCGCGCTCCGGACCCGGCCCGGCGATTTCACGGTTATCGCAAATCAGCCCGCCTTCCGTCGGCAGCGTTATTCCGGCGATAAGGTTCAGCAGCGTCGATTTACCGCAGCCGGAGTGACCAATCAGGCTCACGGTTTCACCTTCGTGAATATCAAACGAGACGTTTTGCAGCGCCAGAAACTCACCGCTGGCGGTGGAAAAACGCTGGCTCACGGCCTGGACCTGAATTATCGGTTTCATCTTCGCTCCTTATTTTTCCTGCCAGCTAAAGCGGCGGGCGATCAGCATCAGCCCCTGCTCCAGCAGTAACCCGACCACGCCAATGATGACGATGGCGATGAGAATGTTTTCGACGTTGAGGTTGTTCCACTCATTCCAGATCCAGAAGCCGATCCCTAAACCGCCGGTCAGCATCTCGGCGGCGACAATGACCAGCCAGGCAATGCCGATGGACAGGCGCACCCCGGTCAACACCGCCGGCAGCACGGCCGGAAAGAGAATACGGCGCAGGATGGTCCATTCGGAGAGCTGCAGCACGCGGGCAACGTTGAGGTAGTCCTGTGGAATACGGCGCACCCCTTCAGCGGTGTTGATCACCATCGGCCAGATCGAGCAGATAAAAATGGTCCAGCTGGAAGCCGGCTCCGCTTTCTGGAACAGCAGCAGGCCGATAGGCAGCCAGGCCAGCGGGCTGACCGGGCGCAACAGCGCGATGAGCGGGCTGAACATGCGCGAGAAAAAGGTGAAACGACCAATCAGAAAGCCGAGCGGGATCCCGGCGAGCGCGGCCAGGCCAAAGCCCACCGCCACGCGCTGCAGTGAGGCGAGCACGTTCCAGCCGATGCCCATGTCGTTGGGGCCGTCACGGTAAAAGGGATCGGCGAACAGCGTTAACGCCGAGTCGAGGGTGCTGAGCGGTGTCGGGAATCCTTTGCTGTTGATCGCGGCCAGTTGCCAGAGCACGACCAGCAGCCCCAGCCCCAGAAACGCCGGAATGAGGCGCTGAAAGATCGCGTTCATCCGGCGGGCAAACGTCGGGGTACGGCGGCGAACCTGCACCGGAGGCAGAATAATCACCTCCCCACTCTCCGGCGTCTCGTGTGATGTCGTCTTTTGCAGATGCTGCATAATCAGGCCCCTCTACGGTGAATAGCGAAACGGTTGGCGTATCCTTCCGGGTCGGTACCGTTCCAGACGGTGCCGTCCATCAATGTGCTGCTGCGCAGCGGTGACGCCGGGGCGGTAATGCCCCCCACCGCCGTGGCGGCATCCTGCCAGACCGCGGTCTGGTTAATGCGCTGCGCAATGCCCGCATAGTCCGGGGCGGATTTGAGCAACCCCCAGCGGCGGAACTGGGTTAAGAACCACATGCCGTCGGAAAGATACGGGTAGCTGACGGCACCGTCGTTGAAGAAGCGAATCGGATGGGCGTCCTGCCAGCGCGAACCCACGCCGTTGTCGTACTCGCCCAGCATCCGCCCGGTGAGGTACTGCTCTTTGGTGTTCAGCCACGCGCGGCGGGAGAGGATCTGCGCGGTCTCGCGTTTGTTTTCCGGGGACGCGTCAATCCAGCGCGCCGCCTCCAGCACGGCGCTGACCAGCGCCCGCGCGGTGTGCGGGTTTTTCTCCACCCACTCGCGACGCGTGCCGAGGATTTTTTCCGGATGATCGGCCCAGATGGATTGAGACGTCGCAGCGGTAAAACCGATACGATCGTTGATGGCCCGCGCGTTCCACGGCTCGCCGACGCAAAAGCCGACCATGTTGCCAATGCGCATGTTCATCACCATTTGCGGCGGCGGTACCACCACGGTGCGGACATCGTCAAACGGATGAATGCCCGCGCTGGCCAGCCAGTAGTAGAGCCACATGGCATGCGTGCCGGTCGGGAAGGTATGCGCAAAGGTGTATGTCCCCGGCGCCTGCTGCCCGGTCAGCTTTTTCAGCCCGTCGAGATCGCGTACCCCCTTTTCGGCCAGATCGGCGGAGAGCGTAATCGCCTGCCCGTTCTGGTTGAGGGTCATCAGGTTGGCCATCTGCTGCGGCTTTCCGGCGATCCCCAGCTCCAGTCCGTACAGCAGGCCGTAGAGAATGTGCGCGGCATCCAGTTCGCCCGCTACCAGCTTGTCGCGCACCGCCGCCCAGCTCGCCTCTTTAGTAGGCACGATGGTGATGCCGTACTTTTTATCAAACCCTTTCAGCGCTGCGATAATCACCGGCGCGCAGTCGGTCAGCGGGATAAACCCGATGCGCACTGTTTCCTGCTCCGGTTTATCCGAGCCTGCCGCCCATGCGGCCTGAATGACCCCCGGTAGCAGCATTGCCCCACTCGCCAGCATGCTGGCCTGCAAAAACCGCCGTCTCGACAAATCCGCCATGACCACTCCTGAAAAAAAACCAAAAAAAAAGCGCCCGACAGTGCCGAAGCACCGCTGGACGCCTTTATCCCGAAGACAGGTGCACCGCCGTTGGCGCACCGTCAAAAATGGTTAATCTGATAATGCAAAGTGAATGCCAGGTTTTAACGCGCAGTTTTCGCGGTGCCAACCGCCTTACCCTCACGTTTACGCACCTCAATCAGGCACAAAATGCCCACGGATTGTGCAGCTACTCCTTTGGTGTTACTTCCCAGAGGTGCTTCACCATGAGCAGCGCGCGGGCGATATCCACCATTCTCTGGTTCTTGTCCATCGCCATTTTGCGCAGCGCCGTCCAGGCCTGTTCTTCACTCATATTCTGGTGGGTCATCAGCACGCTTTTCGCTTTATCAATGGTTTTACGCTCTTCAAGCGTATCGCGCAGCGACGCAAGCTGACGGGAGAGTTGCTCTATCTCGCGCGCCTGCTGGCGCACCAGGGTAAGCAACGGTTTTTCCGGATAGTGGATCAACGGATCGTCCTGCTCATCGGCGGGCGGTGCGTAGTCGTCGTCACGGTGAATACGCGCGTCCACGGCGAGCATCAGATCGGCAATCATGGTCTCCTCCAGCGCGCGCAGGTGTTCAAGGCGCGAGGTTTGCAGGGCGAACCAGGTCAATGCGGTAGTGCCATTATCGGCGGCGGGCTGGCGGGTACAGGCCACGCGCCGGAGTTGCTCCGTTTCACGATCGGGCTGGCAGTTCAGGGTAAAGGTGGTCTGCACCTCAGCGTGGCTGTGCGAGAGAAAGATCTCAAAACAGGCCTGCTGTCCGTCAATGCGGTCAACCAGCCTCTGGCGGGTGACATCATCGAAAAAGCCCTGCGTGAAGCCAATCGCCCCCAGGGCCCGCTCTTGTCCCGCCAGCTCTTTCCCCTGCATCAGGCTATACAGGGCGACAAAACGCCCGGCGATGTGCGGATCGTCGATGCTGTCATTAAGCTGCGGCACGATACTGAGCAGATGGCGAAGCATGCGCGAGTAGTGCTCCATCGCCTGCGGTGCCGTAAGGGTTTGCTGGCGCACGCCGTCACGCAGGGCGGGAAGCGTATCCAGGCTTTGCAGCGCGCCGCCGATGCGTTCACAAACGGCACTTCCCGGAACGGGGGACTGTTTGTCGAGAATGCCATACAGGGCAGCCAGGTTTTCATCCACCAGCGCCCGGCTGGCTTTGCATTCGGGGGCGTAAAGCTGACCCTGTGAGCAGAGCCAGACGTTGGAAGCCCCGCGCTCGCACTGTAACATGTGCACCAGCTGGCTGATGCCATGCACAAGCACGCCCAGCTGTGCCAGTTTGCTGAGCTGCTCCCGGCGAATCGTCCTTGCGCGCTGGAGCCATTCGTTAGCCCCTGGTGAAATGCCAGCCATTAATGTCATGCTTACTCTCCGGAACAGCGAAACCCGTGAAAGCTAAGCAATATTCGTGCCTTTATAAGAACAGGAGTCAACATGCAAAAGATTGTGATTGTCGCCAACGGTGCGGCCTACGGCAGCGAATCCCTTTTTAACAGCCTGCGTCTGGCCATTGCGCTGCGCGAAAAGGAGAGCGACCTGGCGTTGCGACTCTTTTTAATGTCGGACGCGGTCACTGCAGGTCTGAAGGGGCAGAGACCCGCAGAGGGCTATAACATTCAGCAGATGCTGGAGATCCTGACCGCGCAAAACGTGCCGGTGAAACTGTGTAAAACCTGCACCGACGGGCGGGGCGTCACCGGCCTGCCGCTGATTGACGGCGTGGAGATCGGTACCCTGGTTGAACTGGCCGAATGGACTCTGACCGCTGATAAAGTATTAACTTTTTAATAATAAACCCGTAAAAATATTTTTTTCTTATGGACGCGGTTTCAGCATCAAGTTTACCTGCTGGGTTGCCGATAGGCATGGAAACAACACAGCAGGTATTTCACTTATGTTCAGATCGATTCGTGCTCGCATTATTGCCGCGACGACAGGCTGCCTGGTCGTCGCCCTTCTCCTCAATACGGTTATCAACTTCCAGGTCACGCGCCAGGATAACCAGCAGTCCCAGCGCGATATCCTGACCAGCACCAGCGCCAGCCATAATATGGCGATTGCCGACTGGGTCAAAAGCAAGATGACCGTGATCGCCGCCGCCCGGAGCGTGGCGCTGAGTGACGATCCGGTTCCGGTGTTTAAACAGCTTGCCCAGGCGGGTGGGTTCACCAACGTCTATGTGGGCTACGCCAGCAAAACGGCGAAATTCTCCGAGCCTGCCGGTGTACCTGCGGATTATGATCCGACCATTCGTCCGTGGTATCAGCAGGTGGTCAGCACCGACGGTCCGGTTGTGACTGCGCCGTATGTCGACGCCGGAACCGGGAAACTGGTGGTGACCTTCGCCGTGCCGGTGAAAGAAAATGGCGCCCTGAAAGCGGTCGTGGCGGGTGATGTGGCCATGGACAGCGTGGTGGCGAACGTGCGCGGGATCCATCCTACCCCGGCCAGCAGCGGGTTACTTCTTAACAGCGATGGCAGCGTGATTGCGGCTAACGATCCGGCCCTGACGCTCAAACCGTTTGCTGAGACCATCAAAGGCATCGATTTTGCCGCACTGAAAAGCGGCAATCTGGTCGACGGAACCCTGAATGACGTCGAGAAAACCTTCGTGGCGACCGCCGTACCGGGCACCAACTGGCTGTTAGTGGTCGCCCTCGACAACGGTGACGCCACCTCCGGCATGCGTTCCCTGCTTAAAGCATCGGCGATTTCGCTGGTGATCCTGGCGCTGCTGAGCGCGGCCATTGTCCATTTCCTGATTGCCCGCCTGCTGAAGCGTCTGTCTGACATTCGCGACGCGATGCACAACATTGCCAACGGCACCAACGATCTGTCGCAGCGCCTGCCGGACGCCGGCGAGGACGAAGTCGCGCAGATCGCCCAGGCCTTTAACGCCTTCAGCGATAAGCTCGCGGTGGTGATGGTGCAACTCCGTGATGCCAGCGAGTCGGTGAAAAATGCCGCGCAGGAGATTGCCGCCGGTAACCAGGATCTTTCCGGACGTACCGAGCAGGCGGCATCCAGTCTGCGCGAGACGGCCAGCGCCGTGGAGCAGATCACCGCCTCCGTGACCCAGTCAAATGAGTCGGCGGCGGAAGCGAACGACCAGGCGAGCAAGGCCTCAGCGGCCGCGGCCCGCGGCGGCGAGGTGGTATCACAGGCGATCAGCACCATGCAGTCCATCGAAGTGGCGTCGGCCAAAATTGGCGATATCACCAGCGTGATTGACGGTATTGCTTTCCAGACCAACATTCTGGCGCTGAACGCTTCCGTCGAAGCAGCCCGCGCCGGCGAGCAGGGTCGCGGGTTTGCCGTGGTGGCGGGCGAAGTGCGCAACCTGGCCAGCCGTAGCGCCCAGGCGGCGAAGGAGATTAAATCACTGATTGATTCCACCACCGACAGCGTGGCGACCGGCTCTCGCTATGTACATCTGGCCGGGGAAAGCATGGATGAGATCCGCTCCAGCATCGGCAGCGTCTCCGGCATCATGCGCGAAATCTCCATCGCCACCAGCGAGCAGATGAAAGGCATTCACGAGATTAACCACGCGGTAACCCATCTCGACCGCATGGTACAGCAGAACGCCGAACTGGTGGTGCAATCTGCCGCCGCGGCTGGCGCCCTGCAGAGCCAGGCGGGCGACCTTGCTGAAACCGCCGGCCATTTCCGCATTTAATGTTAATCCGGCGCGCGTTTAGCGGCTAAAACGCGCGCCAGCTGACATTTTGAGGAATATTGTCATTTTTGTTTAATCGTTATGCCATTTTTTGATCAAAATCAGCATCCCACCCCCTCCCCTTTGATGTTATGCCATGAGTGAATTGTGAACAACATCACGCTCGGATATGGCTGCAGGGAGAGCGTTGTTTAAGACTACGGGGTAAAAAATGGCACTGGTAAAAACAAGTTTGAAACTGTTTGGCGGGGATACGGTCGTGGTGCGCTGCTCAGAGCGCTGTCGTATTCATCTGATGAGTTCAAAGGCACAGAAACAGTCCCAGGCGGATATTCTGACCGTGCAGGATGATAAAGCCTGGCTTACCGTGCCCTATACCGGCACATGGGATGTGCTGATCGACAGCCACAGTCAGTCACTGGAGCATTCCGTCAGCTACGTGGCAGCATAACGTCACACGCCCGGCAAGCCGGGCGTATTATCAGGCAAAGCCCGGTCGCAGCGTGCTGTTGACCGCGTTTCCTTCCAGCAGCGCCTTCACCTTTACCACCAGCTCATTCAGACAATCGTCCTTCATGCCGAGGCGGGTCAGTTCCTGATCGAGGGAGAAAAGATACTGCGCGTTGGTGCCCAGCGGCCCGCTGGCGGCGGCAATTAACGGCGCAATCACCTGCGTGCGGGTGTCCGCTTCGTACAGCGGATGACGCGGATCCATAATAAAGACCAGCGCATTGACGGTGCGTCCGTCGTCGAGGTCCAGCTTGCACCAGCTCGGCATATAACAGCCGGTGATCATCTCACGCTTCCAGAGCAGCGTCAGCTCCTCTTCCAGCGTGGCATCAGGAAGACGATAGGCCACTCCCGTGGTACGACCGCCCTCTTTCAGTGCAAGCATGCGTCCCGGCTGACACGCGCTGCCGCGTCCGGCGGTTAATCGCAGGCAAAATGCGCGATGCCATCCGGGGAGCGTACCCGTCGCCGATTCGACAAATTCCAGAGCCGGGTTCCACATCAGTGAACCGTAGCCAAAAATCCATACCGGGCCATCATCCGGGCGGCAGGCAAGCGTGGCAGCGAGTGACGCCGCACGTTGTTCAGCTGACCAGAGAAGCGATTCCTCAATAGCACCAAATGCCGTCTTACAATCTGCCTTCATTAAGAAATCACGCGTTAACACTTTACACCTCCGCCACTGCATGCTTCCTTGCGACATCTGTAATTCGCCTTCCCGGCATTCTGTGCTGGTCATTTTGCCAGCAGTCAAATTACGATAAGCAATTAGCGGACCCGTTGCAATACAACAGCAGTTCAACCGCCTGAAAAGTCAAAATGAAGGCAGCGAATGATTTCACAGCTATTTCTTTTTATGCCATTTATCATCGTCTCCTTTCTCATAATCATGTTTGACTGCGGCCCAGGCGACTTTGTGCGCCGTCTCTTCACGGCTGGCATCATCCCGGCGATCGTCCTTATCTTTGTATTGATCCCAGGCGCTGTTAAACGCCTCTTTGTAGATCTCCTGCGCGTGTTCAGGGAGTACGTTTTGTACGTTATCCGGTAATTCGCGTTTCGTTTTATAGGGCATCACTAACCTCTCTTTTGCTTAAAGAGATAAGTGTGGACGACGATACGCCATGGTGCCAGTCAGGAATAATTTATGCGTAAATTATAATGATAATACACTGTTATTTAAGGAATATAAAATGAAGATAACGCATTATGCGTATCATGACGCAATATCAACACAAAGGGTAAATTTGAGTAAAAAATAAAGGGTATTTAACAGAGAGCTGTTAATGTAACGGCCTCAAAAATCTATCTATAATGACAAGCACCTGCATTGATGGAGAAGCACATGACAGCAGCACACGAGGCGGTGAAGACCCGCCACAAGGAGACGTCACTCATTTTCCCGGTTCTGGCACTGGCTGTGCTGCTCTTCTGGGGAAGCAGTCAGTCACTGCCAGTGGTGGTTGGTATCAATATTCTGGCCCTGGTCGGTATCTTAACCAGCGCATTTAGCGTGGTTCGCCATGCGGACGTATTAGCCCACCGCCTTGGTGAGCCTTACGGTTCGTTAATTCTCAGCCTTTCCGTTGTTATTCTTGAAGTCAGTCTTATTTCCGCACTCATGGCGACCGGTGACGCCGCGCCGACGCTGATGCGCGACACGCTCTATTCGATCATCATGATTGTCACGGGTGGTCTGGTGGGCTTTTCTCTGTTACTGGGCGGACGCAAATTCGCGACCCAGTATATGAACCTGTTCGGCATTAAACAGTATCTGATAGCACTCTTCCCGCTGGCGATTATTGTGCTGGTCTTCCCAATGGCGCTGCCAGGCGCCAATTTTTCTACCGGTCAGGCGTTATTGGTCGCGCTCATTTCCGCAGCCATGTACGGCGTGTTTCTGCTGATTCAGACCAAAACGCACCAGAGCCTGTTTGTGTATGAGCATGAAGATGACAGCGACGACGATGACCCGCACCACGGTAAGCCGTCGGCCCACAGCAGCGCGTGGCATACGGTTTGGCTGATCGTACATCTGATTGCGGTGATTGCCGTCACCAAGATGAATGCCAACCCGCTGGAGACACTGCTGACCGAGCTGAACGCGCCAGTGGCGTTTACCGGTTTCCTGGTGGCGCTGTTGATTCTGTCCCCTGAAGGGCTGGGGGCGCTGAAAGCGGTGCTGAACAATCAGGTGCAGCGCGCGATGAACCTGTTCTTCGGCTCGGTACTGGCGACCATTTCACTCACCGTACCGGTAGTGACGCTGATTGCCTTTATGACCGGCAACGAACTGCAGTTTGCGCTGGGCGCGCCGGAGATGATTGTGATGGTGGCATCATTGCTGCTGTGCCAGATTTCGTTCTCCACCGGACGCACCAATGTGCTGAACGGGGCAGCGCATATGGCTTTGTTTGTTGCGTATCTGATGACGATTTTTGCGTAGCCTTTTTGCCCAGCGGCGCTTCGCTTGCAGGGCCTACGGGTTCTGTAGGCCGGGTAAGCGCAGCGCCACCCGGCAATATGCCCCATAAAAAAACCCGCCGAAGCGGGTTTTTTATTATTTGCTGGTATCCAGCTCGTCGAAGCTTTTCACCAGATCGTCAATCGCTTTGATCTGCTTCAGGAACGGCTCCAGTTTATCCAGCGGCAGCGCGGAAGGACCGTCGCATTTCGCGTTATCCGGATCCGGGTGCGCTTCAATGAACAGACCCGCCAGGCCGGTCGCCATCCCGGCACGCGCCAGCTCGGTCACCTGCGCACGACGGCCACCCGACGCCGCGCCAAACGGGTCACGGCACTGCAGCGCGTGGGTTACGTCGAAGATCACCGGCGACTGGTTAGAGACGTTCTTCATCACGCTGAAGCCCAGCATGTCCACCACCAGGTTGTCGTAGCCGAAGTTAGCGCCACGGTCGCACAGGATAACTTTGTCGTTGCCACCTTCGATAAATTTATCGACGATGTTGCCCATCTGGCCCGGGCTCACGAACTGCGGTTTTTTCACGTTAATGACCGCACCGGTTTTCGCCATCGCTTCCACCAGGTCAGTCTGGCGAGCCAGAAACGCCGGAAGCTGGATCACGTCGACCACGTCAGCCACTGGCTGCGCCTGAGAAGCTTCATGCACGTCGGTGATCACTTTCACGCCAAACGTCTGTTTCAGCTCCTGGAAAATTTTCATCCCCTCTTCCAGGCCCGGGCCACGGTAAGAGCGAATTGAGGAGCGGTTGGCTTTGTCAAAAGAGGCCTTAAACACGTACGGGATGCCCAGCTTCTGGGTCACGGTCACGTAGTGCTCGCAGATACGCATGGCGAGATCGCGGGATTCCAGCACGTTCATACCGCCAAACAGCACGAACGGCAGGTCGTTTGCCACGTTGATATCACCAATGCTAACCACTTTTTGTTTCATAGGATCGCCTTATTCAGGTGTGAATCGGAATTAAGATTAATGCAGTGTAATTTGTTTGTGCGAGATCGCGTTGATCTGCGCCCGAATCATTTCGCTGATCGGATCTTCCGGACATTGTTCGACGAAATAGCTTAAATCATTCAGCGCCACGTGCTCGCAGTCGAGCTGGGCATAAATAAGCCCGCGGTCGCGAATTTCGTACGGATCTTCCGGATTAAACTGCAGCAACACTTCGCTGGCACGCAGGGCCAGCTCCATCTGACGCTCTTCCATCAGCGCCGATTTCAGCGTATCCAGCAGTTTACGGATAACTTCGGCGTTGTCGGCTTCGTCGAGATCTTCATTAAAGAGCTCGGCCACCGGGCTGATATTGCCTTTCAGCCAGACGTCCAGCGTATGCTCGTCCAGCGTGTCGCCGTTAAACGGATTAATCAGCCACATTTCACCGTCCAGCCACTCGGCACGCAGGATCATCTGCGTCGGGAAAATGACCGGCACCAGTGGAATATCCAGACGGTGCGCGATCCACAGCAAAATAGAACCCAGCGCGACCGCGCTGCCCTGACGATTTTTTAAGACCTGGTCCAGCCATAATGCGTCAGACAGGCGATACACGCCCCGCGTGTCGCAGAAACCCCATTCGCCGTAGAAAAGCTCAAGCAGCTTCTCCAGCTGCCAGTCCTGCGGACGCGCCTGATTGATCTCTTCGCGCGCCAGGCTGACCAGATTCTCCAGTTCATCGTAGACATACTGCGACGTAAAATCGTCGCGAATCATCTCCGAAATCAGGATCATGCCATCGCAGAGCGGCACTTTATTAAATTCGAAATCGGCTAAGGACCTCATGACTTACCCCAGTAACGACTGCGCGTACAATGACGTCCAGACGCGATAAAACCCAAAACGATGTCAATGATAACGCCAAACGGCTTTTCAGTCAGCCCTGCGCCTTTATCAGTAAATGGCAGATAGCCAGGCTTCATGCCCATTGCCCCAGCGTCAGACGCTCGTTACCGCCGTAGTCGCGGCAGGTTTCAACCGCCGTGTAGCCTGCCTGTGTAAACAGCGCCCGTACGGCATCCCCCTGCGTCCAGCCATGCTCCACCAGCAGCCAGCCACCGGGAAGTAAATGCTGTCGTGACGTTGTCACAATGTGATCGAGATCGGCTAATCCCTCCCTGGCGGCAACCAGCGCAGACAGCGGTTCGAAGCGCACATCCCCCTGCGAGAGGTGTGGGTCATGCTCGTCAATATAGGGCGGGTTACTGACAATCATCCCGAACGTCTGCTTCTCCAGCGCGCTAAACCAGCTGCTTTGCAGCACGGTCACGTTCGCCAGGGCAAGACGGTCCACGTTACGCTGCGCCAGCGCCACCGCGTCGGGCATCACATCCACCGCCGTGACCGCGCAATCGGGCCGTTCGCTGGCGAGCGCCAGGGCGATGGCCCCGGTCCCCGTACCGAGATCGAGAATGCGGCAGGCCTCTGCGGGTAAACGCGCCAGCGCCTGCTCCACCAGACACTCGGTGTCAGGACGCGGGATCAGCGTCGCCGCAGAGACGAACAAGGGTAACGACCAGAACTCACGCTCTCCGACGAGATGCGCCACCGGCTCACCGGTTTTACGGCGGGCAAGCAGCGCGGCGAGCTGCGCTTCCTGTTCAGCGGTCAGTTCGGTTTCGCCGAACGCCAGCAGATACGTGCGAGCTTTGCCCGTCACGTACTCAAGCAAAATTTCGACATCACGCTTCGGGCTTTCACTCCCGGAAAGCTCACCGGAGGCATGGCGTAACCAGTGCTGAAAATCCATTATTCCTGCTCGGACAGTGCCGCCAGCTGGTCAGCCTGGTATTCCTGCACGATAGGCTCAATCAGCATGTCCAGTTTCCCTTCCATCACCTCGTCCAGACGGTAGAGCGTCAGGTTGATGCGGTGGTCCGTCACGCGACCCTGCGGGAAGTTGTAGGTGCGGTTGCGGTCACTGCGATCGCCGCTGCCCAGCAGATTGCGACGGGTTGACGCTTCCGCCTGCTGGCGTTTCGCCATTTCTGCCGCGTGAATACGCGCCCCCAGCACGGAAAGCGCTTTGGCTTTGTTTTTGTGCTGGGAACGTTCGTCCTGGCACTCCACCACAATGCCGGTTGGCAGGTGGGTAATACGGATGGCGGAGTCGGTGGTGTTAACGTGCTGACCGCCCGCCCCGGAGGAGCGGAAGGTGTCGATGCGCAGATCGGCCGGGTTGATGTCCGGCAGTTCCGCTTCCGGCAGCTCCGGCATCACCGCCACCGTACAGGCGGAGGTATGAATGCGACCCTGAGATTCGGTAGCCGGCACGCGCTGTACGCGGTGACCGCCAGATTCAAACTTGAGACGACCGTACACGCCGTCGCCGCTGATCTTGGCGATAACCTCTTTGTAGCCACCGTGTTCGCCTTCGTTGGCGCTCATGATCTCCACGCGCCAGCGGCGTGACTCGGCGTAGCGGCTGTACATGCGGAACAGGTCCCCAGCAAACAGGGCCGCTTCGTCACCGCCGGTACCGGCGCGGACCTCTACAAAGGCGTTACGCTCATCGTCCGGATCTTTCGGCAGCAGAAGTACCTGAAGCTGCTGCTCCATCTCTTCTGAACGCGCTTTCGCATCCTGCAACTCTTCCTGCGCCATCTCGCGCATTTCAGGATCGTCGAGCATCATCTGCGCGGTTTCGATATCTTCCTGAACCTGTCGCCAGTCGGTATAGCATTTAGAAACATCACTTAACTGCGCGTATTCACGTGAGAGCGCGCGAAAACGTTCCTGGTCCGCAATGGTCCCGGCATCGCCGAGCAGCGCCTGGACTTCTTCATGGCGCTCGTGCAGAGCTTCCAGTTTAGCGACGATAGAAGGCTTCATAGGCGTAAGTGCACCTTGTCTTAGAAAATGGGTATAGGGCGCTATTCCAGCCCGAGGCTGTTGCGCAGAATAGTCAGGCGTTCATCATCCCCGTCACGGGCAGCCTGCTGAAGAGATTTGGTTGGTGCATGGATCAGGCGGTTGGTCAGTTTCCATGCCAGATCCTGCATAATCGCGTGTGCATCGCCGCCCTGGTCAAGGGCCGCTAACGCTTTGGCAGTCAGGTCATCACGCACCTGTTCCGCCTGTCCGCGGTACTCGCGGATGGTCTCGCTGACGCTTTGCGCGCGCAGCCAGGCCATAAACTCACTGGTTTCCTGCTCGACAATGGTTTCCGCCTGCACCGCCGCCGCTTTACGCTGAGCGAGGTTATGCGAAATGATGCTTTGCAGGTCATCCACGCTGTAAAGGTAGGCGTTAGCCAGCTTGCCAACTTCTGGCTCCACATCGCGCGGAACGGCGATGTCCACCAGCAGCATCGGCTGATTACGACGGGATTTGAGCGCGCGCTCCACCATCCCTTTACCGATGATCGGCAGCGGGCTGGCGGTCGAACTGATAATAATATCCGCCTCTTTCAGGCGTTCATCGATGTCGCTCAGGGCAACCACCTCTGCCCCCACTTCATCCGCCAGCACCTGCGCGCGTTCGCGGGTGCGGTTAGCGATAATCATCTTTTTCACTTTATGCTCGCGCAGATGGCGCGCCACAAGTTCGATGGTTTCGCCCGCGCCCACCAGCATCACGGTGACGGTTGACAGGGATTCAAAGATTTGGCGTGCAAGGGTGCAGGCCGCGAAAGCAACAGAAACCGCACTAGCACCAATGTCGGTTTCGGTTCGCACACGCTTTGCCACGGAGAATGATTTCTGGAACATGCGCTCCAGCTCGCTGGCCTTCAGATGCCCTTTTTGCGAATCCGCAAAGGCTTTTTTCACCTGCCCCAGGATTTGCGGCTCGCCCAGCACCAGCGAATCCAGCCCGCTGGCGACGCGCATCAGATGGCTGACGGCATCGTTATCCTGATGCCAGTACAGGCTGTTGCGCAGCTCGTCTTCATTGAGGTTGTGGTAGTCGCATAACCAGCGGATCAGCGCTTCGTGCAGGTTATCCTGCTCTTCCACGCTTAAATAGAGCTCGGTACGGTTGCACGTCGAGAGCACCACGCCACCCTGCACCATCGGCTGGGCAAGCAGGCTGTCCAGCGCCAGGTCAAGCGTATCCGGCGAAAACGTAACGCGTTCTCGCAGCGAAACCGGGGCTGTTTTGTGGTTGATACCGAGTGCTAATAGGGTCATGTTGAGCGGGAGTAGTACCAGCGTTAATAAGGTTAGCAGAACGCATCATACAGGATGCGCGAGATCAATAAAAGGGACTGCCCCCTTTCGGAGTAATAGGTTACACAACGCTTTGAGATAATTTGAACGTAGACGGTGGGGACCATCAACGCTAGCATTAACAGTTATAACTGCAACGTATCTCAAGGATTTGTCCTCATTATGACCCGACTGATTCGCCTGCTGCCGCTGGCGGCACTGGTTCTGACCGCATGTACCGTCACTCAACCAAAAGGCCCGGGCAAAAGCCCTGATTCACCGCAGTGGCGTCAGCACCAGCAGGATGTCCGTAATTTGAGCCAGTACCAGACCCGCGGCGCCTTCGCTTATCTCTCTGACGAACAAAAAGTTTATGCACGCTTCTTCTGGCAGCAGACCGGCCAGGACAACTATCGCCTTCTGCTGCTGAACCCGCTGGGCAGTACCGAACTGGAGCTTATCGCCAAACCGGGCGAAGCGCAGATCACCGATAACAAAGGCCAGCACTACACCGCGACCGATGCCGAAGAGATGATTGGCAAACTGACGGGAATGCCTATTCCGCTCAACAGCCTGCGCCAGTGGATCCTTGGCCTGCCGGGTGAGGCGACCGACTACACGCTTGACGATCAATACCGTCTGAGCCAGATCAGTTACACCCAGAACGGCAAAACCTGGAAAGTGGTGTACAACGACTATGACAGTAAGAGTAAACCGGCGCTGCCATCCAACATGGAGCTGACTCAGGGCAGCCAGCGCATCAAGCTGAAGATGGATAACTGGATCGTTAAATGATGACCCATTGGCCCTCTCCGGCAAAACTGAACCTGTTTTTATACATTACCGGCCAGCGCGCTGACGAGTATCACACCCTGCAGACGCTGTTTCAGTTCATTGACTATGGCGACACGATCTCCATTGAACTGCGCCAGGACGGACAAATTTGCCTCCTGACGCCGGTCGACGGCGTGGCACATGAGGACAACCTGATTGTGCGCGCTGCGCGTCTGCTGATGAACGCCGCGGCGCAATCCGGTCGCCTGGCGGCGGGTAGCGGTGCGGACATCCGTATCGAGAAGCGTCTGCCAATGGGCGGCGGGCTGGGCGGAGGCTCCTCTAACGCTGCCACCGTGCTGGTTGCGCTGAACCATCTCTGGGGTTGCGGACTGTCGCAGGACGAACTGGCGGCCTTAGGTTTGACGCTGGGCGCAGATGTCCCGGTGTTTGTGCGCGGGCATGCGGCGTTTGCCGAGGGCGTGGGTGAGATCCTCTCTCCGGTTGAACCGCCGGAAAAATGGTACCTGGTTGCCCACCCGGGGGTGAGCATTCCGACCCCGGTCATCTTTAAAGATCCTGACCTGAAAAGAAATACCCCGGTGCGGTCAATAGAAACGTTATTAAATTGTGAATTCAGCAACGATTGCGAGGATATCGCAAGAAAACGTTTTCGCGAGGTTGATGCGGTGCTTTCCTGGCTGTTAGAATACGCGCCGTCGCGCCTGACTGGTACAGGGGCCTGTGTCTTTGCTGAATTTGACACCGAATCCGCCGCTCGTCAGGTGCTTGAGCAAGCGCCGGTTTGGCTGCATGGTTTTGTAGCGCGCGGGATGAACACCTCCCCCCTACAGCACGCCATTCTGGCGCAGACTGAGTTTCGGTGACAACGTCACCCTGTTCCAGACGTTGCATCGCGCTCTTTAATACACCGCCTGGATAGCCTTTGCCTGGCCCGCACAGTTTACGGCGAACGCTATCCACCACTGGACGCATGCCTGAGGTTCTTCTCGTGCCTGATATGAAGCTTTTTGCTGGTAACGCCACCCCGGAACTAGCACAACGTATTGCCAACCGCCTGTACACTTCCCTCGGCGACGCCGCCGTAGGTCGCTTTAGCGACGGCGAAGTCAGCGTACAAATCAACGAAAATGTACGCGGTGGTGATATTTTCATCATCCAGTCCACCTGTGCTCCAACAAACGACAACCTGATGGAACTGGTTGTTATGGTCGACGCCCTGCGTCGTGCTTCAGCAGGCCGTATCACTGCTGTAATCCCTTACTTCGGCTATGCCCGTCAGGACCGTCGCGTTCGTTCTGCGCGTGTGCCAATCACCGCCAAAGTTGTCGCTGACTTCCTGTCCAGCGTCGGCGTTGACCGCGTACTGACCGTTGACCTGCACGCAGAGCAGATCCAGGGCTTCTTCGACGTCCCGGTTGATAACGTATTCGGCAGCCCAATTCTGCTGGAAGACATGCTGCAGCTGAACCTGGACAACCCAATCGTGGTTTCTCCGGACATCGGCGGCGTGGTACGCGCTCGTGCTATCGCTAAGCTGCTGAACGATACCGACATGGCGATCATCGACAAACGCCGTCCGCGCGCTAACGTTTCTCAGGTGATGCACATCATCGGTGACGTGGCTGGCCGTGACTGCGTACTGGTTGACGACATGATCGATACCGGCGGTACGCTGTGTAAAGCTGCTGAAGCGCTGAAAGAGCGTGGTGCCAAGCGCGTGTTCGCTTACGCGACCCATCCGATCTTCTCCGGCAATGCAGTGAACAACCTGCGCAACTCCGTTATTGACGAAGTGGTGGTATGCGATACCATCCCACTGAGCGACGAGATCAAGGCACTGCCAAACGTGCGTACCCTGACCCTGTCCGGGATGCTGGCCGAAGCGATTCGTCGTATCAGCAACGAAGAATCCATCTCTGCAATGTTCGAACACTAATCGGACACGGCCAAAAAACCCGCTGCGGCGGGTTTTTTTGTCTCTGGGTTTTATTTGTATGATTAATGCCTCCTTCACCTGCCATTCACATGACAGATGATGCGCATACGGATGATAGATAATTGTGAAAAACGTAACTTCCTCACATGTTCTGCCCTTTCGCGCCCTCATCGACGCCTGCTGGAAAGAGAAGTACACCTCATCACGCTTTGTGCGTGACCTGATTGCCGGGATCACCGTCGGCATTATCGCCATCCCGCTGGCGATGGCGCTGGCGATTGGTAGCGGCGTTGCGCCGCAGTACGGTCTGTACACCTCAGCCGTTGCCGGGATCGTCATTGCTCTGACCGGTGGTTCACGTTTCAGCGTTTCCGGCCCGACTGCCGCTTTTGTGGTGATCCTCTACCCCGTTTCACAGCAGTTTGGTCTGGCAGGCCTGCTTGTCGCCACCCTGATGTCCGGGCTCTTTTTAATTCTGTTTGGCCTGGCCCGCTTTGGCCGCCTGATAGAGTACATTCCCCTTTCCGTTACGCTGGGGTTCACTTCCGGGATCGGTATCACCATCGGAACGATGCAAATCAAGGATTTCCTTGGCCTGCAGATGGCGCACGTTCCGGAACACTACCTGCAAAAAGTGGGGGCGCTGTTTATGGCACTGCCAACTGCCAACCTGGGCGACGCCGCCATCGGGATTGTGACGCTGGGGACGCTGATCGTCTGGCCTCGTCTGGGCATTCGTCTGCCGGGCCATCTGCCCGCGCTGCTGCTGGGCTGCGCGGTGATGGCTGTCGTGAATATGTTCGGCGGCCATGTCGCCACCATTGGCTCGCAGTTCCACTATGTTCTGGCGGACGGTTCACAGGGTAGCGGCATACCGCAACTGTTACCGCAACTGGTGCTGCCGTGGGACATGCCCGGCTCCAGCTTTACCTTAAGCTGGGATTCCCTGCGCGCGCTGCTTCCTGCGGCCTTCTCCATGGCAATGCTCGGGGCGATTGAATCTCTGCTCTGTGCCGTCGTGCTCGACGGCATGACTGGCACCAAGCACAAAGCCAACAGCGAGCTGGTCGGCCAGGGGTTAGGCAACCTCATCGCACCGTTCTTTGGCGGCATTACGGCCACGGCGGCCATCGCCCGTTCTGCGGCAAACGTGCGCGCCGGGGCCACCTCGCCGGTTTCAGCGGTAATCCACTCTGTGCTGGTGATCTTAGCCCTGCTGATCCTCGCTCCGCTGCTCTCCTGGCTGCCGCTTTCCGCCATGGCCGCCCTGCTGCTGATGGTGGCCTGGAACATGAGTGAGGCGCATAAGGTGGTAAACCTGCTGCGCCGCGCCCCGAAAGACGACATCATCGTCATGCTGATCTGCATGTCGCTGACCGTGCTGTTCGATATGGTCATCGCCATCAGCGTCGGGATCGTGCTCGCTTCCCTGCTGTTTATGCGCCGTATTGCGCAGATGACGCGCCTCTCCCCGGTTAACGTGGAGGTGCCAGATGATGTGCTGGTTCTGCGCGTGATTGGTCCGTTGTTCTTCGCCGCGGCAGAAGGTCTGTTCAGCGATCTGGAGTCCCGCATTGCGGGCAAGCGGATAGTGGTCCTGAAATGGGATGCCGTGCCGGTGCTGGATGCGGGCGGGCTGGACGCCTTCCAGCGTTTTGTGAAACGTCTGCCGGAAGGATGTGAACTGCGGGTAAGTAATCTTGAGTTCCAGCCTCTGCGCACCATGGCGCGGGCGGGGGTGCAGCCGATCCCTGGCCGCCTAGCCTTCTACCCTAATCGTGATGCCGCGTTAGCGGATCTGTGAGCCCCCTGATGCAGAGAATCGTCTCTGCATCATCACCCCAATCGCCTGCTGGAGCCATTCAAGCACGGCAGGCGTCATCCATGTTCCCTTCATCAGATGCGGCTCCTGCTGCATGGCCACGCGAAACTTTTGCTGCGTCTCCGGGTTCGTGCCCGCGTACGACTGGAACAGCGCCAGCCAGTTTTCGGCAAGCTTTTGCGCATCGTCAGAGGCGGGGTCGAGGTTTTCCTGCTGCGCCTGATGCAGTTTCGCCACCAGCGGCGGCCACTCCATCATGCGGTCAAAGTAATGTGCCCGGGTAAACGCCATCTCTTCGGCAGAGAGATAGTTCTCCCAGATAATGAGCTTCGACTCGGCAAACGCCCGCGTAATATAGTCGGTCATCTCCGGCGTGATGCCGGTTTGCGCCTGCATCTGCGGCTCTGCGCTGTGCATCTCGTTCAGCCGGGTCAGAAACTCCGGCCTGCCTGCCGTGTCCTGCTCCAGGCGTTCCATCCAGCGCGTGGCCAAGTCCATCGCCCGCGGGTCTGTAACGGGTACGTGCTGTTCCAGCAGGGTATTGACCTCTGCAACCAGCCCCGACCAGATAGCCGCCAGCGCATCCTTCTGCAGGGCAAACGGCAGCTGCTGTAACTCTTCTTTCGTAAACCAGCGATCGTACATATTCATTAACTCCAGAGTCTGTAGCCAGGATTCCAGATCGGGCGTCTCATCGGCGGTAAGCCCGGTACGCAAATCCACCAGCCTGTCACGCAGCGTGTGTATGCTGCGCAACTGCTTATCCAGCAGGCTGATTTGCGCATCGAGGAGTTCCGTTAACGACAGCGACTTTTGTTCCAGAAAATCCCTGATTTCAGCAAGTTCCAGCCCCGCTTTTGCCAGTGCCTGAATCATGTGCAGGCGCTGGACATCCGCCAGGTTATAAAGCCGGTAACCTGCCGCGCTTCTGGCAGAAGGCAGCAACACCCCTGTTTGCTCATAGTGGTGCAATGTTCGCACGGTGATGCCGGCCCGCTTCGCCAGCTCACCCACCTGAATCAACATAACTGCTCCTTTTCTTTGCCAGTGCCGCCACTCTGATGCCTTACGTTACGTGAGGGTCAACCCTTGATGCAAAAAAAAACGACTCCCTGGGGAGTCGTTTCGGTGTTCTTTCGTCCTGGCACTAGCTGTGCTTATGCTGATCGCGACGGCAGCGTTTATCGTAGTGGCGCACCCACCAGTATTTATCGCACACTTCCTCATGGCCGCTCACGCGTGCCCCGGCGAGCCACAATACCGCACCGAGGAAGATGCTCAGAACCGCGCCATGCGCGAAGTATTGCGGGAGATCAAGCTGCGGCAGCTGGTTTAATATTGAATAACCTACGCCGACAACCATCACAAACAGCCCCAAACCCATCAGCACGTTACCGAGTAGCGAAGCGTTTTTGCGTTTCATATGTCACCTCCGGAACTTTGGGTTGTCAGGGGAAAAGCCCCTAATCCTTGTGTGTAAAGTATAGACAACGCCCCTTTTATGAGTTGCGTGAATGATCACAATTACAGATAACTCCCAAACAAAAGTTTACAAATAAGGCTTTGAACAGCTTGAAATTCTAATTGTTCAAATAAGAAATTATTCGTATTTCGCTGAGACGATCGCAGAATTTTGTCAAGCGGCGCGCCAGACAGTAAACTACGCGCCAGATCTGGAACCCATTAGGAATTGAATCGTGACGATTAAACTGATTGTCGGCCTCGCCAACCCCGGCGCAGAGTATGCGGCGACCCGCCACAATGCCGGAGCATGGTACGTCGATCTGCTGGCCGAGCGGTTACGTGCACCCCTGCGTGAAGAACCTAAATTCTTCGGGTATACCTCACGTATCAACCTCGCAGGCGCGGATGTTCGCTTACTGGTGCCCACCACCTTTATGAACCTGAGCGGTAAAGCGGTGGCAGCGATGGCAACGTTTTATCGTATTAATCCGGATGAGATTCTGGTGGCCCACGATGAGCTGGATCTTCCGCCAGGCGTAGCGAAATTCAAGCTGGGCGGCGGGCACGGCGGTCACAACGGTCTGAAAGACATCATCAGCAAGCTGGGCAATAACCCGAATTTTCACCGTTTACGCGTGGGAATCGGCCATCCGGGCGATAAAAACAAAGTTGTAGGTTTTGTGCTAGGTAAGCCCCCGGTTTCAGAGCAGAAACTGATAGACGAGGCGGTAGACGAAGCGGCGCGCTGCACCGAAATCTGGCTGAAAGATGGCTTAACCAAAGCGACAAACCGCTTGCACGCTTTTAAAGCGCAATAATCCATCCAGTACGGCTTTTTTACCGCGCGTGATGCGGGTTACGTGTATAATAGCCGTAGTTATTTACTTTTCATCAATCGGTTATTGTTAACGGATTGATTATCAAGATATTAAGGTGATTTAGAAATGGGATTCAAATGCGGTATCGTCGGTCTGCCAAACGTGGGCAAATCCACCCTGTTTAACGCGCTTACCAAAGCGGGTATCGAAGCGGCGAACTTCCCGTTCTGTACCATCGAACCTAACACTGGCGTGGTGCCAATGCCTGACCCGCGCCTGGACCAGCTCGCGGAAATCGTGAAGCCACAGCGTATTCTGCCGACCACCATGGAGTTCGTGGACATCGCAGGCCTGGTAAAAGGCGCATCCAAAGGTGAAGGCCTGGGTAACCAGTTCCTGACCAACATCCGTGAAACCGAAGCGATCGGCCACGTTGTACGCTGCTTCGAGAACGACAACATCATTCACGTAGCGGGTAAAGTAAACCCGGCTGAAGATATTGATGTCATCAACACCGAGCTGGCGCTGTCGGATCTTGATACCTGCGAACGTGCGATCCACCGTATCTCCAAGAAAGCCAAAGGTGGCGATAAAGATGCCAAAGCCGAGTTGGCGGTGCTGGAAAAATGTCTGCCACAGCTGGAAAACGCGGGCATGCTGCGCTCTCTGGATCTGAGCAAAGACGAGAAAGAGCTCATCCGCTACCTGAGCTTCCTGACGCTGAAGCCAACCATGTACATTGCCAACGTGAACGAGGACGGTTTTGAAAATAACCCGTACCTCGATCAGGTGCGTGCTATCGCCGAGAAAGAAGGTTCTGTCGTGGTTCCGGTTTGTGCCGCAGTAGAAGCCGATATCGCCGAACTGGATGACGAAGAGCGTGACGAGTTTATGGCAGAACTGGGCCTGGAAGAGCCAGGGCTGAATCGCGTTATCCGTGCTGGTTATGCCCTGCTCAACCTGCAGACCTACTTCACCGCTGGCGTGAAAGAAGTGCGTGCCTGGACCATCCCTGTGGGTGCAACTGCGCCTCAGGCTGCGGGTAAAATCCACACCGACTTCGAGAAAGGCTTTATTCGTGCGCAGACCATCGCGTTTGAAGATTTCATCACCTACAAGGGTGAGCAAGGCGCGAAAGAAGCCGGCAAGATGCGTGCGGAAGGGAAAGAATACATCGTTAAAGATGGCGATGTGATGAACTTCCTGTTCAACGTCTGAGTCGTCTTGAATGAAAAAAAACCACGCCCTGGCGTGGTTTTTTTATTGCGGGGTCAAAAGACATTGTCTAAGAGTTCTGTTTTCATGCTGGGTTCAAAAGGGATGATTTCAGTCGTCGCGAGCTTTAACCTCTGAAAAGGATCCTCGCGTAATCGCTCTTCAAGAGAGGCAAGACTTTCACATTTCGCGAGAATGACCCCACCGATTCTCGGCACCCGTCTTCCGGATGCGAGGAAAATTCCCTCTGCATACCCTTTTTTTAGCCACTCGACATGCGCAGGTATTGCTGCGTCAATCTCTTCGAGTGGTTTGATATAGGTTAAAATGACAATATAAACCGTGCTCATCCTTTGCCTCTCAGCTGTGTTTTTAGCCGTTTGTTGGAATTGCTTATGCAGTTCCTCTGTTGCCATCGGGTATCGTTATCATTTTGGGCACATTTAATCTTAATATGCAGGGCCCGATCGAGACAACGCGTTATTCTTCCTATTCCACGAATAGAACCAGTCATGCCAGCCGTTTTGCTTTACCACATAGCTACAGGCCACAATCACTTCCTTTGACTGGTTGAAAGTTAAGTAATAGAAAATAGCGCCTTCAGGAGGTGCAGACCAAAATAGTTTTTCGCCCCGAGCATTGAAGATGGTCAAAACGGTTGGTAATGGCTTTGGTTGGCTTAACGCAAAGACTAACTGGCGTGTTGAGTCGACCATTGCAGAGTCTAAAAATGGCATCCTAACCCGTATGTTACGTTCACCACACGCCCACTGAAGCAGGTCATTTTCTTTAATACAAATGAGATTTTCAATCATCGGTAAACCTCAACTTTTAAAGCTTGATCTGTTTCAGATCACCATCAAAAAGCCCCACAAGATATACCCGGTATCGGGCTGGTTGCACTTCTTTATACGTTAATATAGTAGAAAACTCCTTTACACACTTTGAACATGTGTTTTTCGAAACATATAATTGGCTTTCATCGTATATATACTTCTTATGTTCACTAACAAACTTTACACCTCTCATTTTCTTAACCAAAAAGTCTTTTACCTCTTCAGAGAGCGAGTCAAATTCATATGAGTTTACGATAGAATAGATTATTACTCCCTCGCATTCAGGGCATGCTATTTCTGCGCCAGAATCTAAAAAGTCATTATCTATGCCATCCAGGACTAGTACCTTCTTTTTCAGTCGATTAGTTATTCTCATTTTTTATAACCTTTTAATTTTATTAATCAATAATGTCATTCAGTCAAACATTCCATTCGATATAAATTCCACAGTCGAAGCTTTTCTCATTAGACTGTACAATAATGCTTCCCCACTCATGATGCCACTGAGTTCCGTATGGAGGCGTACTAATTTTAAGTTTAGGGCGTGAGGTTATTTCACTATCAACCCATGCTGTCAAGCGCTGTTCTTCTTCAGATAAATTACGCAAATTGGCTCTTTTATCCCAATCCCATAAAGTTTTATAAAAATTCCCATTCTTACTGGTAAGGAATATGCAAGGAGAAAAAGAAAACACAGAAGGCCTCAGTTCTAATATGAAAGTTTGATCTTTCCAATCGATATTATCAATAGAGAAATAATAAGAGCCTATTGTATTCAACGGAGAGAATAACATGTAAAATTCGGAGTTTTTAAAAGTCTCAACATCCTTTAACTCGAGGGGGTAATTGTTAATAGCCACAAAGCCACTATTAACATCAAAATTCATTTCTAACATATCTAAACCACCTTGTCTGGAAGTGACTACATTATATTCCAGGTTAAATATATCCCGTGATTAAATGATTTTATCTCATATGAGACAGAAACCCGCCCCCATTCAAAGCGCCACCTAATCATGTCTGTTTCCATGGTATCAGGCGTGTCCAGATTGAGTGATTCTTTTAGCCAATCAGATAAGCTTTTCACTGATTCATTTAGCATGTGAATATTAGCTCGCGCATTCCAGTCATTTAATGCGTTATAATACTGACTGTTTTTATCAACAAGATGAAGCATAAAAGGAAAACCATAGCACAACGGGCGTATAGTAACTTGAAATTCTTTGTCGAAAAACGCTACTGAGTCAACAAGGTAGTGATTCGGCATGGTTTTATTTACAGCTTTTCGCTTGATTAATTCGTGGTATAAACCACTCTTACAAAAGCCTTCTTCAGTATCAATTCCCAAAGGAAGATCATCAAATGTCAGATCACCGGTAATCGGATTTAAATTGAATTCAATCATGTTCCCCTGCTTTACTTTTGACTGTCTAACAAGATCTTAATGATATAGTCGACTTAACATGATAACAGCCATATGACGATAATTTTCCGTGTAAAATCACATTTGTTATAACATTTACAATAATATCCACATAGCAATAAAGTCTTATTGCCAATGGTGCAATAAGTCAATCCACATTTCTTTTTCCCCAGCGATAACTTTTATGCCATCTTTATTTTGTTTTACATACTGCATGTATGTTTCATAAATAGCTCTTATCATCACCGTTTTTTCAGAGCGAGATCCTTCAATCAAAGTCATTATTTTTTCTAAATAAATTGATGAATTCACTCTTTCGTTGAAAAAAACAATGAGGTAATCGAGTACTTCGTTATATGAATCGTAATTCATGACAGGCTTCTCTGAGCTCTTATTTCGATTTATTTTAGCACATCCAATGTTAGCTTTAAATTTAAAAAACACCTTCTTTAAGAGGATGATTTTTTATTCCACCCCAGGGATCGTCTAGCAAAAACTTAGCTGCAACAGTTTCTTTTGTCGGTACGAGCGTGAAATTATAATAAATTTCATCTCCTTCACAAACTTCATAAAACAGTGAATAAGTTTTATCATTTAATCCTAAGCTTAAATCAAATTTTTCAGTTGCTGAAGCGACTTGTAATTTATGTTGTTCCGTAACAAAAAATGGCACAACGATGCAGCGCTGAGAATTCTCATCTAAATTGAAAGATTGTTCTACTTTAATATTCACGTTTGCGCCAAATGCATCATCTGGCAATGGATCAAATATTACATAATCCTTATGAAGTACAGCACCTTGTGAAATATTTCCTTTCCCCCACTGACTCAGTTTCTCATCATAGTCTCGGGATCGTAACAATATTTGACTATGCGAAATCAGTAGATTAACTATTTGTATGTTTTTATTGTTCATTACCTTACCTCGATTTTTATTCTCGTTACACCTGACTGCTCTGATAAAAACGTTACCAATATTAGACCCTGCACCACAGTTACTGCTCTTTGATATCCGTCATCTCTTGCCAGTTTTGCTTATAAAAATTTATTGCCATATATTGAACAACTGCCTCCATATCTCCTGTTCCTCATGAGCAAGGACTCTATAATCTTGAGTCTTTCGTCTATATACCATAAAGCATGAGTCTATAGATCGAATAGAAACCGTTTTTTCTTTTCGACAACCCTCTAAAATAGATTGCATATCCTTGAGGCAATTATAATCAAGAATATATTTTTGAAAAAATAATTCCAGAAAATCCAATACTTCATTATAAGATTGCAAATTTATCATAGTTCCTCTGAGAAAATATCAATCTTTATACTAGTCCCAGCCACATCAATAACAACAATTGAATTATCTGGCATCTTATTCAATTTACATTTACCCTTATTAATTGTAGTGAATATATTGTTAACGTTCAATGGCTTCTTAAGAAAGATCTTCTTCTGTTACCAATCCATTAACAAAGATGGAAAATGAATTTGTCAGATATCTCTGAAGTTTTATGTGATTCTCTTGCATAGTCAAATACTCATCAAAAGAATCTGTAGCAAAGTATACAATTGAGTAATTATCTAAATCCAGACAGAAGAAATTCCCTCCCCAATCATTTGCGAAGGGAAAAAGGTTTTTTGGGATCACTTGCCTATCCAACATGCTGATATAGCAACCATCAATTAAAGATCTAGGGTCATCATTTGTCTGACTATTATAAATAAACGGTTTAAACCCAGCCACCTCTACTGGTTCAAAATCTTCATCATCGGCCCACCAACTTTTCTCAGGAGTGCCACCATTAAATTGCAGATAATGTGAAATGAAATCATCAGGAAGAATAATAGATAATTCTTCTTCATTTTTAGCAATATCTGCACGTCCAATCTTTTTTTCACAGTTACTGAAATGATTCATATATTATTTGGCCAGATGATCAAAAAAATCGCGAATTTATTTAAGGTGTTTATGAGCTGTTGCTGTATGAAAATTAGCTTAGGAAGCCCGCCTCCCCTGATGATCAAATATTTATCAGAACATTGTCGACAAGCTCAAAGCCTGAAACCCCCATTGTTGTGTAATTTGGATATTCCGCAACAGATAAACGCCTGATTTCGTCCTCCCCATCATATAAGCCGCCAGCATAATTAAATATTTTTAATTCTTTTTTTTCTTCAGTAAGATTAGCGTGGCCAATAATTTTCCAAATGCCTTTGCTAATATTCTGATTGCCAGTGAAAACAACCTTCATCTCTTTGCCAAACTTTTCAAAAAATAAAGGTCTCAGTGAACTGTTATCTTCAAGCTCCTCCGTATTCTGTATTGATAAAATGCAGAAACCTATTGCTTGCTTAAACTTTTGTTTTGGAGCAAATACAATCTGGCAAATCGCAAATTTCCCATTACTCATCGGAATGACAAAGATGTCACCCTCTTTGTATTTTACTTTCATAAGCTATTACCTTTCAGAATTGATAACGCATCTTTCAATACTTTTCCACCCCAATCACTGTTATGACCCGCAATATCATATGTGCTAGCATTTGGGTTATAAGGACTAAATGATCTGATTTTATTTATGAGATTTGTTAAGGAGATCACTGATTTAGCTCCACCATTAAGAACCATAATCCTTTGTACCAGGAATTTAATTTCCGCTTTGGTCAAATTATTATCAAATATAGACAACTGTTCCAAATGTGATTTACCCGGTATATTAGCATGGCTATTCAAACGAGCTGGAGCTTCCCCACGTCCTCCATAGATAATATTCTTTTCATCGTGAAGGGTTATCGTCCCGCTCTTCCCACACCAGGTTATTGCGGCAATCTTAATCCAGGCAGAGGGACCAGCGGCGCAGCGCTGGGTGTGCAAGGGGAAGATTATATCATTAAAAAATGCGATGTGATAAACTACTTTTCAATATTTGATTTGTTTTGAAAAAAATTCACGATTTGACGTGGATTTTTCAATGTTCTGAACTAGATGATTAATAAATCAAACATTATAGCCTAAATATGCTATTACTTTCTTTATCCATGTCCAGACTTCCTAACGCTCCAAGATCTAAAGAATAAATCTCATCAGTACCTTTACGCAAATTCAAAAAGTATCCCAAATCACCATCTTGACCAATCAATAAAACGTCAGGCTCCACCGATTTAATTGTGTATGTATTATTTCTTTCAAGCAAGTCAAAACAATTGAAAACATAAAGCTGGCCACCATTTGCTCGTTGAATTTCATAAGAGTAGCTATCTTTGACGTTCTCAATCATAAAGCGCTTATATTCAGAAGGTAAAGACGTGTGTATAATCTTTTCAACTTCATTTAACTGATCAATTAAATCTTGCTTTTCCATATCGGCTTACCTATAAATGAATAAATCCTATGTTAAGATAAATATTATCTCCATTAGGTTCGCATTTATTGATGAATTAGTTGTAATTATTAATAAGGGCAATTATTGTTTCTTTCCTGAAACTAACCAGCCATTAATTGCATAATAAAAAATGGAATAAAAACCCAATTTTTCTTATCAATGCTCTATATATTCAGCGCAATGGTTAAAGATTGATAGAATCTTTATTTATAAACACCAAGCTCTTCAGATCTTGAAATTAATTCATCTTGTAAGGAGCCTTGTATTTCATCGCCGTCATATTCAAGTTTAAAATCCCCATCTATATTTGGAGGGAAACGTGAACCATCGATTGTTCCGAGAACAGTAGAAGTTGTATCAACAATGACCAACCTAAGGAAATTGAAAATTTTCTCCTGTTCTTCTGGGGATAGTTTATGAATTACACTTCTTGCCCGCGAATAAGGATCTTCATCACCATTTGACCTGGATAAGTCAGATAGATTATCAATATAATAATTTAGCGTATCGCCTAAAAGCTCGGCAAGTAATGATCTCACAACTAACTCATCTTTATTCACATTATCTCCTACATTTTTGCCCCGCTTGATGAGCATCAAGTCCTGTGTTACCTCGCTAAACTATATCTCTCAAATCAGTGTAGACGTAGGTCAGCGGGACGTCTCCATGCAGTTCCTGCAGCAGGCTGAACCCTTCCCGGACAAACCAGGTGGTCACCAGCTTACCGGCGGGCTGTCCGCCCAGCACCTGGCGGCTCGTTGCCGGGTAAAACATCCCGACAATGCAGAAGCCCGAGGAGATCGTACTCGCTGCGGGTGGTCAGCAACTACGGGGACTTTCCTGAGGTTGGGGTTATTCGTCGCAAGTATAATAACCGATTATGGAGGTTAAGAGTAAGCAAAGTGCAAAAAAGCAAGCAAGGTGCGCGCAGAAGGAAAAAGAAAATTGTTAAAAATGACTATGTGATGAACTACTTGTATTATTCTATTTTTTATTCAAAGATAAACTCCCTCTTCTAATGAGTTTTCAGTAATCGTTGCTTTTGCAAAGGAAATTAGAATATTTGAATCTTGCTTTTTATATTTAACTTCGTAACTACCAGGTTCTAAAGTAATAAACTCACCTGAAATGGCATCTGAGTCGTCAGGCTCAAGATCTCCGCCAGTGACATCTTCTCCCGCCCCAATGAAAACCTTTCCAGAAGGTACGTTTAAAAATAGCGACCCGGTACATTCATCAACATCTCTTTTAATATGGACTTTATAGGTTCCATCATCTCCAAGATTGAGAAATAACACATTACCTTTATTTATTTCTTCAACTTCATCTTCTGGAAGGCTCCACCAATCTACATCATCGTTAAGTCTATGTTTTAGTGACATTAAATCATAAATCACAATTGTTGCTGTATTTGTTTGGAAATGTATTATTGCATGCATAATTTTCAATACTTAATCTTTTATGAAATAATTAAAAAAATTATTATGTCAAGTTATAATCTGTAGTATCAATCCCAACTCACATTTCAGCGTTATATTTTTTGAGGATTCCAGTCAGAGTAATCAGCTACACGGATTTCATTAAGAACGAGATCCAGTGGAACATGTGCAATGCTATCTGCGATTTCATCATAAGGCGCTGGCAACTCAAATGAAAAACCAAAGTCGTCATTTATAATAATGAAACCATTAAAAATGCGTTGTTTATTAGTCAAGTCGATTATTTGCCTCATCGTGTGACCTGTTTGTAATATGTTATTATACCTCCCCTTATAGCTTACATTACAACCAATCGAAATGATCGTTCCATCTTCAAGGGTAGCGATTGTGATAGTGTCATCTACAATATATGCAAGCCTTTTCTCATCATCAGGCAAAAAATAATCAAAGTAATTTACCTTAAAATCGGTATATAACTCATTCATATATTTACTTATATTTTCACCCAAAAACACGTTACCTAGCGCTCTCCCTGATAAAATATCAGCATAAAAATCAATCATTTACACCCATCCATTCGGAACAAGAATTAAATTATAGTAAATTCCATCTTCTTCACAATTCAGCTCAATGGTTAAAGATTAACATGATGCATCTACCATAGCACACTAAAAAAAAGTATTTTGGAGATATATTTTTACCCTTTAGAGATTACAATGCTCCTATGATCTGTCTCATTTTTTATCCATAACATTTCATCTTGAGGTAACGATCCATCACTGCAGAAATCTACAAGTTCACCTTGCCAATCATCAGGAACATATTTGTGATAAGGCATACTTTCGACATATTGGGAATATAGTCTTTTATTATCAAAGTCTATAAACAAATCTGGCATTAGATCATATATATCCCACCAGGTGGTTTTTTGCGAAAGCCTATTATAAAACTCCTCAGCTATATCATCCTTATTATATAAATAAGCATCTTTAATTAAACCATCAATGAATACCTTTGCGTTTTCTTCATTTACAACTGGTATGTTATATCTTTCCTTATGGATATCCTGTAGGTTTATTTCCATCCCACTTCTCACAAAATCTTCTACCCATTTTGCTCTGTCTAAAATCCACATTTCTTTAAAGGCCACGAACCAATAAAATCTTCCTTCGTTCTTTATTATCACGAGGCATCCGCCAAGGCACGGTATGAGAGATACCAGGTTTTCAACTTACAACGAGCAAACCGTAAATCTATTGTCCTGCCATAGTTTGGCCTTGAAGAATCGAGGGCTCTACAGCGGTTTGAACATTCAAAACCTAATGCCCCCGACAGTGATCTAACATTAATGCCTTAAATCGAATATATTAAATTAAAACGCATTCGACCTTCATTTTTTTCAAGGCTAATGTCATATTCATTGCCAACCACCTTAAATATCTCATCTTCATTCACAAAAAAACCTCTGTACACTATTGAGGAAATTATTTGTCTAAACATATCTGAAGAAACATGTCTTCTTAAACTTTTTAGATCTGTCAAATTATTTCTAACAATATAATACGAATAATTCATTAGAATGAAATTTGATATTAGTAAATTCTTCGTGGATTGATACTTGTCAAAACACTGTTCCAAGGCTCTATAAATTGTTTCTTTAGATTTCTCATAAGTATTAATAAAACTATCAGGATGGCAAAGGTAGCAGTTTTTATCATTAAAAGACAGGTGATTTATATCGTTGTTCGCAACAAACAAAAAATTCAGCACTGATGATTGATAATGTTTTATAGACTTAATATCTTCAAAGTTTTTCTTTTTTTCAAATTGTACATAAAATCGCTCAAGCAAAGACAATATTGAGACATTACCATGCTGAGAAGTATTTATACAAATCCCATCTTTAGTAATGCATAGCAAATTATAAGAGTCATCATCCATGCCCATTTCAAAACACAAAAATCTTAAAAAAAAGATTTTTGCTTTTATAGCGTAATCTTCTTCGTTATCTTTTAAAGAAAACAGTTGATAGATATAAAACAAGATAAAGATATCTTTATCTATACGCTGTCGGTTATCTATTTGAAAAAGATAACCTAATCGAGAAAGGAAAACTTCAAATGCATACTTACCATCTTCACTTAGGCCTAACTTGTTTAACGCACGCTGAAACATAACTTTAGGAAAGCAAGTTTGCCAACGACTCAACTCTACATGCTTCCCATTTACTTTTTTAAAACAAACGGGGAAAAGGTCCGGTTCATCCTGAACATAGATATATTTTCCAAAACTTTCAATCTCTGCTCTCGCATTAGTGAAGTGTTCAATTTTATGTATAAACATTTCAAAAATCATTACGTAATCCTCTTACCACATTTCTTCCAATTACCTTTAGCATCTTTCTTTTCAATCTGGAATGAAGTGATTTTATCATTAAAACGAGAAAGGATATTTTTATCCAGGGTTAAATCCTGGTCGGCTATCATGATTAACCCATATGGCTTTATCACCACGATTATTTGGGACCAATCCGCCTTTACCACCGTGCTCAGAAGCTGATGCAATCGCTTCATCTTTACTCGTATAGCGTATAACTTCCTCTTGTTTTAATCCCAGAAGGTCTATTCGCGTAAGACTATTTGCACCATACAGGTAAAGATTTATCTCCCCCGCCAGCCCTATCGGGTCCTTCTGCGTAAACCGTCCGCAGTCCGGGTGGTAATACCGGAACAGATTGTCGTGCAACCATCTCACAATGCAGGTGTTGCCCCTGCATCCGCAGGTTCTGGGAATATCCTGATCCCTGCGTCTCGCTTTCCCGCAACAGCTTGCCCCAGGCGCTGTTCCCCCCTTCCCAGCGCACCTGCCCTTCGATATCCGTCATCCGCTCTGGCGTGCCGTTGGACTGGCAGTGGAACCAGAAGATTTCCGGCGCTTCCACGCCGTCAATTCGCGCCAGCGGGTCGTAGCTGTCCTGGTCGCTGTAGACATAGGTCAGAGGCACGTCTCCGTGCAGCTCCTGCAGCAGGCGGAACCCTTCCCAGACAAACCGGCTTGCCGGTTAGCTGACCGCGCAGCATCTGCTGGCGCGTTTTGCTGATGCGGCGTCCGAGCGGGTCATAGCGGAAA